>JBBSBC010000040.1:0-24750 GCA_038251595.1 Phycisphaerales bacterium | reverse complement strand
CCTCCGCCGACAACGCAGGGTTCAGCTCGGCCAAGCCCTGGCGATCAGTCAACAAAGAGTTTCAGACCCTCAACGTCGATACTCAATCCTCGCAGCCCGAGTCGCTCCTTGCGCTGTACAAGCAACTCATCGCCTTACGACGCGAACACCCCGCGCTCGCCCACGGTGCCTACCTCCCCGTCGATTCAGGGAACAACGGCGTCTACGCCTTTCTGCGCCAGACCCAACAGCAATCCCTGCTGGTTGTCATCAACCTCACCAACAAGCCCGTGAGTGAGTACGCACTCGCAGCAAACCACTCAGCCTTGAGCGGCACTTCGCAAGCGTTTGATCTCATCACGCAATCGCAATCACCGGTGAAAGCTGAGGCCAGCACGGTTGGCAAGTTCACCGCGTTCAAGCCGCTCGCTATTCTCGCGCCCAATCAGGTGGCGGCCTACCGCATCACTTCTCACCCATGAGCTTGTCGATGCGATCCGCACCACGCGAATCACGCGGCGAAAGCGTCTCCGAGCGTGCATCACTTGTCCCATCGGCTGGTCGCGCCCCGCTCCCCGCCAGCCGCAGCCCCTCGGGCGAAGTCACATCGCGATTGAGCGTGCGAAGGTTCGCCGCTGTTGGTGCCGCCGAGTCGTTCTGCGCATCATCGACAACCACCGACTTCGGAGGTTGAGCAACCGCCCCGAACCGCACCGCCAGCATCATCCCCGCCAGCCCGATCATCGCCGCCGCCGCCACGCACGAAATCGGCAGCCACCGCCGCGCACGCTGCAACTGCCCCCGCCGCTCGACCGCTTCAAGAAACTCACGCGGCGGACGATCACCCGCATCTTGCTCGGCAGCAATGAGGCTGAGTGCAAGTCCATCGACTTGATCAACAGCTTCACCAACCGATACGACTCTGCGGGGCTGCAAGTCACTCATGCCACACCTCTTCTTTCAACAATGACGCGTTCAGCCTCTACATTCTCAAGTCGTTCACGAACATGATCCATCGCCGCCCGATAGCGCGAGGCAAGCGTGTTCCGATTCTGCCCGAGCGACAGGGCAACCTGATCAAACGTCAGTCCACCGACATGCTTCAGCAGCAGGAGTTCGCGATGATCGTCCGGCAGGCTGTTGATCGCCTCAAGCAATGCACTGTGCGGATCGTTCGCCTCACACGTGTCCATGGCCACACGTTTGGTGTGCCCCATCCGCATCTTCTCGCGCAAGGTTGATCGAGCCCTTGTGCGAACGGTGTTCAAGCACGTCGTGCGTGTCATCCAGATCAACCATGCGCCCACATCCTCAACCCGTTCCAGTTCAGCGGGTTTCAGGGTCAGAATCCGCACAAACACCTGCTGCACCGAGTCCTCCGCCGAGGCCTGTTCACGCAGAAACGCCCTCGCAAACGCCAGCATTCGCGGGGCAAACACCTTGTATAACCCAGCCGCGGCGAGATCATCGCCACGGTTGGTATGAACAAGAAGCTGGCGAACATTCGAGTCGTTCATCGGTATCGCCGTGGTGATCGATGCGATTTCTGGTCAAACTAACGTGAGAGGGCGATGTGGCGTTCAAGTCGAGCAAGCAACTCCGCGTGCTGCGTGCGACCTTGCAGGTCTGATTTGTATCCCTTGCTCACCGCTGGCGATACCACCATCGAAATCGTTCCATACTCTCCCCGACGCATCTTCGCTTCGATCTCGATGAGTTGGTCGAGAGCATCCGCTGCCTCCCAGACATTCAACACATCTTGATAATACTTCACATTCAGGCCCAACTCCGCATTCACACTCGCTTCATCCATCTTGCCGATCATTGAGACAAGCGTTTGGTCATCTTCACGTGCGACCAGCGGAACGATCTGGTCAGCCACAAGCATCCCCGCCATTTTCCCGGTCGAGAACGATCTCAGCCAGTCGCACGTCCATCGCCGCTCCCCTTCGATGCCCTTCTTCATTCCGAAGGCATCCGGCACCGTCAGCTTCCGTCCTTCCGCCAGCAGCAGTTCTTTCCCCGCGACCGTCAGGTGTGTTCCGTTCATCAACGCGTTCACCTGCGAATCCGCATTCGCCGCCATCGCCACCGACACAAGTCCTGAAATCATGATCCCGTCATGCGCCACGTGGCGCGCAATCCGGTAACACGCCGCGACACGCTCAGCCGCTTCATCCAGTTTCCCCTCCGCCACGCACCGCCGCGCATCGCTCCCCAGAATCCTGCACGTCCCCCGCGCTTTCCCCAAATGTGGCAGCAACGTCCCGATCCCCTGCGACCACTCAATCCCGAAATCGCACTCCGGTGCCTGCGATCCACGCAACAGATTCGCGATCAATCCCTGCTGGCCGACCAACTGCTTGGTAAGTTCCGCGTCAGGCTTCCATGCGGCATCGCCAGCACGATACGCCTCGGCGCACGCTGTGCTCAGCGCTTCAAACGCCGGGTCCATCCACGCCTTGTAATAGACTAACGCGGCATTCGACGGATCGCCCGATCCGCGCGGATAGGCCGCAACGGTCATCACATCCGGTCCAGCGACCCGCGGCGTAGTTATCGGTATCGGACCCGCCACGTTCGCCAGACTCGGCAACGCCAGCACGCCTGTGCCAACAAGTATCGATACCCCCATCTTGAAACCGCGAGTTCTGGATGTGAGCTCTGACAGCATCGGCATTCTCCCTGTGAGTGGTCTTCTTCACCACCCATAAGACACCGCCAAACCATCACCGTGTGACTCTTCGGCAAACTACCGGCAAGTTCCAGTTCTCACCCCATCCACACCGGCTCATCCTGCTTCCCGCTCGTCACCACCGGCCCCTTCGCCGAATCGACATACACATTGATTTCATTCCGCACTCCAAAGCCTCGCGGCGATTCGCCCGCCAAATACACTCCGGGCTCGATCGTGAACCCGATCCCCGGCAGCATCAGCCGCGTGTCGCGTGTTTCAAGATTGTCGAGGTTCATTCCCAACCCGTGCACCATCGGCCCGGGGCTGAGGCTGTGCCCCGTCCTGTGCCTTATGCCCGACGCCAAACCCCGCGCGATCAACACCTCCCGCGCCGCATCATCGAGCTGCCACCCTTGCACCGGCCTTCCCGCCTTCCACGATTCTTGCGCAAACAGCAGGGCCGCATCCCGCGCATCGCGCACCGCATAAAACACATCCAGCACTTTCGCGGGGCACCCCGACTTCTGGCCGCAGAATCCGCACCAGGTAATATCCGAAAATATGTTAACTTCACCCGGAACCCGTGCCCACAGATCAATCAGCACCCAGTCGTCCTTGCGAATCGGTGATGATCCACTCGGGGCCACATCAAAGTGCGGGTCGCCTGCGTGCGCATTCACCGCCACGATCGGGCCATCCGGAAACTCCAGCCCGGCACTGGCAAACCGGTCCTGAATAAACTTCTGTGCAGCACGCTCGTCGATCGCCCGCCCTGCACGCACCGATTCGCCAATATACGCGAACGCATCATCCTTGATCCGCCCCACCTGCACAGAGGCCAGGGCATGGTTCTCGACCGCCGTCGCCGACCACCGCGCGATCGATACCTGAATCAGGTCCGCGCTCGAAACCACCTCTGCCCCCAGCGAACGCACCAGCTCGATCGTCCCCGCATCAACATTCGAGACCGCCGGCAGCGAGCACCCCGGCGCATACTCCATCGCAATCCGCCCCGTGCTCCCTGCCGCCCGAATCAGCCTCCCCAGTGCATCCTGATACTCGCGCCACGAGATGTACAACTCCCGATTGCACCCAAGCCCCGCATCAACATGCGGCGGCACAAACTGCCCCGCATCCAGCGGGTTGACCACCAGTGTCGGCACACCCTGCGCAGGGATAAACAGCGCAACCCGCCGCGTGGTGAACCGCCGCTTCCCTTCCGGATGCACCACCAGCCGCGACAAGATAGCGTTGCTCCCCCGAAAGTCATGGATCAGCCACCCGTCAATCTGACGCTCACGCATGAAACTCTGAACAGCGGCAAACGGCATGAGGGCGGCTCCAATCTCGGGCAATGTTCGGAACACACGAAGGGTAGTGTTAGCGGCCATCGTACCTGAATGCAACCAACCTCCAGCTCGGTACGATATATTGGAAGAGGAAACATCATGCTGAGCCGCCGATCCCGATGGCCAACGCGCTTGCGACAAGCATCCCCTCGCCGCCGCACGTAGGGCACGCGGCCTCACGCGAACTGCACTCCGTGTATGGATCGCTGTCCTTCAGTCTTCGGTCTCACGCATCGCGCGTGACCCCGAGCGATCATCTCTCGGCAAGTCGCAGCGCATCGCCGCCGCGTTGCAGAGCGATGTCCGTCAGTTGGTCTGAAGTTCTTGTTTCTCAACCCGGCTTCATGATCGGCCGCCACGCGGGTATCACCACCGTCGAGCGGTCGTTCACCTTGACCACGACCGGGGCCGGAGCCTGCGGCGGTTTGCTCGGCCCTTTGGCCAGCCGATCCGGACCCACAATCCTGAAATACCCACCCTCGATGATCGCTCCCGGCTCCATCCAGATCGATGGTGCCGTCACATCACCCTTCACCCGCGCCTTCGGCCCGATCAGCACCGGCCCACCGCTCGTGATCGTCCCCTCCGCATGACCCAGTATCTCAATCCCCTGCCGCGCTTCAATCAACGAAGCAACCAGCGAGCCCTTCTGCTGCACCAGCAAGCGTCCGCACGTCTGCAGCTTGCTCTGCCAGCACGTTTCCTTCACCACCACATCATCCAGCGTCACGCGCTTGTAGCACCACGGACACGAGATCGACATCGCCTTCAGCGGCACATCGAAACTTTCGCGACAGTGATAGCACTCCACCGTTCGCGCGGTCGCCGCTGGCTGCGGAGTGTTTGAGCTTGAACCCATATCGCGCCCGAGTGGTCCGTCTTCTGCATAAGCACCGAGCGAGCCAAAGGTCGGGCTCGCTCGGTGGGGGACGAGTGCATCTTCGCTACGTGCTCCACCTCCCCGAGGGAGGGGGTGGTGGGGGGTTGGTGGGGGGAGGGTTAGCGAACACCTAAACCGCCGCATCCATAACTCAGTGCGAAACACCGCGCTCCGCACCGTTGAAGCTCTCTCGACGATTCGTCATGCCCGACAGCCGCTCTTCAAGCCCTGCAAGCGTCGCCTCGATCTCGGCGGGCTTCGATTGAACCTGCGGCCCGTTCATCGCCGGACGCACCACCACCGTCGGGCGCGCATCCTTGTTGCCAACACTCCGACCCGCCTCCGCGCCTACGCGGCAGTTACCATGAAAGCTCGCGCCCTCGGCCACCACCAGCGTCGTCGCCGTAATGTCGCCCACCACGCGGGCCTTGCTGTTCAGTTGCACACGCTCGCGGGCCATCACATCGCCCTCGATCAATCCATCAACAATGATGTTTGTCCCTTCAACCGCGGCCTTGCACGCCGCCCCTTCACCAATCTGTACCTCACCCTTCGCCGCGATCCGACCCTCGAACGTCCCGAGAATCCGCGCGGTCGAATCAAACACCATCTCACCCTTGATATGCGTATCTGGGCCAATGACCGTCGTCGTCTGGTGCGTATTCAGGTTGTGTGCGTTCATGGATGGGTTCGACATGGATAAGCCTTTCTTGGGGGTACTGATGGGAGGGAGGACGGGGACGGGAGGGACGGAAAAACCGACCCGCTCGCGGCCTGCTGCTGCATGGCTTTGCGGGTGAGTCGCGCCCGCAGAATCGAGCCCTCCGGGCCAACTCCGCGTCGATCAGACCTTTGGGACTCTTCCACCAAGCGCCCGCCAACACTCCGTGCCTGGCTCACGCTCTTCACGACTCGGGTCACAAACACCCGCGACCGACTACCCCATCGTCCAATACCGAGCCAGCCTTTGACTTTCTCGGACGACAATGAGGCAAATTCTCAACATTCTTCCCATCTGCACACCCTGAACAGGTGGATAGCTGCGTCCGCTCGAGCCGAAACTACTTCCCGAGCGCCTCGATGGCAACGTCCACCGGAACAGGTTTCAACCGGCTATCACCCAGAACCGCATCCGACTCAGCCATTGCGGCCAACCGGGTGTTCATGTGATCCGGATAGAAGCGGTTCCGCGTCGTGTCGTACAACCAGCCCGCTGTACCACTTCCAGGCGGCAAGCCATCGATCCGCACCGTGTCGAGTTTGTTCACCGGGTTCCGGGGAATCCGCAGCAGGTAAGGCCCGAAAATGCCTGTGCCTATGTTCCCGAGGTCATCGCTGTACCCTACCAGTCGCTTCAGGAAGACGCTCTCATCCGAAACTGTGCCATCCAACTCTCGCGCCACACTGAGGTCGTTATGCTCCGCCGCGTACGCGTCGGCCGCATCCTGCAGCACGCGCAGGTTGGCCCGCATGGCCGATCGCCCCGCCGTGGTCGCCGCCGAACTCATGCGCGGCGCGGCGATCATGGCCACAACGCCCATAATCGCCACGACCATGGCCAGTTCAACCAGCGAAAACCCGTGATGTGAGCGTTGGACAGCCATTGTCCGGGTGCTCCAGCTGAACAGTTGTCCTGGCCAGCATGGTCAACCTTTGACCATATGTACCAGCAACACACCCATCGGCACCCTTCATGCCGCGATCTACCCAACCCACATGAAGCCCGCGCGCCAATCCCATCTGGCGCACGCGGGCAATCTCGCGAATGTGAACATGGGCACTCTCAAGCATTTTCGGACCAGCATCCCCCACCCGCCTCCGCCCACCGAGCCCTGCGCGCAAGCGGAGCAACAAAGCCTGTGCAACCGACCAAGCCACACCGCTCATCGCTGGTGTGCCTGCCGACTCTCTGCGTGTGTGCTTGCTGGATCGGTATCCGCGCGCCCACACGTATCGACGATCCCCACCTGACCACCCGTCTCACTTCTCGCTCTTCACTCCATCCGCAACCCACCGCGCCGGCTCCGGCAGTTCGGGTGCAAGCATCACCATCAGCGCCTGCGATGTTCCGTAGCTCGCTGTCCGCGGAAAGACCCGATCGTTCCATGTCCCGTTCTCGAGCTTGACCGAGAACAACCGTTCGTACAACCTCCGGCGATACTCGGCTCGATCGTCCCTGGGCAGCAGCTCGATCGCCTGTGCCGCCTGGCCGTGCGCGTAGTAGAAGTAGTACGGGGCAATCCCATACGGGCCTTCGTGTGTCCCGTTCTTGGCCCGCCGTTGATCGAGCCATTCCCAGTGAACGAGGAACGAATCGAGAGCCCCGCGAATGCGGGCCACATCCGAGCGGCCTGCAAGATAGAGCGCGATCTCCGCCGCGAGCATGCGCCCGACCGATCCGGGCACCTTCTCCGGCCGCTTCTCCTTCGCATCGCCCGCATAGGCGACGCTCCCCGACCAAGCGCGTGCGCGCTCGAGGGCCTTGAGCGCACGATCCACGACCGCCGCTTCGACCGCAAACCCCTGCGAGCGCGCTTCAAACAGGGCTTGCAACGTCGGACCTGTCATAAATGGTGATGTCGGGCAGACCGTCTTCTTTCCCGGCGCACGGGCATAGTTCCACCCGCCCGCCTCGTTGATCTCCGTCTGCTGGATCGCATCGATGCACCATCGAATGTGCTCATCGACCGTCGGCTTCAGGTCTTCAGGAAGTCCATCCACCGCGCCGGTCGATTTCATCGCGAGCAGGAAGTTCAGCGCGTATGTGTAGCCCCACCCCCGCACGTCGTATCCGCCCTCATAGTCAGGGTTCATCAGCGGATCGTGCAGTGACTTTTTCACAAACTTCAGGCTCCGCACCACAGCGCCCTTGCGGGCCTCATCGGCGGCATATCCGGGCGCACGAAGCAGCGCGACGCACACGATCGAGGTCCCGCCAATCCGATACCCGATCGGGATCTGCCCGCGCACCCGATACACACCCTCATACGGCCACTCCGCGCGCGCATCGCCCTCACCACCCTCCTGCCCGCCCACCAGAAACCCGATGCACTCGGGTATGGAGCCCTTCACCCGCTCCGCCAGCGGCACCACCGCCGCGGCCTGCGCAGTAGCTGCTTGCACCGCTGCGGCCGGAACAGCCGAAGTCTGTCCCGCGGCCGGCAACGCGGCCATCGGGCCAGCCACCAGACCCACCACCAGGCCTATCGCCTTTCCTATCAAGGGGCAAGCCAACCCACGACGCGGCAACTCAACTAGAGCGTTCAGCATGACCCCAGCTTACCGCGCCGGCGGCCGCGTGTGTGCCCAACCGCTTTCCGCCCCGCCAATCCGACCCTTCCTTCTGCCACCCGACTCGCCGATTGCCGACAACCCGGCTATCGTTCGCCCCAAGGGTCGGCAAGCGGCCCCCCCACGGGCCCCGACGGAACCATCCGCCGGGCCGACAATCCGGGCTTGTAGCTCAGTTGGCTAGAGCGTACCCCTGATAAGGGTAAGGTCGGCAGTTCGAGCCTGCCCAGGCCCATTGCGGAAACCCCGGTGAAAGACCGGGGTTTTTGCGTTTTGTCCAGCAAAGCGATAGCCGAGTTTGATACGGTGAACGATTTACTAGGCACACCCAGCAAAGTATGCCGACAAGAAGTCGAAAATGTCTTGAACGCTCAACACGCTGGAGTTATTGAAATCGGCGGTCAGGTTGCCAGCGAAGTAGTCGGCCAGAAAGTCAAATATGTCCTGAACGCTCGCTACGCCTGAATCGTTGAAGTCTCCACGACACACATTCGACTCGCACCCATCAGGGATGCTGTTCCCGTTCGTGTCTGTTTCTGCTCCATTGGCAATCTCACACAGATCAGGCACAAAGTTGTTGTTGCAATCAAGTGCATTGAGGTCGAAGACGCGCGCCCAACCGGCGTGCGGCACTGTTCCTGCTGAACCACGAAATGCGCCAACCGCGAGTCGCCCCCCGGCTTCTGCCAGAGAGTAACCGAACCACCCTGGTGATTCGGGCTTAGGTGAGTCAATCCGATCTGCGCGAACCCAGAAGTTGCTCGACCGTTTGAATACTTCCACCTCGCCCGCGCCCGAGATGCCGCTGACCGTGCGATTGAATCCGCCAATCGCGGATGTATCACCCTCGAGTGAGATGTAGAAACCGTACAACTCGTTCGCCTGTGGCGATTCGGCAACAAGTCGCCGCTGCTGGGTCCACCTCGTATCGGTGCGACGGAACATGTACACCGCCCCCGCCGATGGAAATCCACCAACGGTTTCACGTGGGGCATTGACCATGGCAATGTTCGCGCTGATGGCAACCAACTCACCGAATGTCTCACCAGACTGTTGCTGTCGCGGCACGATTTTGCTCTGAAAGATCCACCCAGAGAAACCACGGAAATAGACATACGCCGCGCCGGAGGAAACTCCATTCTCCACGCAATACGGGGCTCCGACAATCAAGTACGGATCGCTTATCGCAACGGAAATCCCGAACCCATCGCCAGATTGCCCATCGGGCGCACCGATCGCGAACTCTTGTGACCAGTTCAACCCGTTGAATCGGTATACATACGCCGCGCCAGAGTTTGGCTGTGCGGCTGTCCCCTGAAAGGAACCGACAAGCAGACGATCTCCGCTCAGATCAATACCGTGCCCGAACTGAGCGGCAAACGTTGGCGTTGGCTCTGCCAGTTTTTGGAAGAACTGCCATGATCCGGAGACCAGTCGATAGACGTAAACGGCACCCGCTTGAGACTGTCCGCCGACATCCGCCGATCGCGCGGCAACTACAGCCCACGTCGATTCAATCGCAACTTGGTTGCCAAAGTCATCTCCTGTTGCGCCGTCGGGGGCGATGAGTTCCTGTTCGAGTGTCGCTCCCGCAGGATTGTTCAGGAATACATAAGCCGCACCAGTATCAATACCGTTTGCTGTGTCTCGCGAACGCGCACCGACAAGCACGCGGCTGGAATCCATGGCGATGGCCCATCCGAAACGATCATCCGTCTCTGGGTTTGGGGCGGTAAGGTCGCGAAGTCCGGCCAACTCCTTCAGATCGCAGAGAGCGTTCATGTTGCAGTCGGCAACGCCTCCATTGCAGGTCACGGTAATGATGGCGGTTTGACTGGAGACCGACCCGCACGGGTTCGTGACCACGCAGTCGTACGTAGCATCGTCTGACACTTCAACAGTGCTTATCAACAGGGTCGGGGTCGTGGCTCCTGAGATTCTCGGCGAGTTGCTCAGCGGAAACCCATTCTTTCGCCATTGATAAGCCAACCCACCAACCCCCGACGATTGAACGCTCAGTGTCAGCGGCAAACCGAAGGCCACACTCTGCGATGCTGGGTTCGCCAACATCATCGGTGCGGTACAGAGTGTCAATACTGCGGAACCCGTGATGGCCGTCGTGCCGCAGACACTCGTGACCACCACATCGTAACTTGCAGAATCCTGAGGCTGCGTGCTCGTGAATGAAAGTACCGACGTTCCAGTCCCCACGATTCGTCCATTGTCAGTAATCGGTGTACCGTCTCTTCGCCACCGATAAGCAAC
Source organism: Phycisphaerales bacterium (assembly GCA_038251595.1). Taxonomy (GTDB): domain Bacteria; phylum Planctomycetota; class Phycisphaerae; order Phycisphaerales; family UBA1924; genus JADLCX01. The sequence continues at coordinate 14,309 of JBBSBC010000040.1, read as the reverse complement.
TGCGCCAGGATGTGTCGCATCTACCGACAAGCTGATCGGCTGCGGCACGATCAACAGTCCGTTTTGCGGCTGGTTGACAACAACAGGAAGCGGGCAGCAAATCTGAGGCACGCACACCGATTGTGCAAGCGCTGATCCGCCAGCGGCGTTGCAGTCACTTTCGGTGAAGGCGATCAGGCAGACAAAGCCTGATAGACAGCAGGCGTAAGGTGGAGGACAGATGTTCGGCGTACAGCTCGAACCGCTCGCGAGCATCACGCCTCCCTGTGTGTTGCAGTTCGCCGCAGTTAGCACTGAGCAGACACTGTTGGCGAAACAACACGCAGCAACCGGCGGACACGGATTGGGCAGACAAATTGTGCCGCTGCCAAAGAATGAACCCATCTGTGGTACACAAGCAATCGGCACACGCAGCGCGCACGAACCATCCAAGAGACAACACGCACCGGGCGACGGGCAAGGATTCGGAATGCATGTTGTTCCACCTCCCTGGAACTGAACGTTTGGACCAGTGCACGTAATCAAATCAGATGTTTGGCAAGTGCCATCTGAAAGACAGCAAGCGCCAGGCGGTGAGAGAGCAGAAATGTTGAAAGTCACGATCGCGTCAACCGCGTTGCCCGACGAAACGGGGACGGCGGTGCCGTCGTTGAACCAACCGAAACTGTTCTGGGTGTTGGGGTCAGCTTCGGCCGCAGCCGTGATCGTGACGTTTGTGCCCGAACCGCCGAAGCCGTCGGCCGCGGTGAAGGTGAAGCTGTAGAGGCCGAACCAGGCGGTGTTGTCAGAGCCAATGTTGACGTTGCCCTGGTTGGGCTGCGAGATCGAGAGGGGGAGGAGACCCATGATGCCCGTGGTGACGGGGCCAGCCGGTGTGGGGGGCATGCCACCTGGATTGGCGGCCGGGAAGGCCGCGTTGGTCACGATTCTGCCGTTGGCGGGCAGGGTATTGTCGTTCGCATTTGAAAGACCGCCGCGGTAGGGCGCGTGAAGCCCGGTGCGGCCAGCGGCGGCTGCCGGTGTGGGACGACCCGAGAGGTCGGGTGAGGACGGAGGAGTTAGGGGGGTGTTGGTGGAAGCCTCAAAGCGGCTGAGCTGAGCGCGGTCGAACGAGCCAGCGGTCGTGTTGCCAACGGTGATGTTGATCGAGGCGGCCGCAAGTCCAGCGGGGACGAAGAGGGCATCGTTCGGATCAAGGTCGAGAACGCGGTACTGAAGCTCGAAGCGACGCGTACGATCCGCGTTCGCACCGATGTTGGGAGTGGCGGCAAGATCGATCACGCCAGCCCCCGCCGGGGATGTGACAGTACCTGACTGAGGAACAAGACGCAGCTCGAAACGCACGGGCTGAGCATTGACCTTTGCCAAGAAGGCAAGCGAAAATATGCACACAAAGAGGTGACTGCAAAGTTTCATAACTACGGCTTTTGTAAATGGCTTACGCATTGCCGTGATGATGCGGGTGTGGGTATGTGTGACGAGCCAAGGTGAGTTTAGCTGCTGTACTGTAGGAACATCTGATCAATACCTCTCCCACCGCCTCGTCGCGATTCGGCGCGTGTGACCACGTCGCAGGTTCGAGCGGCGTCTGTGTGCTGTTCAGGCTGCTTTCAGGCTCAGGCTTTTCTTGATGTTGCAGGCGGCGAGGGTCATCGCGAAGTCAAACTCGTTTCTTTCTCGACCCCGGTACCTCACCCGTCTGTAGCCCAGCTGCTGCTTCATCATCCCGGTGGGATGCTCCACCCGGGCCCTCAGCACCGACACCCTCCGGTTCCATCGCACCTGCCAGTCGTAGAGGTTTGCTTGCCCACGGACACGCTTGTAGATGATCCCGTCGATCACGCCGCGAGATCGCAGTTCCGCGCGTCGCTCGGCGCTGGAGTAGGCGCTGTCGGCCAGCACCAGCCGCTTCTCGTGCATCGTCAGGTCATCGATGTGGTTCGAGTCGTGTTCCTTGGCCGTGCCGAAGCGGTAGTCGGTCACGATCCCGGACAAATCCGCCGCGATGTGCCCCTTGTACGCATGGTGCGGCACGCCGTGCTTGGCCGTGAAACTCGCTTCTGGATCGCGTGTGGTCGTGCCATCCGGCCGCGGCCGCCCGCGCGGGGCCTCGATGATCGTCGCGTCCACCATCGTGCCTTCCTTCACCAACAGACCCTTGGATTGGATGTGCCTCACCACCGCTGCGAAGACCTTGTCGTGAATCCCGGCCTCACGCAGACGCTGGCGGAACTTCACGAACGTTGTCTCGTCGGGCGTCTTGTCGGTGAACGACAGACCAACGAACTTGCGGAAGCTGATCCGGTCCTTGAGGTTCTCTTCCAGCCCGGGATCGCTGAGGTTGTTCCACTTCTGGAGCATCAGGCACTTGAGCATCAGCACCGGGCACCAGGGGGGATGCCCCGCGCCGGGGGCGTTGTACTCGGGAAGCCTTCGGATCGGGGCGGCGAGCGTCTCCCACGGCGTGGCCGCGTCGAGCCTCTCCAGAAGCGCCGCCGACCGCGGCCCGCCGAGTTCGTCCAGCATCGCATCCACAAACCCCATCGACTCGTTCCGCCGAACCGCCATGATCGTTCCTCCGTGCGGCCCTCCGTCCAGGGCCGACATCCGATACGATCATTCACCGGTCGCTGTTGCGCGATTGATCAGAAATTCCTGTACGTAAAACGTGTCAGATGGCGGAGATCATCATTCTGGTAATCTCGCCAGTCTAGTATACATAACTGTTTGACTTAGCATGAATTTAGGTTCAAGGCCGGAAACAATCGTTAAGGTACAGTTAAACTCTTGCCTTCAAACCGCCACCCCCGCCAGACCTTCTCATACGCATCCAGTCCCTTGCGGTAACCGTCATCCCAGTTGGTGATGTTCTCATATCCTTCCAGCGACTCGGGATCGAGGGCGAGTTCGGCACCGAGGGCCTTGCGCTTCCATCCCTTCATCCGGGCCAGCAGATCGACCGGCAAGCCTTCGCTGAGAAAGCAGTGCGGAATGTGCTCGATCGCGGCCGCGAAACTGCTGACCTCGTCGGTGGGCGACCAGGCCTCTTGCAGGGTTTCCGCAATGAGTGCGTGCGATGCGATCGCTTCATCAAGCCCGAGTTCTTTGGCAAAGTCGTCCATCGGCTTTACGCCGCGAAAGTCGTCGCGTGCGGCGATCAGGTGGCCGAGCCATGGACCGCCATCAAGATAGAGGTCCGTGGCCTTTGTGCCTTTCGGCAGCGTCTCGCGGATCACGCCGATGTGCTTGGTGGCCTCGGCATCGATCAGCGAGATCAGCGCACGCGCGCGGGTCTTGACTTCATCAGTCGGCACGGCATCGCCCTCAAAGGGCATCGCCCCGGTGAGCGGGCCCGGCTCGTTCAGGATGCGTGCCAGCAACTCCCTCGCGCCCGCATACCAGACCGGCGCGGCGTAGTCGTACTCATCCACCGACTTTGGTGTGAGCAGTGCCTCGACCGATGCGAGGCACTCCGCGGCCTTGTCGGTGCGCGCGCCGATCAGGTAGTCAATCGACTCGGAGACGCGCACAGGGTTGGGGTAGTCGTTGAACGCACGCAACGCACGCAGTCGCACAAGCCGGTTGCCGATGCTCCGATGCGCTTCGATCGCCCGCAGCGCGGATGAGAATGGAACAATTGTGTTTTTAACACCATGGATATACACAGCCGGAACATAAGTTTGTATCGGCTTTGCAGCTTCACTCGTCAGCTCGCCACCGCCATAGGCCACCACCCCGCCATCCGCAAGATTGGGGAACACGCCAGAGAAATACGCCACAAACGTCCCGCCCGCCCCGCCGGTCTCCGGGTCGCCACCCCCGCCATAGCCATACAGACAGATCCGGTTCCCCGGCATGGTCCGCGAGAGTTCGAGCAGAAAATCCCTGAATCGAACGGCCGCGGCCTGCGTGCATGGGAACGATCGCCTGTCGGGCATCTTCGGGTGTGCGCCCGGACCATCAACGCTCACCACAATGGCGTGTGGCCTGAACATCCGAGAGATATCCGAGGCCGATGGTGCGGCCTTCGCATCGGGTTCCGGCTTGCCCGGCGCGTGGTTGACCATGCCCCATCGAAAGTCGGAGGCGTTGGGGTGACAAACAACAACAATGTCATATCCCTCGCCAGACTTATAATCGATTGGAATCGTGTAGGCAAATCGCAGCCCATCGGCTGAACGCCAGGTGTAGGTCTTGCCAGGCTCGACATCGCGGGCGGGCTTCTTCTGCGCCGGGTCGCTCCCGGCCCATGCGTCGGGTGATGGAACAAACTCAGTAGACGATTCAGCATCGGGCATGGATGGCGAATCGCCGTTTCCCAGCTCGCGCGGAGCATCATCAGGCGATGGCGATGGGGCGGCGGGCTTGCCCTTGCCCTTGGGGCGGCCGAATGTCGGCTGCGCCTCGGCTGCGCCTCCCAAGACGGGCAAGGTGGTTGTGGCGATCAGGAGTGCGAGGGCTACGCGAAGCATGAGAACTCCTCGATATCACACGCCAGTTGTCTGCTGCAAGGCCCCTTGCTCCGATCGTCAATAGACCGATCGATTAGTGTGTGGCCTGCTGAAGGGCGATCAGCGCGTAGGCCGTGATCAGCTCGGCATTGTCTTCCATCCAGCGCTTGTCGATGCTCTTGAACGATCCATCAGGGTTCTGAAGTTGGGCAAGACGATCGATCAGGTCGTTGGCCCAATCGCGCTGCTCGGTCGCTTGCGTGGATTTGCCATCGGCATCAGTGGTTGTCTTGAGAATATCAATCGTCTCATGTCCCCACGCATCGAGCGCACGCGAGAAAGTGACAAGGTAGTAATACATACCGTCGTTGCCCATGCCGGGGTTCTCGGCCAGCGTGTAGTTTTTCCTGATCCAGCCGAGGGCGGCCTGAACACGGGCATCATCCCTCGGGAGCGCGGCGTAGAGGTACGATTTGAACCCCGCGTAGGTCATTGATCCGTACGCGCGCAGCCGCGAGACCTTCGTCCCGTCGTCGAGCGTCTCCTCGATCACGCCCGCCTGCGATTGCCCCGCCTGCTTATCAACCGACTCCGCGTTCTCGGCGGTTGAATAGACAAACCCACCCTGCCTGCTCTTGTCGGCGTACGGTTGGTCGTTCGCCTCATCGAGCATCTGTGTTCGCTGGACAAATGCGAGCGCGCGCTTCACGGCCTCATCGTTGGGAGAGACACCCGAATCCTGCAGTGCCTGGAGCATGAACTGGGTGTTGGAGAGATCGGGCCGGCCGTGCTTGCCATACCCGACACCGCCGTAGAAGGGATGATCTCTGCCAACCTTCCTGGGGGCTTCGCCGCCGCCGAGCGTGGCATCGGAGTCTTCGCTGTACTGAAGCTTGCGCAGAAAATGTTGCGCGGGAACCACGGCATCCTTCGCCTGTGCGAGTGTGGACTTGCTGATCGCGGATAGCACAATGGCCGTGTTGTAAGATGGTAGCATCTTATCATATATGCCGCCGTCGGACTGTTGAAAGTTCAGCATATATTTGATGCCGCCGAGTATCATCGGGTCGCTTTGGTCGGCCTTGGGGTCGAGCAGCAGCCCGTTAATCACCAAGCCCGTGATGGCGGGCAGGTGGGGCTGCTTGCTCCCTTCGGGCGGAACGGCCCAGCCGCCGGTGGCCTTGTCTTGCTTGGTCTTCAGGAACGCAATGGCCTTGGTCACCATCTCTTCGGCCTGTTTCTTGTGCGCTTCATCAATCGCCGCAGCGGGCAAAGCCATGGTCAGGCAAAGGGCAACGGCGGTCAAGGGGTTGAACAGATGCTTGAGTCTCATGATGAAGCTCCGGTGGAAACGTTCTCGACGTGATTGGACAAGAAGGTATACCGAATCGAACAGGTCAGGTTGCGCTTGCTGCACAAGATTGCCGATGACACCGAACGCTATGACTCCGCCATGATGACTGAGGCGGCGGCGGCGGCGGCAGTCTCGATACGCATGATGTGCGGCCCGAATCGTGTGATCTGCACGCCGCGTGCGCGGGCTGAGTTGAGCTCCTCGGCTGTCCAGCCGCCTTCGGGGCCGATGAGGAGTCGGAGAGGTGTGCCACCCCCGTGGTCGGCGCGCTGATACTTCTCGCCGGACGAATCGGCAAGGATCACACGAGCGGTGGTTGTGTCCAGAGCTTTCACGAACGGGTGCGAGCTCTCGATGCGCATGAGCCACGCCCGTCCCGCCTGCTTGGCCGCCTCGCGCGCGATGCGGTCGAGCCGTTCGAGCTTGCGTTCGCGCGGTTCGACGACGCCGCGAACTGTTTCAAGCGGCCCCCACGCGGCCGCGCCGATCTGGCTGAGTTGATCGATCATCTCATCAACCCGTCCCCCCTTTGGCGTGGCCGCGAAGACCTCGAGCATCGGGCGCGCGGGTTGAACCTCGTGTCGCTTACCAACCCTTGCTTCGAGGATGGTTCCATCCTTGCGTTGCGCCGCACGGGTCACACCTTCGATGGTTGCTTCGGCAATGGCCCCCGCGCCATCGAGCAGCATGAGCATATCGCCGATCTCAAGGCGCTTGACGCGGATGGCGTGAGCAGCCTCATCACCATCGATGGCGACCAACTGTCCGGTGGGCGGGAGCTTGGATTCAATGAGTATTCGGTGCATGTTTGATCGGAGATTGGCGTGAAGCCCGAATGGCCGGGTGACGTGTATTGTTGACTACGCCGGTCATCATCACCGGTTCTGACCGAAAAGATGCAAATAACGCCGTTGTCGGCGCGAGAATTACCGATTCTTCGGCTTGTTGGGTCTTGAGTCGGGTAAGCGTTCCGTCGATGATGTGCGATGTCCGGCATTCGGGTTGGTCCCGAGGTCGGGCGGCCCCATGATCGTTGCACACCCTGCACTTGTTTCCAACGATGTCTGAAGTACGTCCTCCAACCCCCCTGCCCACGCATCCCGACGCGACCGCTTCTGAACAGGAGCTGGGCGCGGCGATGGATTCGTTGCTGGGTGTCGAGGGTGCGGACGCGGGTGAAGGGGCGATCGACGCGCTTGAGTCGGTCGATCAGTTGCTCGCCGATGTAGCTTCGGAACTTGCTGGGCCTGATCCCGCTGCGGTGGACGGAGATGCGCCATCGTTATTGCCCTTAGCGACTGAGAAGTCTTCGACCGAAGACGAGCTTGCCTCGGTCGTTCCTGAACATGTGGATGAGCAGGCGGAGGCCGGATCGCCGACGCAAGTCGGAGGGGTGTCGATCAACCCTGAGCAGCCAGAAGAGGTGAGTGAGTTTGTTGATCCGGCATCTGTGCTTGAGGAGATGAGTCGAGAGTTTGAGGCCGCGAAGTCTGTGGTGCCAGCGGCAACGAACACGGTGCCTGCGGCTTCGGCGGTGAGTTCGGTTGATGCGACTGAAGCGCCACCTGCAAAGCGCGAGCCTGATGCGCCGGGTGCGATCGACAGGCTTGATGAAGCGCTCGCCGCGGCGGCCGAAGAGGTGCTTGCGGACAATCATGCGAGCCAGTCTGGTCAAGGTGATGCGAGAGGTGAGCTGGGCCAGGCAGAGGCATCAATGCTCGTGTCGAGTGCGCCAGCAACGGCGACAGATTCACCATTGTCAAGTGTGGCGGCCAAGCCTGCGAACGAACGAACACCGACACCATCAGCGGCCAAACCCGTCGAGCCCGTGGCGGCAGCGGCAACGGTGCAGATGGCCGCGGCACCTAAGCGCGTGCGCATTGGGCTTGGTGATCTTGTGGCGCGTGCGCTCGCGCCGTTGGCAGAGCGCACGATGGGGATGAAATCGGTGGTGAGACAGACGCTGAGTTGGATGGCGGTCTACACGATGATGATGGCGATGGGCGTGTGGGGATATCTGCTGCTGCGTGGGGCGGATGCGGCGCACGAACCGACGAGCGATCCGGCAGTGCTGCTAAAGCCGGGCGAGCATGCGCCTGCGCCGAAAGCCGCTGCGCACGGCGATGGCCACGGGGGCCAAGGCGAGAAGAAGGCGTCGGACGATCATGGCGCGCCGAAAAAGTCGAGCGGGCATGATGATGGCCATGGGAACAAGGCTGCCGCCAAGCCTAAGAATGATAATGGCCACGGGGCGAAGTCATCGGAGAAGGCGAAGAAGGATGATGCACACGGGGCCGCGAAGAAGTCGGACGGGCACGGGTCGAGCAAGTCGGCGAAGGCGCCCGACAAGAAGAAGGCTGGCGCGGACAAGAAGACCGCCGCGAAGTCGGGCGGGCATCACTGATGTCGCGTGCACGTCTGCATTTGTGAGATCATCAACTGGGTGGAAAATCTTCGATGGACTTGTCGGCTTCTACGGCTGGGAGCGATGCGCGCCATGCCTCGTCGAGTGCGGTGAAGGACATGTCGAGCACGAGCTTGGTGGCTTCATCAATCGTTGAACCTTGAGCCATGGCGCGAATCCATGCGTTGCGCTTGGACCGACCGAAGCGTTCGGAGATGTAGCCGAGCATGTGCTGACCCTGCTTGTAGACGTGGCCACCAAAGTCCTTTTTGGTGGAGCGGAAGTCGGTGATGTCTGCCCACGCGGCCAGCTTGCCGCTTTTGGCCCAGCTTTCAACCATCAACTTCGCATCTACCCCGAGCTTGTTGGCATCGGCATCGGGCCTGGACATGTACCTTTCGGCGGAGAGTTCGGCAACACCTTCGAGCACCCACCACGGCATGTTGTTGGAGTGCTCGCCCAGCTCGAACGTGGCGACGTGGCCATACTCGTGCGCGAGGAGTGGTCGAAGTCGATCTTTACCGGAGTTCTTTGATGCGAGGAGTTTGATGGATTCGCCCGGCTCATTCCAGCCCGAAAGGCCATCGACATATGAGAGGTAGATCGAGGCTTGGAGATGGCGCATCGACGGGTAGATCTTCACTTCCTGAACGTGCTCGATCACGTTCTCGAAGCCGGAGTCCACGTGGGCGCGCACTTCGGGAAGGATTGCGACAACGTTGGCGGCGGTATCCTCAAAGCCGGGATAGAAGAGGCAGCGGTTGGGTGCCTTGGAGACGAGATGAGAATCCTCGTTCACGATCATCTGCACGGAGGATTCGATGGATGACCACTCTTCACCCTTGAAGACCCAATGCTCATCGCCTTGTGCATCGCGCACGCGTGCAAAGATGGCGGGGTAGGAGATCGTTCTTGAGATATCCTTGCCATCGCGACCGATGTTGGGCATGGTCCAATCCATGCGAAGCTCGAAGGTCGCGATGCCGGTTTGGTCATTGAAGACGGGTGGTCTGACGCTCGACACTTCGGCAGGTTTCGTGTCGGGCTTCATGTCGGGCTTCGTGTCGGGCGACGGTGACTTGACCGGCTCGGGCTCAAAGATGGAGAGGTCGAAGAGCGTTGGAACGTGCAGCTTCAGGTCCGCGGCCCAGTTCTGTTGCTCTTCGAGAAAGATGGGATCGTCGGTCGCGATGTGCTTGAGGTAGTCGGGGATATTGCCAGCGAGCACCGCGCGTTCCATGTGCTCGAGAACCAGCTCGACCGCCGGTCGATCGGCACGAGCGGGCGCGGCGAAGCAGACGATGAGCGTGAGGGTGAAGATGAGGGTGATGCGTTGCATGGGGATAGTTTATGTAAGGCAACCAATCAGTGCTGAGCGTGGATCACGCGGCGGCGGTGCTGGAGCTCTCTGGTTGTGTGCTGGGTGGAAGTGCGGCGGTGGCTTTGGCGTTGGCCATGCGATCATTGAGCTTCCACATCTGCACCGCTGACCATGCGTAGGCCGCGGCGGCGATGAGGAGTGGGATCATGAAACTGCCGAAGAGTGTGTAGAGCCCGACGCCGAGCAACTGAAAAATCTTGCCGCGAAGGCCGACGAGCGTGGCGTGGATGGCGACGTATTGCGGGACTTTTTCGGGAGAGGGTGCGAGCGAGACGGGGCCGAGCATCCAGCCGACACTCGCGCCCGCGTGAGCGATGCCGTAGGCAATGCTGACGACAAGGAGTTCGTGCGAATCGCGGGCCAGAAGGAGGCCGATGGGGTAGATGGTGAGGAGCGCGAACGAGAGGCCGGTGCTGCGCACCGCACCGAGCTTGTCCATGAGAAGGCCTGCGGGGTAGATCATCGCGACCATCGCGAGCAGATAGCTGACGTGCGTGCTTTCGGCGATGGCGTCGTAGTCGAGGTTGAGTTTGGTGGTGACAAGGATGGGGAGGAGTGCGTAGGCGATCATCCAGCCGACGCCGTAGGTCATGTAGGCGGCTTCGTAGCGGGCGAAAATCGGGTCATCGCGCAGAACCTGGCCCATGTGCGCGATCGGGCGCACGAGTCGCTTCCAGCGTGCGGCGAAGGAATAGTTTCCATCGTGATAGGCGGATTGAACGGCCCTGCGTGCCGAGATGCCTGTGACACGCGCGAGCGTATAAAAGACGCCCAGGCCAAAGAGCTGGATGAGGGCCGCAGCGGGAAGAAAGATGCGGAAGGCTTCGGGATCTCGCGTCATCCATCGACCGATGATGTATGCACCGGCAGCGCTCATGACCATTGAAGACCCCCAGACAAAGCCGTAGCGGCGGCCGCGAACGTTGTCGGGATAAAGGCCTTTGAGCAACTCGCCGGAAGCGGGGTGGTAGCCCGCGCCGCCGATGCAGGTGAGGAGGTGGGGGATGAACAGCATCCAGAAGTTTTCAGCGAACGCGATGGCGGCGAGCGGGAGGCAGGCAAAGGCCCAGTAGGTGAGCAGATATTTGCCGAGCGTGCGGCGGTTGAAGTAGTCATTCCAGAAAATGGAGAGGGAGAAGAAGATGGTGGGTGTTGCGGTGATGAGCAACGTCTGCCAGTCGTTCGCGCCGAAGCGCTTGCGCGCGAGGACGGGCATGAGGAAGGTGCCGGCCATCCAGGTGGATTGCACAAGTGTGACGGCGAGGACGTGAGTCGGGACGATCCAGCGGCCGGATGGGGATTGGGCGTGCGGGCCGGGAGGAGATGTATTGATGATGGTCAATGCGTTTGAGCGTAGGCGTGGACTGGCGGGTCACTGCTGTGGGTGGGAGGCTGTTGGTAGTTGGGGTGAGGTTGGAGATACGGATGACTTCGGGAGGAATAACCCTCCCCCCGGACCCCTTCCCTCTGGGAGGGGGATTCTAACAATTGGCGGACTCAGGCTTGAAGCATGAGGCACCTATGAGGGAACGGGCCAGCGGCCCGTACTACTGAAGGCCCATGGCTTGGGCCATCATGATGCCCATGTCGGCGGGGCTGAGTGCGACTTTGGCGCCGGCGGCTTGAAGGGCGGCGATCTTAAAGTCGGCGGTGTCGTCGGCTCCGCCGATAATGGCTCCGGCGTGTCCCATCCGCTTGCCTGGCGGCGCGGTCCGTCCGGCGATGAATGCGGCAACGGGCTTCTTCACGTGCTTCTTGATGTACGCGGCGGCATCGGCCTCGTCGGAGCCGCCGATCTCACCAATCATCAGTATGCCGTGGGTGTCGGGATCGCGCTCGAACATCTCGATGATGTCGATGTGGTTCAGGCCGCGGATCGGGTCGCCGCCGATGCCGACGCAAGTGCTCTGCCCGAGGCCGAGGCGGCTGGTCTGCCAGACGGCTTCGTAGGTCAGTGTGCCGGAGCGACTGACGATTCCGACGGCCTTGCCGGACGTGGATTCGCTGACATGGGTGTGGATATAGCCGGGCATGATGCCGATTTTGCAACCACCCCCGCCGCTCTTGCTGCGGCAGGTGTAGGGATCGTCGCTGATTGTGCCGCCGCCGGTCTTTTTGCCGGGGGTGATTACACCGGGGCAGTTGGGGCCGATCAGGTAAATGGCTTTGGTTGCGCCGGCCGGGAGAGCCGGCATGCCGATACCGGTGTTCAACTCATCGAGCACCGCGCGGCAGCGGATCATGTCGTTCACGGGGATGCCCTCGGTGATGCAGCAGATGACGCGGATGCCAGCATCGGCGGCCTCGAGAATGGCATCGACCGCGAAGGCGGGGGGGACGAAGATCATGGTGGCGGATGCGCCGGTGGCGGTGACGGCCTGCTTCACGGTGTCGAATATGGGGACGCTGTTCTTGGCGTCGATCTCAAACTTCTGGCCGCCTTTGCCGGGTGTGACACCACCGACGAGGTCGGTGCCGTAGAGATAGCAGCCTTTGGTGTGGGAAGCACCGAAAGAACCGGTGATGCCTTGACAGATGACTTTGGTGCTTGCGTCGATGAGGATGGCCATAGGGCAGGAGTGTAGAGGGACGACCGCAGGCGAGAAGGGAAGGGTTATCGGTGGGGGCACCCGACCCTTCGGTTGATACCGCCACCCGAACAGCAACGGGGTTGAGTAAGGATGGGCCGGACAATCAGCGGCTCATCTCGCACTACCTGACCAAGGCGGCGGCGGAGATTGAGCTGGCGTGCATTGGGCGCGAGGGTGTGAACGCGTATACCGGTACGTGCGATTGGGGTTCGCCAAACGCACTCATTCTGTTGGATATGCAGATGCCGGAGATGGATGGGTATGAGGCGACACGGGTACTTCGGACTGAAGGGCTCACGGTGCCCGTGATCGCGCTCACGGCCCACACGATGGCGGACGATCGGCAGCGGTGTCTTGATGCGGGGTGTAACGACTACCTGGCGAAACCGATCGACAGACACATGTTGATCGCGATGTGTGCGCAGCACTTGGCTGACGCGGGCACGAAAACGGTCGCGGGCGCGGGTGCGTGTCGGATGTGATCGATCGGGTTGCGATGGTTTTGGCGAGCTTACTTCAAAGCGGGTGCCGCGGCGGGCTTGGGCGTGCGCCAGTATGAGACTTCGACGACGGTGAATGGCTCGCCGTAGATCACTTCGGCAATCTGGAGGACGAAGTGGTCGGCATCGATCATTTTGGTGACGTGGCGCACGGCCTTGCCAACCTCGCCGGTGAGGGGTTCGTCCATCTCGCCGAACATGGTCATGGTTTTGCGGTCCTGACTGATGCCGCCGGAGGCGCTGAAGATTGCGGTGTCCATGGAACTGCTGAAGACCATGGTGTAGAGCTTGCGGTTGTTGTCGTAGCCGAAGAGGCCCATTCCATCCATGGGCATCTCGGTCATCTGGCCATCCACGCCGGGTATTTTGAAGGTGCCGGTCGTTTGCTGCTGGAGGAAGCGCCCGCCGAGAATCAGCTCGAAGTTGGCGGTGCCGGAAGTTTCGATCGGGGGCATTCCGGGGGCCATGAACATTTTGGTCGTGGTCTGCCAGTCGCCAACGAACTGGTCGAAATGCTTGTGGTTGGCGGAGGGCTTGATCGATTGCATGTATCCCTCCATCGCCCTTTGAACTGAGGCGGGGTCCATGTGGTCTGGCTGAACCGATGTCGAGGTGTTGCCCGCGCCGAGCGCGAAGATCAATGATGCGGTGGCGACCGCCGTGAGGGCGTGCATACTGATGAGGCGTGCGTTCTTCATGTGATGAATCCTGTTGGCGGATCGGTGTGGCCGCGGAGCCAAGTTACAGCAGGGCGAACATCGGCAATGATCGCCAGTACACGATAGATGGGGGTCGGATCACTTGCCCTTGTTGGTGCTGGCTCGGCGCGGAACACCCTTGGCTACGCCCGAGCCGCCAGCGGGGCCGTGGCCGCCGCCCTTGCCGCCGAGTTGCTTGTTGAGGACGTGACCGGTGCCGGATGCGCCGGCCTTGCGTTTGGACTCAGCCTGGATCATTTTGCTGAGTTCGGACTGGCCGCCCTTGCCGCCGAGGCCGCCGGGTGCCGAGCCCAGTTGGGTTGATTGGTTGGAGAGCTTGTTCCGCAGGTCGTTTGCCTTTGCCATAGGGGCATCTTAGCAAAGAGCTGAAGCCCGATCCTGATTGATGAAGCGCGATATCATCGTGGTATGAGAGCCATTGTTACCGGGCAAATTGGGATGGATAAGAAGCCCTATCTGAAGGCGGCGGCCGATCTGGCGGGGCAGCAGGGGGAGGAGGGCGGGTGCGCGCTGTATAACATCGGCGACATCATGTATGCGGAAGGGAAGGATGTACGTCCGGGGCGGATTCTTGATCTGCCGATTTCGCGATTGAACTCGCTGCGGAGGGCGGCGTTCAAGGATGTGATCGCGGAGTCGAAGGACAAGAAGAACATGATCGTGAACACCCACGCGACGTTTCGGTGGCGTCACGGGTTGTTCGCGGCGTTTGACTATGACCAGATCGCGGCACTGAAGCCGGATCTGTTTATCTGCCTGGTGGACAACATCGAGGTGGTGCATCATCGGTTGCACCGGGACTTTGATATCGATGCGACGCTGAAGGACTGCATGGTGTGGCGTGAGGAGGAGATTCTGGCGACGGAACTGATCGCGCAGGCGAGTGCGGCGGCGAATGGTGGTGGGGGG
>JBBSBC010000039.1:0-24836 GCA_038251595.1 Phycisphaerales bacterium | reverse complement strand
GTGACGCCAGACGAGTTGTTCGGGAAGGCCGAGGACTTCGCCGAGTTTGCGGACTTCATCTTTGAAAAGATCGCGAAGGGGCTCGATGAGTGTGAAGAGCATGTCTTCTGGAAGCCCGCCGACGTTGTGGTGCAGCTTGATGTTGGCGGATTGGCCGGCGTGTCCGTGGCCAGATTCGATCACGTCGGGGTAGAGTGTACCTTGCGCGAGCATGTAGTTCCGTGCATCGCCGCCTAGATCTTGCTGGGCTTTCTCAAAGACGCGGATGAAGCGGGCGCCGATGCGTTTGCGTTTTTCCTGCGGGTCGGAAATGTCTTTGAGGTCCGCGAGAAACTGATCGCCAGCATCGATGACCGTGAGCTTGATTTTGAAATGATCGCGGAAGGTTGTCTCGACAAGTTCTCGCTCGTTCTTGCGTAGCAGGCCGGTATCAATGAAGATGCAGTGGAGCTGCGGGCCGATGGCCTTGTGCAGGAGCGCGGCGCAGACGGATGAATCGACTCCGCCGGAGAGGCCGCAGATGACCGAGCGTCCCGCCGCGGCGGGGCCGACCTTCTCACGGACACGCATGATCTCGGTCTCAAGAAAGTCGGACATCTTCCATGAACCAGTACACTTGCAAACTTCGTAAAGGAAGTTTCGCAGGATATCGACACCGTGCGGCGTGTGCGTGACTTCGGGGTGAAACTGCACACCGTAGAACGTAAGCTCGGGTGTGCAGATGCGAATAGCGGCGAGTGGGCAGGTCTCTGTGGAGGCGAGGATATCAATGGTGGGGTTGTGAATCGGACCGTTTGGAGAACCGGTTGGGTGTGCAGATCCACCCGATGACTCAAGTTGAACCTGGTCACCGTGGCTCATCCAGACGGCGGTTTTTTCGGGGATCGCGCCGAAGAGGTCGGTGCGGTCTTTGATGTGGAGGCCAGCGCGACCGAACTCACGGCTCTCAGCCCGTTCAACCTTGAATCCCATGAACTGGCAGGCGAGCTGCATGCCGTAACAGATGCCGAGTACGGGGATGCCGAGCTTCAGTATGTTGGGATCGCAGCGTGGTGCGGTCGATTCATAGACGCTCGAAGGTCCACCCGAGAGGATAATGCCCTTGGGATTGAGAATGCGAAGTTGTTCGGCGGTCACCGTTGGGGCGAGCAGGACGGAATAGGCTCCCGCTTCGCGGATGCGGCGAGCGATGAGCTGGGCGGTCTGGCTGCCGAAATCGAGGATGACCACGACCTCATCGTGAGGAAAGCTGGTGGGCACGTTGGCGGCTTGCGGGGTGTTGGTCGTGTTGGCCATGATCGCACTTTGGCAAAGAAAGGGGTGAGGGTAGGATGGGCCGATGGTGGGAAATACGGCGGAGCCGGATAGGGGTTATGATCTTGTCAGGAATGGCCAACAACTGGAACAAGAAAGTGCGGAGGATGGCGGTAAGGATCTTGGTGGCGGTAGGACTGGCAACAGTGGGTGGGTGTACCGACCCGAGCACGGTTGTAGGATTTGATGAGGCGGACCCAGGTGCGGGGATACGAGCGATTCAGCAGGCAAGTGGCCAGGAAGACCGACAATCACTTGGCAAGTTGATCGAAGCCTTGGATAGTGATGACCCGGCGGTGAGGTTTTTGGCGGTCAGGGCGTTGGAGAAGCGTACGGGTCAGACCTTTGGGTATGAGCACTTCGCTTCGCGATCGGACCGTGAGGCGGCGATGAAGAGTTGGCAGGATTGGTTTGAGCGAACAAAGAGTTGATGTGTATGGGGCGGGTGGGTAAACAACTCGGACAAGCACGCATGGCGAGCAAAGGTTCGGTTAAGCAAGCGGAGGTAGTTCCCGGGAAAGGGCTCGCGGCCGCTGGTCCCGATGTTGGTGAGGGTTCCGGAGCAAGTTCCGATGCAGCTTCCGGCCCTGCGGAGATCTGTCTGGAGGTTCGCAGCAACCCGTTGTATCTCAGTGCCGCGCGAGAGTTGGTTGCCGCCGCGACACGGCGGTTGGGGTTTCTGGAAGAAGCATCATCGCAGATTGCGTTGGCGGTGGATGAGGCGTTGTGCAACGTGATTCGGCATGGGTATGACCGGGACCCGCACCGACCGATCTGGATCAGCCTGTTTCCCGAGGGCAACGGATGGGGGAACGGATTGGGAAATAGATCGGGCAATGGGGGTGATGGAGTTGTGCCGGGGAGTGTTGAAACGCGATTCCCGACACTGATGCGGATCGTGATTGAAGATGAGGCCAAGCAGGTCGACCCGGCGGAGATCAAGAGTCGCGATCTTGAGGAAGTTCGTCCCGGCGGGCTGGGGGTACACATCATCAAATCGGTGATGGACGAAGTTCGGTACGAACGACGTGAGCCGATCGGGATGCGCCTGACGATGGTCAAGATTCGGCGCGAGAGCGTTGAAGGCGTGGAGAATGATTCGACTTCAACCAACAAGCCGGCGACAGCGCCTATGGTGGGTCGGAATGATGGGCGTGCCTGTGGCGGCGGAGGAGTTCATGGCTGATTCGCGGAAGAATCCTGACAACATCACGATCCGTTGCGAGACGCGCGATGGCGCGACAACGGTCGCACCGATCGGCGATGTCGATCTGACGGCTTCGCCTGTTCTGCGCACAGAGCTGAAGCGGCTGCACGGTCTGCGCCCACAGCGGCTGATTATTGATCTTTCGCAGGTGCCCTACATGGATTCATCGGGTGTCGCAACGCTGGTTGAGGCGATGCAGATGTCGCGAAAGAGCGGCACAAAGCTCGTGCTCTGCGGCATGCAGGGCAAGGTGCGATCAATCTTTGAAATCGCGCGGCTCGACACCGTCTTCACGATTGTTTCAGATACTGATGCGGCTCTTGTTGCTTGAAGCATGAACCTCGGGGTGACCAAGCATGTCAGATGTTGTCGATCCGCCCAACGTTGCCATAACATTTCTGGAGTTTATAGGTCGGCGTGTGATCAACATGCTCGACCTGGTGGGCTCGGCCTTCTGGCTGCTCTTTGAGACTGTCGGGTGGATCGTGCGATCGGTCACGAACAAAAAGGTTCGGGTCGGGCGTCGTGCGATCGTCTCGCAGATAGTGCGTATCGGGGTGAGGTCGGTGCTGATTGTGTCGCTGGTCTCCGGGTGTGTGGGCTTCATTCTTGCGCTGCAGATGTCGCCGCCGCTGGAAGAGTTTGGCCAGAAAGACAAAGTTGCGAACATCACCGGAGTGGCCGTGATGCGCGAACTTGGGCCGCTGATCGCGGCGATTGTGCTCACAGGGTTTGCTGGCGCGGCAATTGCCGCGGAGATCGGGACGATGGTGGTGGGGGAGGAGATCGAGGCTCTTGAGGCGCACGCGCTGAACCCGGTGCGATTCCTGGTGGTGCCGCGGGTGATCGCTGCTGTCATCAGCATGACGTGCCTTGCGGTGGTTTCGGATTTGATGGCTGTTGGCGCGGGGTACTGTGTCGGTGTCTTTGCGTTGGGCATCGAGAGCGATGTCTATTGGCGAAACACGATTGATCAGGTGAAGCTGGTGGACTTTCTCACCGGAATTGGCAAGGCGTCGGTTTTCGGGCTGCTGATCGGGCTGATATCGTGCATGAACGGATTGCGAGTAACGGGTGGCGCAGCGGGTGTGGGCAATGCAACGACAGGCACAGTGGTTCAGTCGATCGTCGCGATCGTCATTGCCGACCTTGTGTTTACGGGGATTTTCTATGCGATTGGCTGGGTATGACCAGCTCTCGGAAGTCTAGCGCCCGAGGCGTTCGAGCCATTGGGTTGGCATTGATCCTGGTCTGGCCTGGTGCATCGATTGGCGAACAGCCTGCCGTCAACAAGCCAGAGCCTGTCGCACTGACTGTTCGTGATGTGCTGAAAAAGGCGGCGATGAGGTATCGGACAGGTCCGGTCTGTGAGCGGGTGAGCGTTGAAGTGCGCCCGGAAGTGGGGAGAATCTCGCGCTCCGCGTTTGTGCTGAAGCTCGATCCGCGGCGAACTGATGCGAAACCTGCCACACGAATCTATTTCGAGCTTGGGGCAATTCAGGTGTTGGCGGCGGATGGTCGTGTGGTGGCCGCGCACATGCATAATCCTGGCACGTATTACACCACCACACTTGCGGAACTGTTGACAAGCCATGCGCTCCGAACGGTGATGCCTCCGTTGCCGGTTGTTCAACTCGATCTGCTGAACTGGTCTGAGCACGTTGATGCAGACCTGCCGCGAGAGCTTGGCGTGTATGCACAGCACATCGAATGGGAACAGGCGGTTGCGGACCCACGGCAACCCAATCGTGCGACCGTATCGGGACGGTGCGACGGAGGCACACTCACGATGGTCGTTGCGACGGATGTGGTTCAGTCGATGGAGGTCAGGCTCGATGCACCCAAAACGCTGATACGCATGAGCTTCAGCCGCGTGCTGCCTTGCAGGGCTGAAAATGTAGCGCTGGATACAAGCGGTCGCATCGAGGTCAAGAGTCTGACGGAGTTGCAGCCGAGGTCGGGCATCCTGCGATCCGGCTCGACCGTTCCGGAAATGCAGCTTACGGCCGCGAGTGGTCGGGGTGTGAAGCTGAAGGAGTTGTTTGTGCCGCCGGCGGAGTTTCACCCAATCGCGAGCACCGAGCGATTGGTGATGGTGTTTGTTCGAGAAGACCGGGCAAGGATCGAGAGTGGTGAGCGGGTCGTCGGGCGTGTGCGGCTCGGCGAGCTTGCCGCGGAGCTGAAGCGCATCAGACGCGAGTCGATGCTCGCGTTTCCGGCAGCGCTCAATCGTCCGGATGCGGAGAAAGGCGAAGTGGCAGAGCCCTCGCTCCCATCAGTGAACTTCGCACAGGTGATTGTGTGGGATAAGGCGCCGCCCGCTGATGTTCTGCTTACGCTGTTGAAGAGTGAGCGTGAAGTGTGGGGCGATCAACTGGCCTGGACAACCGAGCCTAAGTCAACCGCTGAACTGTTCACCGGATCAGGAGAATCGGTCGTTGTCGTGCTTGACTCCTCCCAGCGGCTGATGTCGGCCATCCCTATGAACGAAAGCACGACCACGGAGCAACTTGTTGACCAAGTCACACTTGCCGTGATCGTGCAGAACGAAGATCGGGCGCGTTAGTGCTGGCGGAGGGCCGTCGGCTTACGCTGATTCGGCGCGAGGGTGGGCCTTGTCGTATGCCGCCTGGAGCCGCTGGGTTGTGAGATGGGTGTAGATCTGGGTCGTGCTCAGAGACTGGTGGCCGAGCATCTCCTGCACGGTCCGCAGATCCGCGCCATTATCCAGCAGATGGGTGGCGAAGGAGTGCCTGAGCGTGTGCGGGCTGATGTCGTTGTCAAGCCCGGCCTGGATCAGGTATTTGTCGAGTTTGCGGCGGACCGAGCGCGAGCTGAGACGCTTGCCGTGCTTGTTGACAAAGAGGGGGCGAATCTTGTTTATGCCATCGTCCTTCCACCATCCGGCACAACGCGGGTCGTTCTGCACGAGTTGCATGTAGCGGCGCACAGCGGCGAGTGCGTGGGTGCCAAGAGGCACGATGCGCTCTTTCTTTCCCTTACCGCGAACACGCATCGCTTCGCCGGTCTCATCAAGATCTTCGTAGTTCAGACCAACCAGCTCGCTGACGCGGATTCCGGTCGAGTAGAGGGTTTCAAGCATGGCGCGATCGCGCATACCGAGGACATCCTTATCGCTCGGGGTCGCGAGGAGCCGCTCGATCTCATCGACCGTGATCGCTTTGGGAAGGCGCTTGGCCTGGCGCGGCGTGCGAATGGCCGTCATCGGGTTGGTTCGTGTGATGCCGCGACGTGCGGCCCACTTGTAGAATGACCTGAGTGTCGCGATCTTGCGGGCCATGGTCGCGGATGAATATTCCTTGGTCCCGAGGTGATTGAGAAAGAGGCGGATGGTTTCGGGCGTTGCATCAACGATGTGGCGAGTGATCGTGTTCGGGCCGATTGATGCGGCAACACCGGTTTCAGCGGCGGTGGCGGAGCCTGCCACTTTCTCGTAGACGCTCTTCTCATCAGCATCACTGATCTCGATTCCGCCCTCTTCCGAGAGATACTCGACATACTGCCGAAGATCGGCACCGTAACACCGAGCGGTGTAATGGCTGAAATGCCGCTCGTCCATCAGGTAACTGGTAAACGCTGCGATAATGGGAAGTGTGCTCATAATCCATTGCTCCGATGTGCCGCCGTCCGTGGCTCGGGCAACTTGCCCGAGTGGCTGTCGATCGTGAATTCAGGTGTTCGAGTGAGGGGACTGTGATGTGATTCAGAAATTAAAACCAGGCACCCGGAGTTACGGGGACGTTCCGGTATCACCGCCATCGATCCGATAGAGGCCTGACTTGAGCCTCTTGCTGAGTTGGTGACTCACAAGGGCCGCATCAAACCAATCGAAAGGTGTATCTGTGCGAGCGGCGAGTTCGCTCAGCCGGCGCAAAAGCCCAGCCTCATCACCTGCATCGCAGGTAAATGTCCAGCGGTGGGCACCCTTGACCAGGGTCACCGGCTCTCGAGGGAAAGAGGTACCCACGGCGTCAGGTCCGTAGGCGGGTGCGGTTTGAGGTAGCGAAGGGTTTCCGCGTTCGACCGAGTCCATTCGACCGCTCCGTTCCGCGATTGCCGCGGCCCGGACATGGTGGGCGACGGTCAGCGCGGCAGGTTGTCAAAGTCCGGGGCGGATGTCGTGGCAGTCGGCTGTGCAGCCGGCTGGCCGACGCGCAGACGCTCCTGTTGAAGCAGCCGCGAGACGGCGAAATACGCCGCGAACTCTGTGTACAGATCCATGTTTACCAGGTGAGATTTCCATCCGAGTGCGCTCTCTGCATCGTGACGACCGGAGGCGTAGCGTCGGAGCTCGAACTGAACTTCGTGGTTTGCTCCATCGAGGTGTTCGCTCACAACAGCCACGGGTTTGTCGTCGAACTTGGAGTTTGAAATCTGGTAGTCGGCATCGCGGTACGCACTGCGTAGACGCATGGGGTCAAAGGGTTCGGCGGGCTTGCGATCTCTGGAGAAAAGTGCGAGCGAGATCCCGATCTTCGGCGGGTCGTAGGGGTCGTAAGCGGTGATGTTGCCGACGACGATGGCATCAACACCAAGCAAGGTAGCGAGGGCGCGAGCATCTGCCGGTGAGCGGATGAAGCGAAGGTTCCTGGCTTGCATGGCGGCAAGGGTTCGGTTCAGTGGCAGGCAGGCTACGCCGCGGATCTCATCGATCTTGGAAATGAGCGCATCGGCGATCAGATCGGTGTTGATGGTTGAGACGCCTGACTCGTTGCCCAAGGGTGCAACGGCCCAGAGGGCATCTCCATTGGAGGTGTCGTAGGGGGCGACAAGCACCTCAGGTGGAACGAGCACGGCTTCTTTGCGGGCGGAATGACAGCCCGAAACAACTGCGGCCAACAATGCCAGGCAGGTGAGCCGGGTAGAAAGAACACGAGCGCAGAACATGGTCTGTACGGTTTTCATGGCGTCCTGCCGGAGGCATCGGGTTCCACCCGATGCAAAGGGATGAGGCTTGAATCACGAAGAAACACGCTTGAACTGTCTGGACAACGACTTGGACAATCGACGCGGCGGTCTTTCAACGGCTCGCGTCATGGGAGTCGGGACATGAACTTGGGAGATCAGGGTTTGTTCTCTGCCGGGGCTTCATCAGGGACGGTGGCCATTTCGGATTGAGGCGCGGGGGCTGGCGTTGAACCGCTTCCAGACGCGGCGTAGATTGCTTTGTCAGTGCCCATTGACCAGATGTTGGTCATTCCACTGCGGTTTGAGACAAAGTAGATTCGGCCGTCCTTGCTCCAGGTCGGCATGAGGTTCATGAACTTGCCGCTGGTGAGGTTGACGCGACCAGAACCATCGATGTTGGCCATCCAGAGATCGGCCACAGCGGGCCGCGAGGTCGCAGCATCAGCGATTCCGGGGTTCTCGACTGCGGCGTAGACAATCCTTTCGCCGTCGGGGCTCCAGTCTGCGTTGATGAGTGCCGCGACAGATGTGCTGGCAACTTCGGTCGGACTGCTCGCATCACCGGGCTTGTAATCGATGGTCCAGAGGCCGAACGCGCGGTCACCACGTTCGCGGCTGCGCTGAAAGAGGATCTTGTCGCGCCCGCCAGTGCCGGTGCCGGGCTTGGGACACCACTTGGCGAAGAGTCCATACCCGAGAAACTCGGGGCTTGAGGAGGCATTCACATCCATGACCCACATTTCCCAACGGCTCGACATCTCGCCGAATCGGGAGAATACGAGACGCTTTCCGTCAGGTGACCACGATGGGTGGACTTCCTGAGATGGGTCGGCGGTGAGTTGCACAGCCTGACCGCCTGTTGCGGCCATCACGTAGATATCCCAGTTGCCGGCACGGTTGCTGGCAAACGCGATGCGCTGGCCATCAGGACTCACTGACGGCATGAGGTCGTGCGCTGGGTCTGAGGTGAGTTGTGTGATCGTGCGGCCATTCACCGACTTCATGTAAATGTCGGAGGTTGGTCGGTGCTGCGTGCTCGCGAAGACCATGAACGTGCCATCGCGTGAAAGACAAGGATCAAAGTCGGCGCCTTCGGTGGCCAGTGTGACGTGCGTCAGGCCTTCAACGTGGTCACCGTATCCGGATGCACGTGGGTCGATCGGGAGGCTCATCTCGCTCGCCTGATGGGCAAGAATCTCACCGCCCGATGTCGCCGGGCCGGTCGGATCGGAGGGATATCCCATCCAGATCGCGCGATCGGCATCGGCCGCGGCCTCGATCCAGAAAGGGTCAAACTGTCGCGAGGGCCGGGCGGAGACCATGCGCCGCGTTTGTGCGGATTTCGGTTGAGTTGCGGCCGTGACCGATGTCTGCGACGCTGAGTACGGTGGTGTCGGAGTAAGAACGTGCTCATGGGTTGAGCAGCCCGACGCAACGGCCAATCCAAAGACGCTCACCATGAGCGAAGAGCGGAGTGTTTGGGACGATGTCTGAGGCGATGCGTTCATGGTGTTGAAGGTCACGCGGGCGCTCCTCGATTGGGTGTGGTGATCGATGGAGAACTCCGCTCCGAAACGACGCAGACCCAACGAGCATCGAGATGGCGGTTCGACCTCCAGTCGAACCAGACGGATTCCCACGGGCACTCCGGCCCACACAATGCCTACGCGGCGTTTCTCGCACGGTCACCCTCCGGTGACCGCTCTGGCCGCCAACGACGCACCATGACGGGGGTCTTATCGGACTGAACTTCCCAGTGTCTTGAACGTCTGGCCAAGATCGGCAAAGATGTCATCGGCCGAGTTGGACCGCCACATAACCAATCTGGCCGAGAATTTCTGGTTTGGGAGGGTGTAAAGCCGCATGCACATCCCAAAAAAAGAGCATCGGCGTCGGTGAGGTCGCCACCCCCCGCCGACACCGATGCTTGCGAGAGAGGTCTGTTGCCCCTCTCCATTTTGAATCAGGACTGTCTCACGGGAAGGTCATGCACAGGCGCGGCCGGTACAGGCCCAGGGCGTGCGGCTGGGGCGGATCCAGCGGGCTTCTCTTCCGCGGGGCTGCGAGGCCAGGGTCAGGTGATCGAGGTATTGACTCAGGGCCTCTTCTTCAAACTGATCGAGGAAGGTTGCCGTCGCTGAAGGATTGACCGTGATGATTCGATCAATGAGTTGCTCGCGGGAGAGCGAACAGATGCCCTGTTCGGACTCGCGGCTCTCGGTGATGTCGATGCACACTGGCTTGCGAAGCAAAGATGAAAGCATGGGTGGTACTCCGTTGGTGCCGTGCTGGTCGCGACCCTGAAACAGTCGGGCCGGGTCACCGGGTCATCCCGGTGAACAGGAGGTATCGGACGACAGGCGATCAGTTCCGTGACGGTGTAACATGTGCGGACCAAGAAGTAACCGGTCGTAATGTCGGTCTGTTGCGGGCCTGTTCGGACTCATCACGCGAAGTCGGCTGGTGTACGCCATGATTCGGTTGTGGATACACTCTTCTATTCCCCACGCACAAGCATCAGGAAGTTGAATTTGAGCACAACCACTAAACCGAATCTCGATCATCCCGCCTTCAAGCTGGTGAAAGACCAGTTTCCCGGCAAGCGATTCCGTGCAACGGAGTATCGCGGTCAGAGCACGCTGATCGTTGAACCAGCGGATCTGCACGAGGTGTTGAGCTTCCTGAAAGCCAATGGAGAGACGCAGTACAACTTTCTGTCAGACATCGGCGGGGTGGACTATCTAAACTATCCAACCCCGACGATCGGCCGCTTCGCGGTGGTGTACAACCTGCTGGCGTTTGATCGCGACGATCGTTTTTTCGTCAAGGTCTTTTTGGACCCTTCGATCCCAACAGACGGGATTGTTGAAGATGCCGCGCTCTATCTTGAAAGCATCACCGACCTCTGGCCCGGTGCCGAGTGGATGGAGCGAGAAGTCTTTGACATGCTGGGGATTCGGTTCCGAAACCACCCGGATCTTCGCCGCATTCTGCTTTGGGAGGAGTATCCGGCGCACCCGTTGCGGAAGGATTATCCATTGCGGGGACGGGGCGAGCGTGAGCAGTATGGCGTGATCGATCGGACCTCGGCCTGATCGACGTCGCGGTATGCGGAAGAGATACGCCGCTCACTTTGTCATCGGCGCGGTGATCGGCATGGGCTCTTGAATCTCGATACGATCGATTCGTCGGTCCCATATGAGTCGCTTGGCGAGCAATGGCGCGGCACGATTCGTGTCGTTGATAGCGACGGGCAGCTCAGAAGTGCTGGTCGCGGTGATGACATCGGTCAATCCGTCGTAGTTGAACTCGTCGGCGGTGAGTGTACGCGATCCGGATTCGGCGTATGCCCCGTCGATGCACTTGGCAAAGAGCAATCGCCCGCCGCCGTTCTGCTGGGTATCGAACCGCCCGGTCAGATCGTTGCAGCGCATGATGATCTTCTCGGCAGCACCAAGCGGCAAGTGCTGAAGCTCGACATCGCGGAGCATTTTCAGATCACCCGTCGTACGGACAAAGACCAGTGATTCGTGCCAGGTGAAGGATGAGTCGCCACTTGATCCAACGGTTGGCGACCCTGCACCTGCTGAGCCCGCGGTCGCGGCCTGCATGCCGGCATCGAAGGCCAGGCCGCGACCGGCACTGGGGACTGTGAGTGTGCCGGTCTGTTCATCGGTGAGAAGTCTGGGGGCTTCAAGGTAAAGCACCTGATCGAAGGTGCGTTCACCCGCAGGCGAGAACCCGTAGCGCCATGTTTTGACGCTCGCGAGCGCACCGCCATCGCGCTCAAGGGCAGACCCAATCATCTCGGCGGTGATGAGCTGGCGTTCATTCATATCCTTGAGCAACGAGCCGCCCGGCGCGGGGAGAGCAGGCAGAGGACCACTATCGAGGTTTGATTCCGGGGTGATGTTGAGCAGGAGTCGCTCGCAACGGGCCACGCGCCCATCGATAGCGGATCGTGCAGAGACTTCGGTATCGCCGTGACATTCGATCCGACCGGAATAGTTCTCAAACATCATGGCACGCGACCACGTCGCACGGATCTTCATGGTAGATGGAAGCACATCCGGATCGGCGAGTGCCGCGAGCAGAGGGTCGGCACGCGAGGCACTCTCGGAGAACTGGGTGTGCTCGAAAGACCCTGCACCAAAGATACGTAAGAGACCCGTGGCCTCTTCGAGATGAGCTTGAGGCCCGCGGATCACGGAGCCATCGCCACGTCCGAGCGCTACAGAACCGCCGGTAAGATCGGCCCATCGCTCGGTGCCGCTGGCAACGAGCTTGTCGGCGGTTGTCCATACGCCATCTTTGCGATCGATGCGGACGCCGCCTTCGGCCACGAGATCGCCGACACCGATCTCATCGTCACCCTGACGAACGAGTTCGGCGACAAGGCGACCGGCATTCATCGAGCTATTACGGTCGGAAATTCGAACCCTGCCGCTCGCGGTGAGACTGGTCGGATCCACATCCTGACGGGCGGATGCAGAGGGTTTGAAGCGGATGTCGAGCATGTCGGCCATGAGGTTTGGGTCGAGTGCGGGAAGCGGGCGATCCCAATCGGTGTGCTTGGGCGATGGGCCACCAATCGCCACTGCGTGACCCTGAATCTGGAGCCTCTTCGGGCTTGAACGGGGCTTGCTGCCCGAACGCTCGATGCGATCAAACTCAATCGCCAGGAAATCGCCCGCGAGCAGTGACGAATGGTCGCGGGCGCGAGCGTTGCCGGTGAAGCGGGCCTCTTCGAGAAGATCTTCAACGCGATTGTTGCGGGAAAAGAGCTTGAAATCGGCCTGATCTGTCCATGTGACCTGACGGAAGGCATCATCGGGCAACGGGGCGTCGGGATCGGCGGGTGGCACAACGGTCGGCCGATCGCTTTGGAGCGAGAGCAACATGCCGGGGCCGCGAATCTGACCGACGCCGGAACCCAGGTTGAACGAGATGTTGGGACCGACCATTCGCCCGAGTGCGGGCGCGGTCATGTCTACACGATCCCAGCTTTCGCTGTTCGAGAGCACGAGCAGACGTGATGTCGCGGCGTAGTCGAGCGTTGCACAGACACCGATGGCACGGATCTCAGAGTCGGTGATGGTCACGCGCGATTCGCCGCCCGGCTTGTCGGATGTGAATCGTGCGTGGAGATGATTCCCCTCCGTGAGTTCTTTCGGCACGGGCGAGGCGGACAACGGCGCTGTCGTGACCTCGGTCCGCCATGCGAGTATGACGTCGGATGAACGGGGGGCGAAGAGCGAGTTGGCGGGCCCAGCGGTTGCAATCGCGAGCGCCGGAATCATGGCGACTATTGGGAGGGGCAGGGTTGATGCAAAATCGCGGGGGCCTGAATCAATGTCCATGCCCCGATCGGACGATTCAGATCGAGCGCCGAAAACACCTTCAGGGAGCTTGTTGTCCAGGAATCGTGTCCAGACGGTGAGTGTATCGCTGGTGAGCTGTCTGGTGGATTGCGTGACCGTTACGCCGCCGGTGAAATACGCGCGATAGAGATCCTCCTTTGCTGGCTGGGGTGTTGGCAAAAGAGCGGCTGAAGCGGACTTGGAATCGCTTTCGGCAGGTGCCAAGGTAGAACTTGGACGACTCGCCGGATCATCGGACTTTGTTGCAAGTGCTGTGCCTGCGCCTGTGCTTATCGGCGCGGGCGGTGCGGCAGTGAAAGCGAGCGGGCTCGGCGTGGCGGCGGGTTGGTTGCGATCGATACGGTAACGAAAATCGCCCGGACCAAGCCGTGCGAACTCGAGCCGCTCCTGGACCTGGTTTCCACGGACGAGTGCGCCTTGCATGACCGCCACCGACTCGTCGGTTTCGATCGTGACTTCATCTCGTGTTGATACTTCGAGGAGCACCGTGTCGAATGATGCCGCCTTGAAGTGGGCGACAAGGCCGGGCGTATCGCGTTCCACATCGAGCGGGCGTGTGTCGCCCGCCTGACGTGCGGGAAAGACCAGCACCAACCCGTTGCCGGTAAACTCTCCGGACTCGGGTGCATCCGACTGAGAGGGCAGGCGGATGCGGCCCGTATCGGATCGAACGTAGATTGTCCGGCCATCCACAAGGTAGAGGTACGCACGCGGTTCAGAAACGTCGTATGTCCCGCCGCCGATCGGGTTGAGCTTGCGAAACAGAAAATCACTGGCCACCCGGCCCGGTCGCTTCTTGTCCACGACTTGAATTCGAGCGTCGGTTGTGCCGCCGACAGAGGTGATATCGGTTGGCTCCTCGGCATCAGGCACAGCCGAACGCTTGGCCGCGTCAAGAGGGCTCGCCGGTTTATTGATAAGCGCGACAAAGAGCACAACGCCAGCGCCGATAAGGGCGAAGGCCAGGGCGATGAGCAAACCGGTCGATCGAGGGCTGCGTTGTCGGGGCGTGCTGCGGATCATGACCCCAATGGTAGAGGGGACGGGCTATCAGTGGTGGTCAATTGCGGCCTGCAACAAACCCTTCGCACGCAGCAGATGCTCGACGACTTCGCGCACGGCCCCATGTCCGCCCGAGCGGGTGGTGATGAAGGCCGCGACCTCGCGCACCTCCGGCACGGCATCGGCAACCGCGATTGGATAGCCAACGACGCGAAGCGCGGCGAGATCGGGCCAATCGTCACCGACGAAGGCCATTTGTTCGGGCGGGATCCCCGTCTGAATCTGCAACTCCGCGATCGCGGCGGCTTTATTGGCACATCCTTGAATGATTCGCGTGATGCCCAACTCACGACACCGGACCTTGACCACGTTGCCCGAACGCTTGGTCACCACGGCCACTTCGAGGCCCAGCCGAAGCCAGCTCGTGATTCCCAAGCCATCCTTGACATCGAACCTCTTGGTCTCTTGCCCGTGATCATCGATCATGATCGACCCGTCGGTCATCACACCATCGACATCGAGAGCAAGCAGTCGGATGTTCCGCGGGTCGGTGGGCATCGGGGTAAGTTCAGCCAAGATTACTGGAGGAGTTCAATCGCCCTGCACAAGTCGGAGTGCGACCAGATCCTGCACATCGAGGATACCGACAGGTCGCCTCAGGCTGTCAACGACAGGAATCTCATCGCGGCGCGATTCACGCACGAGTTGAACGGCATCTCGAACCAGTGCGGTGTGTGAGAGAACCTGCGGGGCGCGGGTCATCAGTTCGCGAATGGGCCGGTCAAGATCGGCGACCGAGCGCTCAACAAGCCTGCGAAGATCGGCATCGGTGAAAATGCCGGTCAGTTCGCCGCTCTTTGGGGATGTGAGCAACAGGGCGCCCGGTCGCCTGACTCCGGAGTTGTCGGCTGTTGCCAAAGCTGCACGCACGGTCAGAGCATCACTCACGGGAAAGATGTTCTTGCCCACAACAAACCGCAGGATGTCGGTGACGGGCCTGAGCGTCTCGCCGAGTGTGCCGCCCGGATGCCGCTTGGCGAAATCGTCGTCGGTGAAGTTGCGGCGGCGAGAAGCGCAAAGCGAGAGCGCATCGCCAAGTGCGAGCATGGCTGTGGTTGAACAGGTCGGCGCGGGCGTGAGGTCGGCCTCGTCGCAGTTGCCGACCGTCAGCACGATATCGCAGAGTCGTTCCAAGTGGCTGGAAGCATCTGGCGTGCCGCGACAGACGCCGATGAGCTTGACACCGTCTTGGCGCAGCAGCGCGGCGAGATTGATGACCTCGATTGTCTCGCCCGAGTAGCTCAGGAGCATGCAGATATCGGCGGGTCGAAAGCGTCCAAGATCGCCGTGGGCCGCCTCGGCCGGATGAACAAAGTGCGAGGGGATGGCGAGCGAGGCAAGCGTCGCGGAAATTTTCTGACCAATCAGACCAGACTTGCCGAGACCACTGATGAGCACGTTACCATTGCCATCTGCACACGCAACGACAAGCCGAACGGCCTGATGGAAGGCCATGCCAAGGGTTGCCGCGACGTTGCCGATCGCTCGCGATTCGGCATGGAGGAGCCGACGGGCAAACTCGACCTCTGCAACGTCACTATCGGGGATGCCAGCAGGCAGGCCAGAAGGGAGTGATGCCCGGCGTACCTCAACCCGAACCGGCACCCGCCGGGCGTTGAGTGTCACGCTCGGCGAACTCGGGGGCTCGAGGTAAGCGGGTGACGGGGTGGGGGCTTGGTCGGTGGGCATTGCTTGAGAAGAGTAGACTCCGTGCGTCTATTCGGAGCGTGGATGGTGAATGGTTACCGGAAGCTCCGCGAATACGCACTCGTTGCCCGATTGGGCTGATTTCGATCCTTTCGTTGATGGAAAAGATCATGTCGAACTCCGAGTACACTGTCCGCCTCGAAGCCTTTGAGGGTCCACTCGACCTCTTGCTGTTTCTCATCCGGCGGGCGGAGGTTGAAATTGCGGATATCCCCATTGCCGAAGTCACCGACCAGTATCTGAAGCATCTGAATCAACTCACAGCACGTGGCGCGGGAGCGCGTATAGATATCGAGCAGGCCGGCGAGTTTCTGGTCATGGCGGCGACGCTCATGGAGATCAAGTCGCGCATGCTCACGCCCAGGACGTCGCGTCACGAAGATGGTGGGAACGGGGCAGCCCACGGTTCCGATGGTGAACAGGCCGTTGATCCGCGCACAGAGCTCGTTCGTCAGTTGCTTGAATACAAAAAGTTCCGCGATGCCACCGACCAACTCGAAGACCATCGCCGCGAATGGGACCATCGGTTCCCATCGGCACGGGCCATGATCGGCAAGGCTTCGGCGGATGCTGGTGCTGAGGGTCCCACGAGCGATGCACCCGTGGATATCGAGGACCTTCAACTCATCGACCTCTTGCAGGCCTTTGCAAGGATTGTTGAATCGGTCGATTTCAACCGGGTTGGCGAGCACCACGTTAAGCTCGACGACACACCGATCGAGGCTCACGGCGATCGAATTCTAGACAGGCTTCGCGCCATCACCGATGCAAGCGGGCTCAAGTTCGCGGTCCTCTTTGAAACGAGGTCGCGCGGCGAGATGATCGGCATGTTTCTCGCGCTGCTGGAACTGGTGAAGCAGCAGCGCGTTCGTGTCGAGCAGGACACAACTCGAGGAGAGATCTTCTTGCGATTGGCACCTGAATCGGAGTCACTGCCAATGGCCGCGACCGCAGTGGATTCTGAAACCTCCGCAATCACATAAGCCTTCCCGTTACTTGAGTGTCTTCAGAAACGCGTGCAAGCGGTCCATGCCCTTGTTGATGGATTCTTCAGAGCATGCAAAGCTGAATCGCACATGGTTCCGGCCGCAGCCTCCGAAGTCTTCGCCTGGTACCGCGGCAACCTTTGACTCGATGAGCAGTGCTTCGCAGAACTCGAGCGCCGAGTTGATCGGGCGACCCTCTGCCGATGATTTGCCGAAGTACGCGGAGACATCGGGAAAGACGTAGAAGGCTCCGGTCGGTCGCGGGCAAATCAGCCCGGTCATCGCCATCATGCGGGCATGAATGAGTGCGGCCCGTACCTTGAACGCCGCACAGAACCGCTCAGCATCAGCCTCGCAATCCTTGAGGGCGGTGCGAATGGCCGGGTAGACGAAGCTCGTGATGTTCGTGGTCATCTGCCCTTGAAGTGTGGCCATCGCCTTCATGAACTTCAGGCCCCAGGCACCGCTGGTTGTTGTGTACCCAATGCGCCAGCCGGTCATGCTGTACGCCTTGCTCAGACCGTTGAGGGTAATGGTTCGCTCAGCTATTTCCGGAATAGACCCGATTGAGAAGTGGGGGATGCCCCCATAAGCCACCTTCTCGTAGATCTCGTCGCTCAAGACCACCAGGTCGGGCGCAACAGACCTGGCGGCCTCAGCAACGATGCCCGCGATTGCGCGAAGTTCGGCTTCGCTGTACATCGTGCCGCAGGGGTTGCTCGGCGAACAAAGAATCAGCAGCCGTGTCCGCGGCGTAATCGTGCCACGCAGTTGCTCGGGTGTCATCTTGAAATCGGCCTTGACCGTCGTTGGGATCTCAACAACTTTGGCCCCCGCCAGCTCGGCCAGCGGCATATACGAAACCCACGCCGGAACCGGGATAAGGCATTCGTTCGCTGATTCGCCCGGCTTCGGAAAGTCGAACAGGCACTGGCAGATGGTGTAGAGGGCGTGCTTGCCGCCGGAAGAGATTCCTACATGCTCGGGCGTGACGTTGGGAATGTGGTTCTGCCGCGTAACCTTGTCGGCGATGGCCGCTCGGGTTTCCGGGTCGCCCATCGTGGGCATGTATTTGGTCTGCCCCGCGAGCAAGGCCTTGATCGCGGTCTGCTTGATCGCATCGGGCGTATCAAAATCGGGCTCGCCCGCCGCGAACGAGATGACATCGATACCTTGACGCTGCATGTCCTTGGCGCGGTTCATCACCGCGATGGTGGCCGACGGTTTGAGTTCGCTGACTCTGCGTGAGATCTGCATGCAAAAAGCGTAGGCCGATCTCACAACGGATCGAAGGACTGGCCTCACGATGCGCGTGCGGCTGGGCGAGCCGAAAGACCAATGTCATCATCGTGAATAGCCCTATTCATCTGGACAGGCGATACAAGGGTGAAGGCTCATCACCACGCGCCCTTCCGCTCGCCCGCAAGTGTAAATCTCTGAGCCAGCACACTCTGGCGATACTTCAAGTGTCCGAGTTCAAGCCTGCGGGCAATGTCGAGGACTTCGGATCTGATGAACCCGGCCCGGACGCTCGCGGTCGCATCGTGCCGAATCATGGGTGTGCTGATCGCGGTAAGCACCTTTGCCGCGGCCAACGCGACGCGTGAACGGACCAGATCATTCCAGATTAAGCCAGCCCGCGCCAAGCGGTCCATAATCCGCAGCATCGTCAGTGTTTCGAGCCCGCTGAGGTGGTGCAAAAACATGCCCGCGTGAACATAATCGAACGAACCGGGCTCGTAGCGGCTCATCAGTTCCAATGCGTTTGCCTTGACAAGCTCGATGTTCCCCGCTTCGCCCGGATTGCCGCGGAGATACTCGCGGGCAAGTTCGAGCGTCGTATCATGCACATCAATCGCGGTCACACGCAGGTCGAACCCGCGCGTTCGTGCCCACCGAACCGCCGATACCGGAAGATCCGCCGAGCCGGTGCCGATATCAAGGAGCGTGATTGCCCGATTTCGCGGCCAGGATCTGCTCCAAACGCGAAGGTGCCCGAGCAGTGCCCGCTGCCCACCCAGCCGCTGGTTTACCCTTCTGATGAACTTCAAGGCTTTGGCCAGTTCCTCGCGAGGAACTGAGGGGTCATCCATGAGTTCCGGTCCTTCTCGCTCCCTTTTCATGCCGGCATGATACCTGTTGACGCCTCATCATCGCGAGCCCTCCGCGCCGAATAGGATTCAGCCGATGTCCGACAAACCCAATCCAACCTCTGCGCCCACCCCTACCCGAACCACCCTTCATTCACTTGAACGAATGTCGCGTGATGCGCGACCCTTTGCGTGTATGACCTGCTACGACGCCACAACCGCAAGACACCTTGCGCTTGGTGGCGTTCATCTCTTGCTGGTCGGCGATACTGCGGCTGAAGTGATTCTCGGGCTTCCTCGCACGATCGATATGCCGCTTGATCTGCTTGTGGCCCTTACGGCCGCGGTGAAGCGCGGCGCACCCGAGACCGTTGTCATGGCCGACATGCCGTTCATGTCCTATCAGGCCGATGATGCAGAAGCGATCAGGAATGCGGGGCGGTTTCTGACTGAAGGTCTTGCCGACATCGTCAAAGTCGAGGCCGACGCATCGTTCTCGACACTCGTGGAAAGAATGACTCGTGCGGGCATCCCGATCTGTGGCCACATCGGTAGCCGTCCACAGCAAGCGGCCTTGACCGGCGGATATTCATCCGCAGGGCGCACCGCTGAGCACGCAGAGCGAATCATCAACGATGCCATCATGCTTGAGCGTGCAGGTTGTCGGATGTTGCTGGTCGAGGCGGTCCCGGCAGAGGTGACCGATGCGATACTGGCCGTGACACAAGTGCCGGTGATTGGTATCGGCGCGGGCAGTGCGTGCCACGGTCAGGTGATTGTTCTTCAGGATATTGCCGGGCTCAGCACGCACCCGCCGCGGTTTGCCGAACCTCTCGCGGACTTCGGGCGTAGCTTTCAGGATCTGGCCAGTGCTTGGGCAGATCGCGTTGCGCGGCGAGCCGTCGGTGGAAAGCCCTACCAGATGAAGCCCGGCGAATCCGACAGGTTTCTTGGCGGTACAAATATTGATAGTCACGCAGGTCGTGACGGATTTGGGATCGGTCAGCGTCCGATGATCGGATGAATCCGTTCGTATGACTCTCCGAACTCGTTCTGAGATGGGAATGTTTCAATGAGAAGGTTTATCACGTTCGGTCCCGCACTGGTTGTGTTGCTGACCGCTGTGGTCACGTTGCTGGCGGCTCCCGCCGTGGTTCGGCTTGTGAGCTATGCCAATACCGAGGCGACAATGACGCTCGCGCGGCAGACGCTCGACGAGAACAACGTGCTCAAGCAGATCGACCGTGCTGTGCGGGCCATTGCCGAGGCGGTCGAGCCTTCGGTCGTTCACATCGCGGTCAACGATCCTCGCAGCGCTCGGGTTCAGCGACTCTCGCAGGGTTCCGGCTGGGTGTTTGATTCGGCTGGCCACGTTGTCACCAACTCGCACGTTGTTCGCGGCGCGAGCCAGATCGAGGTCACCTTTCAAGATGGACGCACCGTCTCGGCCGAGCTTGTCGGGCTTGACCCCTCGACCGACATCGCCGTAATCAAGGTCAAGACCGAGGAAGGATTGTTTCCGGCGCAGCGGGCAACAAGCCTGGAGCTTCATCAGGGTGATCGGGTGTACGCCTTTGGCTCACCTTTCGGCTTCAAGTTCTCGATGAGCGAGGGCATTGTCTCGGGTCTCGGGCGCGATCCTCAACGTGTGCTCGGTGAAGGCGGCTACACCAACTTCATCCAGACCGATGCCGCGGTCAATCCCGGCAACTCAGGTGGGCCACTGGTCAA
The DNA here is from genome assembly GCA_038251595.1 of Phycisphaerales bacterium. Taxonomy (GTDB): domain Bacteria; phylum Planctomycetota; class Phycisphaerae; order Phycisphaerales; family UBA1924; genus JADLCX01. The sequence goes on along the minus strand of JBBSBC010000039.1, from coordinate 4,429 downwards.
CATTGAAGGCAAGGTGGTCGGGATGAACGTCGCGATCGCGACGGCCACCAACTCGGATGGAACAAGCGAGGGCCAGAGCTCGGGCATTTCCTTCGCCATTCCGCTCGGAACCATTGAGTCGGTCGTCTCGCAGGTCATCGCCACGGGTACCGTGCAGCGTGGGTACCTCGGCATCAACCACATGGAAGTCGATGCCCTCAACGATCGTGTGCTTGAAGAACGCAAGATACGCATCCGCGGCGTCTACGTCTCTCGCGTTGAAGATGGCGGCCCGGCCGACCTGGCGGGCATCAAGGCCGGCGATGTTATCACGCGCATTAACGGGCGTGCAACGCCGAGCATCGCTGTGCTGCGATCGGTGGTCATTACCAACACACCCGGCGACAACGTGAAGGTCGAGGTCTTTCGCAACGGACAATCCACCGAGTACCCGGTCACGATCGGTGAACTCACGGTCCCCACACTCATTGAGCAGAACGAAGCTCGCGCAGCCCTTCAGCGATTCGGCATCCTCGCACTCGCACCTGCTGATAATGGCAAACTCGTCGTGAGCGAGATGATCAGTCGCTCGCGTGCGGCACGGGCCGGGTTGCGGCCGGGCAGCATCATCACGCAGGTCGAGGGCAAGCCGATCCAGAGCCCGGGCGATTTTCTCACCGCTGTGGCCCGCCCATTATCGCAAGGTAAATCTGTGCGTGTGACCGTGGTCTACGGCGAAACACCCGAGCGAGAGATCGAGATCGATCCCTCACCTTGAGTCTCTGCACGACTCAATCATCCACCCCCGTCATTCGGGACTAATTCTCACGATCACCGCCGTGCCCGGTGATGGCGGCTTTGGTATGGGCGGTGTCGGATTAAAGTCCGCGATCCACTCCGGCACATCCACACCGGCATCGGGGCTGATGGTCCGCGACCATGCGATCATTTCGCCGCCAAACGTCGCGAGGCCCATCACCGTGCCGGCCTCATCGGCCGCGTAGATCTCGCGGTCGTGCGGCGTCTTGACCATGATCGAACCTGCAAAGACCCAGCCCGGTCGCGCTCGTGTTTCACCTTCGATCATCGTGCGCAGGCTTGAGCGTCCGTCGGTGTTGGTGACCCAATCCAGTGGATCGATACGGTGCCGCTCGTGCGGCGCATCTTCATCAGCCCACTCAAACTCCACGTTCAGCCGCGGTCCGCTCGCATCAACCGGCACAAGCTGATCGTTCTCCATCTTCCACTTCCCCGGCTCGCCCGGTTGCAGGCCGATCAACAGCAACGCGGCGTGAACGTGCGATGGGCGGGCCGTGCTCACCAGCAGCGATTCATGTTCGCGGGTGTCGGGCATGCAGGCAATCGCCTCAAGAAACATCAGCGGAGCGTTGGCATCAGGGATGAGCAAGGGCGAGGTCTTCGCATCAAACTCAACCATCTTGGCCGCAAGATCGACGCGCACGTGCGGGAAGACCTCGCGGAAACCGGCGGTCTTGGCATTGGGAGGGATGGAGATGGCTGGCGGCGCATCCGACTCCAGAGGTGCGGATATCGGAGTCATCGCTGGCACTTCGGGTTGTGGCAACGGTCGCCCCGCGCTGTACTCCGCTGGTGTGTTGTCGGGCTTTGGCCTTGAGACCTGCGAACATCCGATCATGCCTGCACACACAAACGCACATACACGAACAGCCATCGCACGTGCTCTCAATGCTCGCAGCATCACCCTCGTCCTTCCACAAGTCGGATGAACGCGTCACCCCGGTGTTCATAGTTAATGTATTGGTCCCACGAAGCGCACCCGGGGCTGAGCAACAGAGCATCGCCCGGGCGCATCCTGTTCATTGCTGTCTCGAAAGCGCGGTCGAGCGTACCGCATTCGGTGGCGTACCCGACACTCGCACCCGCGATCGCTGCGCCCGTACTGCCAATCGTGTAAAGACCACCAAGGTCTTGCGCCAGCGCTGCTATGGGTGCAAGGTCCGAGCCTTTGTCATATCCACCCGCGATGAGGTGGATCATCGACCGATCTCCACCCGCCCCGGGCATCTCCGCGAGTGCATCGACGGCCTTGACGCACGACTCGGGTGTGGTCGATTTGGAATCGTTGTAGAAGCGCAGGCTCCGTCCCGCACCGAGCTTCTTCTCGGCCACGAGTTGCAGCCTGTGCGGCAAGCCCCCGAACTCCGCGATCGCCGTTTCCAGAACATCGATGGCGATCTCAGGCCGCGCCAGGCGGCAGGCCGCCATCGCGGCGGCGGCGTTCTCTCGGTTGTGCGTGCCAGGAATCTTCATCTCGCGAGTAAAGTTTGTCGCGTCGATCACCACCGCCTTCGCGGGTGTCAGTTCGTGCCAGTCCCACAGACCAGCACCGAGCACCACACCATCACCATCGCGTTGGTGGCGTATGAGTTCCTGCTTCGAGCGGGTGTAGTGCGCCAGATCGCCGTGCCAGTCTATGTGGTTGGCCGAGAGGTTGGTCGCGACGGCCACGCGCGGCGACCACGCGCGCCCCTCATAGCCGAGCACCCGATCGATCCAATACAGCATCGCGCTCGATAGCTCCAGCACGAGCCACGTCCGTTCATCCATCCGATCCAGTTCATCAAGCAGCGAACGGCCGATGTTCCCGCCCATCAGCACGCGCGCATCCCCCTTCCCATTCGCCTCGATTCCTATCTTTAACGCATGGTGGATCATCGCCGTTGTGGTGCTCTTTCCGACCGAGCCGGTGATGCCGATCGTCCTTTCACGCATATGCTCGGGCAACGCGGCAACAAACAGCGCGATCTCAGTCGTCACCGGAATCGACGCCGCCTCGGCCGCACGAATGTACCGATTCTCCCACGGCTTCGGCACCGCTACGTTCGCCACGACCATGTTGCAGGTGGTGAAGTCGGAAGCGTTGTGCTCGCCGAACCGCACGCGCACGCTCCCTTTGTCAATGAGCGGTTGAACGGCCGCGATCGATTCGGCGAGCTTCTCGGCGGGTTCCATGTCCGTCACCAGAACGTCGGCCCCTTGCGCTGCCAGCCAGCGCGTCACACCGACGCCGCCGCCAAAGCGACCAAGCCCCATCACCGTCACTTTCTTCCCGGCCAGGTCCATCATCGCCTCCATCGTTACTTTCACCATGCAAGGGCCACCCGCGTCTACAAATCATCGCGCCCTTCGGCAATCGCCGCGAGCAGCGCGCTGAGCAGCCTTCTTGCCACCGGCCCCGCCGTCCCATCGCCGATCGTCCGTCCATCCAGCTTCGTAACGGATGTCACGAGCGTCGTTGTCCCCACGAACATGATCTCGCTCGCACGCGCCAGTTCCTCCGCTCGCACCGCGCGTTCACGGATCTCGGGCACCTCCTTCAACAGGATCGCCCGCGTCACACCCGCAAGAATCGGCACGCTCGCAAGGCTCGGGGTCACGACTTCGAGCCCGCCCTGAGCATCCGGCACCACCAGCACCACGTTCGTCGCCAGCCCCTCGCTCACCAGTTCAATGGCTGCGCTGCCTCTTGCACACGTTCGCACCATCACCGCTTCATCGCCGCCCTGTTCCGCCGCCGCCATGGCCATCATCACGTTGCCCATCAACGCGATCGACTTCAGATGCCCATTCTCCCAGCGAATATCGCGGCAGATCGCCGCCACTTTCAGCGGTGGCGATGTCACCGCTGCGAGCGGCGGCTGCGGCGAGCAATACGCAAAGACCGTCGGCCGCATCGTGCTATTTGCCATCGGCACACGCGAGCGCACCGGCTCGGACCCGCTCAGTGAAGGCGATCCGCGTGTCACCTGCCAATAGATGAATGCTTCACTCCCTCCAAGCCCATCCGCGCACGCCATCCGGTTGGCCTTCAGCAGCTCCAGGCTCAGCGGTCCGATCGCGCTCGCATCCCAGACGATCTTCGCCTCATCCAGACCTGCCTGCATCCGCCGCACATGCAAACCCAGCCCGATGATCTTCACCCCCGCCCCGCCCACCCTTCTGGCACCGCCGGTCATCTGCACGGAGCGCAGCCCCTCATACACACCATCGCCAAAGACAAACCCGCGATCAAACGGGCTGATCTTCGCATCTTGCGCATCCATGAACCGGCCGTTGAGGTAAACAATCACGGCATGAGGGTATCAGGCTGCATGCTCCTGCGACACATGCTGGTAGGACCAGATCGAACGCAGAGAAATGGGTGAGTGCAGAGTTCATCGGAAGAATGTGAAAGACTGGCTTTGCACTCATGCCCGCCTTCTCTTGCCGATCACACCGAGTTCGATCCCGCCTTTGCCTCGGTCTTCCTATCTCTCCCGAAAACTATGTCAGCGCCACCGGGTCAATGTCCACCGCTGTGTGCGCATCGCTCTTAATCCAGCCTTTGGCGCGGATGCTGGCGAGGAGATCTTGCAGCAGCGTGCGGCGGGTGGCGGTGAGCTCGATGGTCAGGCGGTGGAAGGTGGCG
>JBBSBC010000038.1:0-24852 GCA_038251595.1 Phycisphaerales bacterium | reverse complement strand
CGGACCAGTTCTTCCGCGTCATCGCCGTGGACGACCTCGGCCAGCAGGGCATCGCCGACCTTTCCGCCAACATCACCGATCCTGTTCCGTTCACCGGCTCGATGGTTCCCACCTCGCCCTTGGCGGGAATGTATCGGCCCGGTGATAGCGTCCCCGCGTGCGCCACGGTCACAGGCGTGGTCGGCTCCACGCTCGCATCCATCGAGTTCGACAACGACCACACCGCCTTCTCCCTCGGCGGCGTCTTCATCACCGGCGACCTCGGCTGCACCGTCCTGCCCGCTCAACTTCCCGATGTCTCCACCGACCGCGCCCGCATCCGCTACGACGCGACCGGTGCGCTCAACCAGGTCAAATCCTTCTACGGTCCCTACTTCTCCATCCGCCCCGACGCACTCCTCGGCGATGCCGCGCCCGTCGTCGCGCTCACCAGCAACCATGCCGACCAGTCCTACCGCGGCGGCTCGATCATCCCCATCACTTGGACCGCCTCGGACGATGAGGCCCTCCGCTCCTTCGACATCCGCGCTTCGTACGACGGCGGCACCGTCTGGCGCATCGTCGCCCGCGATCTGGCCGCGGCGGCGCGCTCGTACAACTGGCAACTGCCTGGGAGCGGGGGGATCACGAGTGTTCGCGTTCGCGTTGTGGCCAAGGATCTTCGGTTTCAGAATACTTCCGCTGAGTCGGGGGCATTCACAATCACAAGCGGTACGTACACAAGCGGATGTCTCGCCGACTTTAATGGCGGTGGTTCGGCGAGCATACAAGACCTCTTCGACTTTCTCGGCGCATTCTTCGCTGGTGATGGGCGCGCGGATGTGAACGCGAGCGGCGGGATAACCGTGCAGGACATCTTTGACTTTGTGGCCGCCTATCTCACTGGTTGTGCGTGATTTCCGAACGAGTGACCATCATGTGCCGTCGGTCATGCACGATCGCCGGTGCGGTTTGGTCGCTGGGCACCGCCTGCACGATGATTGGGTGAACGAGAATTTATCTGCGCCCCATCGTGCAGTTCATGGCGAAACCCAATCCTCTGGTGTGGGGGTAGCAATCCCGTCCACCTTTAGCGTCGGATTGACTGCATCAATGGATTGCCCATCACCCGCCCTATTCCCATGGAGCATTTCACATGAGTATGAATCAGCCTCGCGTCTCAAATCAGAAGCGCACGACCGACAGCGACCCTGCTAACCGCGATGTGCTTTCGGGCGAAGCCGGCGCGCACCCTGTCGGGACCGGACTCGGAGCCGCTGGTGGCGGCATAGCTGGTGCCGCGATCGGAGCCGCTGCGGGTCCTATCGGTGCGGTGGCGGGCGCGGTGGTAGGGGCGGTTGCCGGCGGGTATGGCGGGAAGGCGGTGGCCGAAGCGATCGACCCGACTGTTCAGGATGCGTACTGGGAGAAGAACTACAAGAATCGCCCATACGCACAGTCAAACGTTGAGTACAAGGATTACCGACCGGCCTATCGCTACGGCTGGGAGAGCGCCTCCCGCGCACAGGGCAAGTCGTTTGACGACATGGCCCCGACGCTTGAGCGCGACTGGGGCAAGGCACGATCAGAATCCTCGCTGGGCTGGGACCATGCGAAGGATGCCGTGCGTGATGCGTGGGACCGGGTTGCTGGTCCACGCAAGTAAGGCTTCGTGATCGTGCCTGCGCAGGCACCTCGACGGTACTTTCAGAATGATCTTTGTAAAAGTGGCGCGGCCAACTGGCTGCGCCGCTTTTATTTCCATGATGCTCCAGAAGCTATGTCGAACTTAATGTGCCTCGTGTACGCAGCTTCTCGGGCACAAATTCCAGATCACTCGCCTCGCGTATCGCAAGCCCGATCTGGAAGTCCATCACTTCACGCGGCACAGGATTCTGATAGTCGTTCAGGCTTTCTGAAAGTGCTTCAAGACCCGTGAGCGGCCGGGCCGGATCGCTGGTCTGGACGCGGCGATAAATTTTGACAGCGAGCGCTTCGGCGGCTCCAGGAGTGAGCAGCAGCGGCATTCTTTCGCGGAGAGTATCGAACGATGATTCGGGAATATCGAGACCCCGACGCTTGCACAGGGCGCGGATGAGGCGAAAGCTCTCCTCGGGCTCGGTTGTCGGAAAGAGCGGGATTTTGACATCGATTCTTCCCGGCCGCTTGAGGTCCACTTCGATCAGATCGGGGCGGCTTGAAGCAAGTATCCACAGAATCTTACCTCGGTTGCGCGTGTCGCTCATCTCTTCGGCAAACATGCCATACACGCGGCCGCCAACCCCGCTGTCGCCGCTGTCAGCCGTGCGCTTGCCGAGGGCCTGATCGGCCTCATCGACAAAGACCACGCATCGCCCGAGCGCGTGAAGGAGGCGGAAGATCTTCTCGAGATTGCCTTCCGTGCTGCCGACCCACTTATCACGGAAGTTCTTCAGCTTGACCACGGGCACACCCGCCTCGCCCGCAAAGCACTCGACCACGTACGTCTTGCCGGTGCCAACCGGTCCGCAGATCAGGTAACCCATGGGCATGGCCCTGGTATCACCCTTGGCCCAGAGTGCGATGTCCTGCCGCAGCCATTGCTTGACCTTTTCCTGCCCGTACAGCTCATCGAGGGTGCGGTCGGGCTCGATGAAATCGATCAGACCCTGTGAGTCGCGCTCGACAAGTTCCTTCTTGAGCCTGGTGAGATCGCCGGGCGAAATGACGCGCCCCTTGTGGTTCATCGTCTTGAGCAAACTCTCGACGGCGGCGAGTGTTGTGCCGGCGAGTTGTTCGGCGGGGCGGGTGGGGTCCGCGCTGTAAAGCTCCATCGCTTTGGGATACTGCGGGGCCAACAGTTTCAACACACCCGCAAGATCGGCGACACTGGGGAGCGGCACCTGCACGCGCGAGGCGCGCGGGTTGGAGGTGATGATCGAGTGGAGGTCGCTGAGGTTGTCGGCCACGAGAAACGAGGCGAAGTTGTGCTCGGTGAGAAGGGTCTCACTCCCCCACTCGCGGATGAGCGAGGCGAGCGCGGACAGGTCGTAGCTGAACCCGCCGCGCGGCGCGGGGGCGATCAGGTGTGCCCCGCGCATCAGCAGGCCGACCTGCATGTGCGCTCGCCCCATGCGGCGCAGGTTGGCGGCGTATCGAAAGAACTGGGTCAGAAACTCGATCGCGCCGCGCGGATCTTTGGGAGAGTTGCCCTTGCTTGACTGGAACGTCGGCCACTCACCGAACTCTTTGCCGCCTTTTTCGATGCGGATTCCGTTGCCCAGATCGTAACTGAGAACCACATCGAAACGCGCGAGGAGAACGCGCAGGACAAAGTCGTTAAGGTCACCAAGTGTGGCCTCGCCCATGCCATCGACCGGTGGAAGGACGAGTCGGTCGGAGACATTTCCGTACAGGATAAACTGATTGCTCGCACCGCTCTCGTAGAGCGCGATCAGTTCCTGAGCCCACGCGGGCATGGCCACCGTTGAACCCGCTGCGGGAGTCTCAATCATCACCAACGCTCCTTCACCTGCCTTGCTCAAGACTTGGTTCCGATACGTTCATCAAGGTCCATGACCATGCGTTCACTCTCACCAAAGACACCGCTATCGAGCAACTGGCTCGCGAGGTCGATGTTGGCGGAGAGTACGGCGGGCTGGCTCTTGAGCGCGGCCTCCTCAAGCGCAAGATCGATTTGGGCATCGATGCGCGTGAGGTCGCTGTTGATCTCTTCGAGCGACTGAGCGCGGCGTTGCATGTTCACCAACCGCTTGTTCAGAATCTCGAGCGTGGCCTCCCGCGACTGACGAACCGATGGGCTCAGACGAACGGATTTCAGGTCCTTCTCCGCCGCGGCGATTTCACGGTTGATCTCGGTGGACATGGCCTCGGGATCACGCGATTGCAGATTGGCCTGTGCGACGAGCAGCTTGAGGTAGACCCACTGGAGTTTCTTGAGTGCTTCGCGCCCGGAATCCATGACGAACGGCTCGGCCTCGGCTCGTGCATAGCCCTCGATGACCTTCCCACACCGTTCGTTCAGTCTTTCAAGGCGCACCCGCGCGGCGGATGGCAACTGCGAGATGAGCGTCTTCTCGACTGCGGCGGCCTGCCAATCCTGAATCGCAATATCCTTGCTGTTTACAATATTGCGGAAGCGCGGGCTGTTCACGAGCATCAGCACAAACCCGCCGATCAGGCCCGCGCCGAGCAGCCAAAAGCCGGGGTGGACAAATCCGAAAATGCCAAAGATGATCGACGCGAGGACGTTGATCGGCACGCCACCGAGCAACGGGACTCGCGGGCGGACAAAGAATGCTTCCTTCAGGTAGCGGAACATCGATGTCTTTCACCCCATCAAGGCTCAATCTCCCCGGGGGTGATGTTCGTGGGGAGAGGGGCTCACGAGTGCGGTTCCGAGACTGACTCCGACGTACGCCTGCGATGGGTTCGTTCAGGTGCGGCTGGTTACTGCGTGACCTGTTGCCCTCCGCCGCCCGAGCCCCCCGAACCGGGACCCATCGACTTGTTCGCCACGCCGAAGCCGCCGCCTTCGCCACCGCTGTTGCCAGAGCCACCCTCAAGAACGATGCCTTCTGCTGCGGCGAAATCGGCCAGTGCCTGATCGGCGAGTGCTTTCTGCTCCTGCTCCTTGACGACCACCCCCGACATATCCAACTGATCTTTGGCTACGCGTGCGCGGCCCGCGGCCTTGGTCCGCTCTTCCTCGACCATGTTGTGCAACCGGTCGAGCGTATCGCCGCTCCCGCCGATGGTGGTGATCATTCCCGCGGCCATTTCGTTGAGTTCGGCCATGGCTTTCTTCATCTTCATGTCGTTGATGCCCGCCTTGAGCGATTCGATCTTCTGGCGGGCAGCGTTGATGGCTACATCGCGCGCCATCAACAGGTCTTTGTAGGTTTTCTCTGCTTGCTCAAGCTGCGTGCGATTTTCGAGGAGCTGCTTGGTGATGGTCTGGAGTCGCAGGGCGTATTGCCCGGCCGCTTCGCGGTTGCCGACTTTCAGGTTGGCGGTCGTGCGGGCGCGGAGATCCTGCTCCTCGCGTTCGAGGCCCTTGATCTGCGACATCAGCCGCTCGCACAGGCCGGCATGACCCGCCAAGCCCTGGTTGTACTTGCCGATCTGCTTGCGAAGGTTCTCCTGCTCGACTTCAAGCAGAGCCTCGGGGTTGGTGCGCTCCAACCCGGAGATGAAGAGGCTGAGAAAACCCTTGATAAGATTCGAGATTCTTCGGAACACGCTCTGGACCTCCACGGCAACTTGCCGATCACCCACCACTACCCGCCCGCCAACCCACCCGACCACGACTCACCCGCCCCGAGTCTGCTGCCATCGTATCAGAAGATTCTGGATCACCTCGCCCGAAGGCAGGTCGCAGACGGTCGGAAGCTGAAGGCGAACCCCATATTCCTGGTACTTGGTGAACGGGCTGTCTGGCCCGCTGATCGACACATTCACGTTGCCGGGGCGAAAGCCGTGAACGAGCGCCCGCTGCTGAGCGGGCTCGGACATCAGAAAGTCAAGAAACGCCTGCGCCGCGGCCTGCTGCTTTTTGTCGCTCCATGGGACGTTGAGCACATAGTACGGATTGTCGTTCCAGGCATTCTTTTCGGGGTAAACCACTCGCACGCGACCCGAGCGGTCGCGAGCACTTTCCAGGCGATCGATCGCCGTGTTCTCATAGACAAAGAGCGCGTCGTAGGTGCTTGGTCCGCGCTGCACCATCTCGACCATCATGTTGTCGGTGGAGTTGGAGAGGCCCGTCACACCGCGCTGCAGGCTGGTGGCCCATGTCTGAAACTTGGGGTCGGTGATATCGGACATGGTCAGGTTGGTGGTTTTGTTGTGGTAGTCGTAGGCCATCAGGATGAGCGTCATCAATCCGCTGTTGCTCTGTTGTGGATGGGTGTGACCGAACTTGAAGAATCCCCACTCGGGCTTGCCCGCAATGTCGTTCCAACCGCCCTTGGCCTGAAAGGCTTTCTCGATCGTACGGAAGTTCAGACCGCCTTCGGGGGCAAACTTCTTGTCGAACTCCTTGAAGCGCTCTTCCCACATCACATAGACCATCGGCGTCAGTGCGAGCAGCTCACCCTTGATGATCGGGCTATCGCCGCCGCGCCGGAGTTTCCACTCGTCAACCAGCGTGTGTTCGTACAACCTGCTTGCCGGCGACCAGACGTTGATGCTCTTGTCTTCCTTGAGCACCGCCTGCGCCCCTTCGATGGAGCCCATCTTCTTCAGGTTGATCTTGATCTTGCGACCGGCCTCGGTCTTGGCAAACTCGGGAACCGCCCACGTAAACCATGTGTGCTTCTCGCTGCCATAGGCAATGCCGATTTCGACCAGATCGCCTGTGGTGGGGGCTCGCTCTTGGACGCGGCCCGTCGCACTGCCCGAAGAAGAACCTGTCGCAGCATCACCGTTAGCAGAAGCGTTCGACTTTGAGGCGCTCCATGGTCCACGCAGAAAGAGAACGGCCGCGCCCGCCAGGCACCCACCGATCACCACCAGCGCCACCAGCTTTCCAAACCCGGTCAGTTTCGGTTGATCGTCCATTTGCGCTCCAGGGCCAACCTCGTTTCACCCGCTCTTGCTCCGCCACGCACGCTCAGAAGAAGGTCGCAATCTCCTTGAAGATCTGTCGGATGTTCTCGGCCTTGCCTTCATAGCTCTTTGCGTTTGTTGCATCGCCGATTTGCTTGAGCACCTTCATGTTGGCCCCCTTGCCGTACCCGATCGTGAAGATCCGGGTTGGGCGGCTCTCGACATTTGAGAGAACCATCTTCAGCAGGGCATCCAGCTTCAGCTTGCTGTCGGTATCAGCGCCATCGGTCAACACAACGATCGCGGTGATCTTGTCCGGTTCCGGGTTGGCTTCCAGTCGCTTCCACGCATCCGCGATGGCGTCATAAAGCGCGGTTCCCCCCTGCGGAAAGAGGCTCTTGATGTATTGATCTGCCTGGCTCCGTCCATCCTTCAGCTTCACCGCGCTCTGTGTCCAGCTCAAGCTGTTGTTGAAGGTGAGCAGGCTGAAGGTGTCCTCATCACCAAGAAGAGCAAGAAACTCCGCCGCACCGGCCTTGGCGTTCTCCATGCGGTTCTCTTCCTTCATGCTCCCGGAAGTATCGAGCACAAGAACGATGTTGCTCTTTTTCTTTGTGACTTTCCACATGTCCACCGCCGCGCTGATCACATCCGCGGGCGGCATTTCCAGCGTGGTCTTGGGCTCGGCCGCATTGACACCATGATCGCGATCAATCGGCGCACCCAGGGCCACGCCCACATCACCGGGCCGGAACCCCATGGCCAAGGCCCGCTCTTGTCGCGGCCGCTCCATCAGGAAATCAATGTACTTCTTCGCACCCTCTTTGTGCTCATCGCTCACCCACTCGCGCTGCACAACGCCCGCGGGGTGATCGCTCCAGAACGTCCCCTCTTTCGGATACACCGCGACCACGGGAAATGGCAGTGTGTACTTGCCCGGCTCGTAGCTCTCGATCACCATGTTCTCATAGAGCACGGCGGCCGAGAGGTACTGCGGCCCGTTTTCAAACATCTTGCGCCCGAAGAAGCCGGTGCTCTCGCCGTAATGTACAACGGTCCGCTCGATCTCTTCAACATACTTCTTCGTCTCGGGCGCGTTCACATCTTCGAGCTTGAGGCCCGCCACCTTCCCCGTCGCGGCATAGGTTTCGGCGATGACCGAGATCAGCCCGCTGTTGCTGTACTGCGGGTGCGTGTGCCCAAACTTGAACGTCCCCCACTGCGGCGCATCATACTTCGCCCACCCGCGCTCATCCTTGGCCAGTTCGAGAATGTCGCTCCACCCGATCGCCTTCTCCGGCCATCCGAGCTTCTCGGCCATCGGCTTCCACATCGCGATCACCACGGGGCTGAGCACGAGATCCTGCGTAGGCCCGACCAGGTCTTGGCCGGTGCTTGCCCGTGCCCGCGCGTTGCCCAACGTGATAAACGCCTTCGACGCCGGACTGATGACGTGCGCCTGCAACCTGCCCGCCTGAACCTCCTCGGTCAGTTCTCCCGAACCCATCGCGCGCGCATCGACCTGAATGAGCTTCCCGCTGGCCGTCTTCATGCCCGACTGATTGAACTGCGCTGTGGCTTCATCGATCCAGAGCTTCTTCTCGCTCCCGTACGCGAACACGACTTCGAGGGCATTTGCCGCGACCCGTGCTCGCGCGGCCGGTGGCGTCGGGCGCTGGTTGCCCTGAGCCGGCGGCTTCTCCTCGCATCCCCAGAGCGCCACCGTCCACACCGCCGCCATCGCGGCCACCATCAGCGTCATTGCCGCGCCCGTCAGCTTTTTCCGACCTTGATTCGCCAGTACGCTCTTCATCGATTGGCCCCTCCTGTCTTCCACCCACCATCTATTGTAAGGAATATCTGTACGAGACCTTCAAATCAAACAAAATGCTCGCCGCGCACGGCCACCCGCGCACCACCATGGGTTGTGGTGAAGGCACCATCGTAACCGAATTGATCGTACCTTTGCGCAAAGTACGGTGGCGACTCGGGTCGTGGGCCGGGCGTCGAGCCTCGTGCACGCCAAGTCATTGGCCATCGGGTTTGCCACCAACCCTCGGGTCGCACGCCGCATCCCAACCCCCGCTCGAGTTTCTCACGATCACCTGCACCGCCGCCCCAGCGGTCACTTCTTTCACCGTGTTGCCCATCTTCCTCATCCACATATCCACCCCCATGCCCTCGTGCTTCTCGTCAAACCCGGTTTCGATTTCCAAGAGGTAGGGCTTCCATTGGTGATGAATGCGGGGGCGCGAGACGGCCCGGGCCGCGCTGTCGCCGCGCACCAAGGCGTTGAGCAGCACCTGCACCGTCGCCGTGATGATCCGTGGCCCGCCGCTCCCGCCAGCGACGGCCTCAACGCGCCCTTGCTTATCGATCACAATGGTCGGGCTCATGCTGCTCAAGGGCCGCTTGCGCGGCGCGGGGAGGTTCTTGTCAGATTGCTGCAAGCCAAATGCATTGACCCCCCCGCGCCTGGTGGTGAAGTCATCCATCTGGTCATTCAAACAAAACCCGAGTTTCTCCGTTGCCACCAGCGAGCCAAAACCCAAGTTGATCGTCTCGGTGCAGGCCACCGCCCCGCCCTTCCCATCGATCACCGAGAGGTGGCTCGTTCCGCCATCCTCCGGCAGTTGTTCCATCGTGCCATACAACTCAGAGTGCTTGACCTTGCCCACCCGCACGCGCCCCGCCAGCTCATCCAGATACTCCTTGCTCAACAGCCTCGCCACGGGCACATCCACAAACGCCGGATCGCCCAGAAACTTCGCCCGATCCGCGAAGGCGTGCTTCAGACTCTCGACCAACAAAAACGTATAGAACGCCCAGTTCTCAGTCTTCACCACATCATCCAGATTCTTGCGTTCCAGAATCCCAAACACCTCCGCCATCGCCAGCCCGCCACTCGATGGTGGCGGCATCATCAGCAGCGTTCTTCCCGCAAACTTCACGCGCAGCGGCAGCATTTCCACCACTTCAAACCCCGCAAGATCCTCCAGCGTGAGTTCGCCCCCATCCGCACGCGCGGCTTCAACAATCGTCCGACCAACCTCACCCTTATAAAATCCTGCGGCACCCTCCGCGGCAATTCTCTCAAGCACCGCGGCCTGCTCGGGCAGCTTGATGATGTCTCCGATCGCGATCGTGCCGCTTGCCAGCAGCCGCGTCCATGTAAACGCGAAGCGCGTCTTCCACTCGGGCTTCTGATCAAACCTTTCAATCAGGCTCTTGGCCGCGCGAAGGTAGGCCGCATCGCACGCATACCCCTCACGAGCCAGGCGAATCGCGGGCGCCAGCACCTTGGCACGCTCCATCGTGCCGTACTTGTCAAGCGCGTACATCAAGCCCGCCACGGTTCCGGGCACGCCGCACGACTTGCCGCCCCGCGTGCTCGCCTCCCGATCGTCGATCTTCTCAAAGTACTCCGCCCCCACCGCGCCGGGGCACATCTCCCGATAGTTGATGCAAACCCCCCCAACACCCCCGCCCAGAGGGACAGGCCGGGGAGGTGGACCCTCTCCTTCACCGCTCGCCCCCACGGTGCTGGCGTCGCCGTTGGCCTCTCGCGCACCAACATTTATCCCGGCAATCACCATAAACCCGCCACCACCGATGCCGCAGGCATAAGGCCTGACCACGCTCAACGCAAAGCTCGTCGCCACCGCCGCATCAACCGCGTTGCCACCGGACCGCAACACTTCCGCCCCCGCTGCCGATGCAAGCGGATGGTCCGCCGCGACCGCGAACCTTTCGTAGCTCGCGCTAAACGCGGCCACTTCGCGCACAACCGGCGGCTCAGACCGCGCACCATGAAGACTTGTGGCCAACAGAACAACCGCGCCGACCATCCATTGCGTGCTCATGCCCACAGCGTACGCGGCCTTGTGCTTTGCTCGCACGACAGTCGCCGGGCCGATGCGACTCGCCAAAGAATGTCGTAGGCGAGCCGGCAGGCATGAATACTGGCCAATCTTCACGTTTCTCGCTTGCAACTGGGCCACCAACCGGGCATGCTCTTTACTTCGGATGAGAGCAGAGACCCGCGTCCCGCCGCGAGGCGCCCTTCGACGAGAGGTCTTTGCATGTCCGATTTTCGCTTACGTCAACGCGCGGCTCGAACACGTTGGGCCGACACACCCTGGACAATGGTATCGCTCGTATTCGTTTTGGTCTTCGCAAACGCTGGTCGCTCGGCAACGATCACGCCCATCTCTGGTTCCCGTGCCCTCAGCGTCAATGTTGTTAACGAAACTGGCGGTGGCACTGGTGCCTCCGGCCCACTTTCGGGTCGCTGGGACAATCAGGTCACAATTACAAGGCCGCTCAGCCGCGAGGGCGTTGTTCGAGGAAGCATGACCTGCTACGCCGAGCAACACTCAAACATCACGCCGCAATCGATTGTTGACAATGGCGTTGTCAGGATGACGATGGTTGAGGGTGAGGGGGTGACCGTCACGGGTATTGCCCAATCTAGAATTAATCTACGATTTACTATTGACGATGCAACGCCCTCCTCACTTCAACTCATTCAACCGCGTTTTGGCTTAACTTTCAGCGGAACTTCACAGGTTTTCATTTTTTCGAGACAGTGGTGGTAGTTCAATCAGTGGCGTGAATCACATTTTGCCAGGCCTTGCCAACGGCATACTCGAACCTGGTGCTTATCGAATTGAAACCACCATGCGAATTTTCGCCACGCTTGCTCGCGGCGGGCCGGGCGAGTTCTTCTACGCCTGGTCTTTCAACATCCCCTCACCCGCCCATGCCGCGCCGCTGGCCATCATCTTCGCCCTCCTCCCCCGTTGCCAGCGAGAGCTCAGGTCGCCCCCGAGCACCCCTGCGCCACCGCCGTCACCCCTCGGGCCACATCCGCGGTCATGTTGACAAACGCCAGCCCCACCTCGCTATGTCGAAGCCCGGCCTTGCGAATCCAAAGCACCTCGGCCTCCAACGCGAGCAACCCGAGCGGCGTCGTCATCGTCAGTGTGAGGTGCTGCCCGACCGGCACCGGCGTGCCGCCGCGACACCGCACCCGCATCCCCATCGGGGCGATATCCAACACCTCGCCCAGCGAGCATTGAACCCCGATCACCCGCAACCGCCCATGCCGACGCTGATTGGCCGGCTGAACCGTGGGCACCGTCTCTTGAAACCGCAAGGGTCGTGCATTCATGGTACATTTCATCGCATGAAGAAGTCTTCACGTTAACCCACAGAGCGCACATTGACCATGAATTCACGCTTCCGGGCCATCCTGCATCGCTGCACGCCCGTGCAGGCATTCCCATAATCTCGACCGCCCAACCCCCCCCACAATAAGCCCAATATCACTCATGCGGGCTCTGTGTGGGATGCATTTTGCCAGAGTCCTGATAAACTCCATCGTCGAACGATGTCCGAGATCGCCATCGTTACTGCTGCCGAGAGAGAGCCATGCCCCGAGCCCACTTGCCCCGCACCCAACTATTTGTGCGCCACCACGCCGCATCAGCCTTGATCGCCGCTTCCGCCCTGCCCTTCGGCGTAGCCGGTGCGTTGGCCCAGCCCGTCTGGTCGCTCGATGTGGCCGGTGCCAACCAAAGCCTCACCCTCTATTCGACCGCTCGCGCCACCCTCAACGGCGGCACAAGCTGCGCTGAACTTGCCGTTGTGCCCAACGCGGCCACCAACTTCGCGCTCCAGCCCGCCTTTGTCTTTGGCTCAGAGACCTACGACTTCGGCGCGGCGGCCTTCATCGCTACGCAGGCGCTCGGTTCCGGAACCGTCAATGCCTCTTGCACATCCATGGTCGGCCTTATCGGCCTCGGCACCAACCAGGTCATCATCACCTTCCGCACGTCCACGCTGCATTCGGCCGCGGCGACCACGTGCGCGTTCATAGCCGAAGGCCATACCGAGGTCACGGCCTCGCTCCCGCTGCTGATCGTGGGCGAAGCCGCGCTCTCCACCCACTCAATCTCCTACCAATATGAATACTCCGTCAACGCCGTCTCGCCCGGAGAGCGCACCATCCCGTGGCCCGAAGATGGCATCATCTGCTCCGGCGGAGTCGAACTCGGCTGCCCCATTGAAGCGCAGCGCTCGCTGTTCAACACGGCTTATGCCACCGGCTATCCGCCCGAGCGGACCAGCACCCCCGTCATCGGCTCGGGCACGCTCATCGTCTCGCCGGGGTGGTCGGGCGGGGGTGTCTACCCCGAGCGACTGCCCATCATCTATGCCAGTCTTGGCTCGACGATTGATGACATCATGCCATCGCCCGCGCCCATCGCGACGCCCGATATCAGCGCGGGCGAGTTTGCCGTTCGCCTCACGCTGACCATCGGCCCCGCGCTCGCTTCCGGTGCGTGCTGCCGAACGCTCGATTGCCTCATCACCTCGCCCAACGCCTGCGCCACCACCTTCGGCGGCCAATATCGCGGCGATTCGACCGCGTGCATCAACCCCACCAACCACCAGCACACCTGCTGCCCCGCCGATTTCAACGGCTACGGCGGCCCGAGCATTCAAGACCTCTTCGACTTCCTCGGTGCCTATTTCTCGGGCCTGACCGAGGCCGATTTCAACGGAAGCCGGGTCATCTCTGTGCAGGATATTTTCGACTACCTCGCCGCGTACTTTGCGGGATGCTGAACAAACTTTGGTTTACCCGGCACGCGCGCCTGGATCTGGCGCGCCAACACCGGCTTTGTCGATCTGTTTGAAGATCTCTCGAACAACTATGGTTCGCGTGAGCAGCTCAGAGGGTGGCAGTTGTTGGTGGCAACCGACATCTCGGCCGATGGACTCACCATCGTCGGGCAGGCGATCAATCCCGATGCGTGCGAACTGGCCTTTCTGATCTGCTTGCCGCGAAACACCTGTGTTGCGGATATCGACCAGACAGGAACACTGACCATTCAGGATGTCTTTGAGTTCTTGAATCTCTACTTCGCGGCCGATCTTCGGGCGGATATCAACCAGGCCGATGGTGTCACGCTTCAAGACATCTTTGACTTTGTGACCGCCTTTTTTGTCAGCTGCTCAAGAGCTGTCGAAGTCACGATTTGACTTCTTGCCCACCAAGGGAATACGGTTCGCTGCCATCAAGAGACTCGACATGGGTGATTTGCCCGTGTCGAGCGGCAACCGAGCCCGAGTACTTTGCGGGAAGATCGATTCCTGCAGGGACAACTGGCCGCGGTGCCGAGCCCGCGAAAGGCCGAAGTGCTTTCGCAGCGATGGGGCTGACACGACAGTCGTTGCCACCTTCTGAACCGAGGTTCTGAACATGGGTGGCAAGGGCCGGTCGGAGAACAGCAAAGCGGGTGTTCGATGTCGAGCACCACCATTGCGCACCACGGTTCTCGCAGATGGCATGGAGACAGTTCCGATGCCAAGTTCCTTTTTGCGTTCACCGGATGCACCAACAAGTCGAGATGATCAACGTAAAGCCGTTGGCGAAGGCTGGCTCGACGCAACCCTCGCGATACACGGCGGGGTCGAATGCGACCCGAAGAGCGGCTCGATCCTCACACCTATCGTGCAATCAGCAACCTACGTGCAGGAATCGGTCCAGGCTGGCAACGGCGCGCGGGGAGGGCACACCTATTCACGCGCCAGCAACCCGACGGTGCAGGCTCTGGAGCGTGCCATCGCCGCGGTCGAGGGTGGGAGTGCCCACGGGGGCGATGATCGCACAACCGGCGCGGCCTGCTTCTCAAGTGGGCTGAGCGCGGAGACCACGCTCTTTCTCGCGTTGCTCCGTGCGGGAGATGAGATCATCGTCTCGGATGTCGTGTACGGAGGGACGGTGCGGCTTCTGCGGCAGATCCTCAGCGGGCTGGGCATCGTCGCGCGTTTTGTCGATACCTCCGACGCGGGCGCTGTCGAGCGCGCGATCACAGCGAACACCAAACTGGTGTTCGTTGAGACACCCGCGAACCCGACCCTCAAGCTGACGGATATCGGCGCGATTGCCGCGGTTACGCGCCGCGCGGGGATCCTGCTGGCGGTTGACAACACCTTTCTCACGCCCGTGATTCAGCGCCCTCTGGATCTCGGTGCCGACATCTGTGTCTATTCAACCACCAAGCACATCGAAGGACACAACGCGACGATCGGCGGTGCGCTGACCGCGCGCGACCCGGCGTTGATCGAACGATTCAAGTTTGTGCGCAAGACGCTCGGGACCATCCAATCGCCGTTCGAGGCGTGGCTGACCCTGCGCGGGCTGAAGACGCTGCCGCTGCGGATCCGTGAGCACTCACGGATCGCAACCATCGTGGCGCGATACCTGCAATCACACGAACTCGTCGAACGGGTCTGGTACCCGGGTCTCGAGTCTTTTCCGCAGAGCACGCTTGCCCGGGCTCAGCACATTGCGAGCGGCGAAGCGCTGCACGGTGGTGTGATCGCATTCGAGGTGAAGGGTGGTGTTGCCGCGGGCGTCAGGCTGCTCAACTCGCTGAAGTTGATCTCGCTCGCAGAGAGCCTTGGCGCGGTCGAATCGCTGGTGACGCACCCGGTCACGATGACGCATGGTGATGTTCCCGAAGAGCAGCGGGCCGCGGTCGGGATCACCGATGGGCTGATCCGGCTCTCGGTCGGCCTTGAGCACGCGATCGACATCATCGCGGATCTTGAGCAGGCACTCGCGGCCTCGACAAGCCTGGAAAGTGTGAACGAACACGCAACATTGACCGCTCGCGCGGAGATTGGGGAGGTGGCCCTTGTCTAAGAACAATCAACTCAGGCCCGTGGTGGTCCTCAAGTTTGGCTCGTCGGTGCTGCCGCACGAGGGTCGGCTGGATGATGTGGTGGATGAGATCGGGCGGTTTGTGGCCCGCGGGCACCGGGTGGTGGCCGTGGTATCAGCGCTGGGCTCGACCACCGATGACCTGATCGCGCACGCGCGAACCTATTCGAGCACGCCCCCGGATGATGCGGTGGCCGCCCTGCTTGCAACCGGTGAGCTTCGCTCGGTCGCGCTGCTTGGGCTCGCCCTGCATCGCGCGGGTCTGGAGGCACGCGTGCTTGACCCCGCGGCCATCGGGCTGCGGACGCAGGGGCCGACGCTTGACTCACAAGCCGTAGCCTTGGATACGGCGGCGATCATGCGCGCTCTGGAGGCGGTGCCGGTGCTGGTCGTTCCCGGCTTTGTCGGGCGATGCGTCAAGGGTGGGCACACAACACTTCTCGGGCGCGGCGGGTCGGACCTGACCGCGCTGTTCATTGCCGCCGAGATCGGTGCCTCATGCCGCCTCATCAAGGATGTGGATGGGCTGTACAACTGCGATCCTGCCGCGATCGACACGAATCGTGGCCCGGCGCGCCGGTTCTCGACCGTGACGTACAACGATGTGCTCTCGCTTGACGAGGGCATTGTGCAGCACAAGGCGGTGAGGTATGCCCAGTCCAGCGCGCTCGAGTTTACCGTGACGTGTCTTGGTGCGGAGGGCGGAACGATTGTCGGGCATGGGCCGACCGCGTTCGTCAATCCGACCCAGACTCGGCCCGCGCGCGAGCACGTCAAGGAGTTTGCACAGCCATGAATGACCATACGCGGCTGGTTCAGTTTGAAAGCGCACCGGGCGATCCCTTTCACCCGAGCAACACGCCGATCTATCAGACGGCCACCTTCGCGCAGGAGTCGGCGACCGAGTTTGGTCAATATGACTATTCTCGAAGTGGCAACCCGACAAGAACGATTCTTGAGCGGCAGCTGGCCGCACTGGAATGTCCTGATGATCACGATGCCCGCGCCTTCGCCTTTGCCAGCGGGCTCGCGGCGCTCACCGCGGCCACGCGCCTGCTCAAGCCGGGCGATGAGCTGGTCGCGTGCGATGATCTGTACGGCGGAAGCTATCGCCTGTTCACGAAGCTGCTTGAGCCGCGGGGCGTGGTGGTGAGGTATGTGGATTTCACGGACAAATCCGCGCTCGCCCGCGCTTTCACGACGCGGACCCGGCTGATCCACTTTGAGACGCCCACGAACCCACTGCTGAGAATCGTGGATATTCGCGCGGTGGTCGCGGCGGCACGAGCCCACGCCCCTGAGGCGCGCGTGCTTGTGGATTCAACGGCCATGTCACCGTGGTTGCAGCGGCCACTGGAACTGGGCGCCGACATTGTGCTGCACTCGGCAACCAAGCTGCTCAATGGGCATGGCGATGTGACGGCCGGCGCGCTGGTGGTGCATGATGCCGCGCTGGCCGCGGAGCTGGCCTTTGTGCAGAACGCCGAGGGCGCGGGGCTTGGGCCATTTGACTCGTTCCTGCTGCTGCGCGGCATGAAGACGCTGGGCGTGCGCATCGATCGTCAGCAGGCGACGGCCCAGCGGGTTGCTGAACATCTGGAATCGCACCCAGATGTCAAGGAAGTTTTTTACCCCGGCCTGCGCGGGTCAGAGGACCGCGAACTGCACGCGCGGCAGTCGCGCGGGCCGGGCGTGGTGATCTCGTTCCGCACGGGCTCGCGCGAGGTTTCATGTGTGCTGGTCGAATCGCTGAAGCTCTTCCCCATCGCCGTGAGCTTCGGAAGCGTGAACTCAACCGCCAGCCTGCCATGCTGCATGTCGCACGCCAGCATTCCTCCAAAGGTGCGCACGCAGCGTCGGCTGCCTGAAGATCTGGTGCGCCTTTCGATCGGATTGGAAGAGGCTGCCGACCTCATCGCCGACCTGAACCTCGCCATGACCAAGGCACGCGCTCTTGGCGAACTTCATGCACAGGAAGTTCACGTGGCGTAATCAGCGAGTACACGTTGCGGGTATGGACACCTAAGTAGGTGGTCCACAACTCCCCATATTCAGGCATATTGTTACTTTGCTTCACGCTTACACATGAAGATCGTGTGTAGGCGTTCTTGTTTTTTCACATTTTCCCATATTTTTCCCCCACATAGCATGGCGAGTTGGTATATATACGTACGGTCATGGGGCTGGACAAGGGTTGGGAGAATGATCCAGGACAATCTCGGCACGAGGACGTGCACTGTTTCAGATTCAGTTGGGCGCGTAGCAGACAAACGTCTCGCAAAGTACAGACACTCTTGAGGACACGGCATGTTTTACAAACACATGTGCGCCATCGTTGCGCTGATCTCGTTGGCGGCGGGTTTAGGAATGCCGGTCTGTCAAGCCCAGACCGTGCTGCCTGCACCGGGCTTTCCACGCCGACCCCTGCCCCCGCCCACTCCTGCGGAGCCATCGGCACCCCTTGATCGAACACCCTGCGCCGAGCATTTTTCAACGCTGATCGGCGTCGGTCCCGGCGATTATCCGCCGCTGAGCACCGATGCAGCGATGGGAACCGCCCCTTTGATCTCGGCGGAAGCCTCGCACTATGCTGGCGCGAGAACGTATCCGATGAGGCAAGTGGCCGGCGATACGGATGCCGCGATCGACGTGATTACCGGCTCACCTCTTCTCCGCGAGGTCGATCTTGAGTTGCCATTTGGCGGGGCGATGTTCAGACACGTTCGGACGTATGGGCACCTTGCCGGGCTGCCGAGCAACGAGAATTTTCGCAATCTCCCTCCTGGTCAGGTTGATACCGCACCATCGGCACCAATGCGGCCAGTGCGCCCGAGCGAACTGATGTGGGATTGGAACGGCCAGGGGTGGATGATCGGTGAGAACCCGATCCTCCTCTTCGATTGCCAGTACCTCGGGATCGTGACCAACCCCGGCGCGCCAGATCCCGATGCCCCGGAACATGCTCCGAGATGTTACTTCATCCCCGATGCGCACCACTCCATCCCGTTCGAGCGAAGGGTTCAATATCCCGGACAACCTCCGGTCTACATTGCGCCCTCGCACTTTGATGCAACGATGACGCTCGAAACCCAGGCCGATTCGTGGGATGCAGCGACAAGTTCGTGGCGACGAGTTCCCACGCATGTGCGGGTGTACATGTCGCGAGGATCGATGGAGTATCGGTTCCAGTTGATCCCATGGGAGTCGCGTTCATCGTCGTTCGGAGCACCTGACCCATTGGCCCACGAGCGACCAAGCATCTTCGGGCATGGAACCGGATACGACACTGGGAGTGGCGCGCCGCGGATGGTCGGGCTGCTGGTGGGGATGAAGGACCGCTTCGGGAATCGCGCCGAGATGGAATATGCGCAGTGTGGAGGCCGTCTGACACCACGGACCGTGCCGAACAGTGGTCAGGGTGCTGCCGGGCTGGCGGAGTCCGATTATTCTTCACTCGGCTGCGGCCAACTGACTCGGGTGAGGCTGTTTGAATCCGCGAGTGAGGTTGCGGTCTGGACGTTGCTCTATGCCTACCGCGAGTTCGACCCGCTGCTTGGCAGCGTTCGGTACAACAAGCCGCGGATGCTGCACTCGATCCACGCTTTCAAAGGCGATCGTTCGCTCCCCAGCAAGGGAGCCACGAACACCTGTCTGCTTGTCACTTCGCCCGAGTTGTATCCGTGGAACAGCATGTACGCGGGGTCTGCGGACCTCTTGCCACGACAGTGCGCCGACGTTCTGCGCGTGATGGATTCGGTCGATGCGGCCCCGCTGCTGAGCATGGATGACGACTGGACGTACCAGGTCCGCTACATGTACTCACCCATCGAAGACATGCGAACGCCCACCGATTCTTCGCCGCTTGTTCGGTCCGGCGATCCAACAGGCAGCAACTTGGAGAGCTATCGCGACCAACGAATGTGGAGCGTACTCGGAAACATCTGTCCGCGCTCATTCGGCGCAGCACGACTGCTGAAGGCAACGGTCTATGACCGAACCGAAAGTCAGGCTGGATTGACCGAAAGCCCGGTCACGCAGCGGAGCTCGATTTATTGTTACGTTCGTCCCAAGGATTGCGTCGGTCCGACAGAGGTCGATCGGGGTGAAATTAAGGGGTTCTATCGTGATGGCACAGTCAAGCAGATTCTTGCCGGTTGGGCCAGAGCGGATGAACGGTGCGCTACAGGCGGAGGTGGCTGGGACTGTGCTGGCAACGATCCAGATTTGCCAGCGGGAATGTCCAATCCAACAGTTTACGATCTGATGCACTACGCCGGCAGCAGCCGGATGGTCAGGCTCGCCGACGAGAACGCCAACTCGCCGGTGGTTCGACGGTCTCTGAGCCAGCTGTTTGATGTCGGGCTGCAGGCGTTCCGATATGACCTCATCAACGATCAATCCGGCTCCGGGTGTGCGCGATTGTCGCAATACACCACCGAGCCGGGCGGGCCCGGAGTTGAACTCGCGGATTTGACCGGAGTCCAGGATCAGAGTCGCCTGACGCTCCTCATCGATGGTCAGTACGGCATCTTTCATCGGGATGTCGGCGGCGGAGTTCCGGCGCTCAAGCACATGGTGAGGTACCTCTATCTGCCCGAAGGGTACGAAGCCCCCAACCGAATCCCCTTCATTTGGTCGGCCCCTCACCCGATCGGAAAGCTGACCACCTGCCAACTCGGCTACCTGCGTGCGATCCATCATCATCCTTACCGCTACATCCGCGCTGACTTTGAGCCCTTTCCAGGCGCGATACAGGGGGGTTCGGGCCTTGAAAGTTTCCGCGCCGGATTTGACCGTTGGGGAACCTGGCAGGCCGACGATGCGTGTTGGATCACCTTCATCGATCAGTACAAGCCCAACCGCGCGGAAGTTCCGAACGACGGCGCTGGCACCGTGACCAATGCCTCGGGACACTACCCCAACGGATTGCCGATAGATCAAACTTGGACCACCCGCCTATCGACCCGCCGCATGATCGTGATGAACGCCGCGGGCCTGGTGCTCCGCACAAAGACGTGGGATGAGCGCGGGCTGGTGACCGAATCCACGGGTATTGCGCAAGAGTTTGATCGCGACGAGAATGGCCGTCCCGTGCTTCTGAAATCGCCCGGCTGGGGAAGCCCGAAGAACGTGGACGTTAACGATCCGCAGCGACGCACAACCGATGTGCAGGGCTTGGTGGTCAAGTATGAGTATGGCCAGAACTTCGCCAGCGAGCCGAGCATGATCGGTGTGCAGCAGGGAGACGGAGTGCTCGTGGCCAACGGGACACCACCCCCGCAGCGTACGGTCTATCCAACCCTCCTGAACGAGCGCGCCAACCCAGATCGAACCGACCTGCTCACGAGGGAATCTAGGCCAAGGACCGCCGCGGGCGCGCTCGGGGGCGTTCCTTCCTCTCCTTCGCTCGGTTCGACACATGAAACGACCGACTGGGTCTACGAACTCGGGGAAGCTCCGGACGACCCGTTCGGGCTGAGCATAACGGTGGAGCGGCGACCGGTGTTGATGCGCAAGCGGATCGGTCCTCCGGTGCAGGTCGGGGCTGCGTCGGGTGCGCTGCGGCCATTTGAGGCCGAATACTTCTCGCCGCAAACCGGCTTGCCGACCAGGCGTGAATATGGGCTCGGCGATCTGGACGGTGTTCCGACCGATGCCGCGCTCGGTCATCGGCGGCACGTAGACCTGTTCGCGTTCGATTACCGGGGTCGCCCGCTCTTGGAAGTTCTGGATGCCACCGGAGAATCAACCCGCCTTGCTCCGCCGGATGTGCCAGCGCTCCACCTGATAACGACTTATCGCTACGACGACCGTGGTCTGAAATCGATCACGGGTCCGAATGGGTTGAAACAGTTCTTCACGCGCCGAAAGTATCAGCGCGTTGAAGATGTTCCTACAACAATGCCCAACCCCGCGCTTGCGATGTTCGGCGGCGCAGCCACCACGACCACGCGCACGCTCTGGGAAGAGCGGCACTATCGCGATGTCGATCCGAACACGGGTCGATGCCTCAGCACCTGCCTGGTCACAACGCTCTTTGACGACGAGGTGATCGGCGCGGTTGAGATGGAGATTGCCGGAGCCATCAACCTGCAGACCGGTCCGGACGGAATGGAACCCGGACGCATTACGCTCGAGGTGATGCCAGAACGCGGCCCCACGGGCCGCACGCAGGGCGTAAAGATCATCGACCGCAAGGCCGAAACAGAGAACCCCGACGAAGTTCTCGCCATCGCCGCGTGGCCCGATGGATGGGGAAACCTGATCCGCGAGCGCACCAACCGCGGTGCGCTTACGCGTCGCGTCTTTGATGCGCTCGGGCGTCTTTCGCACGTCTACAAGGGCACAAATGACACCCACGTCTACTGGGGAACGGCCCGCCCGCCGGGCTGGACGAGCCCGCCCGACCCGTGCGATACCAGCAGCTATCCCGACAACCTCACGCTCACCGAGAAGATGAGCTTTGGGGAGGGCGTGAACGATGCCCTGCAAACCGTCGAAAAGCGCACGTATCGCGACCAGATCCAAAATCAGTACGGCTTCACGATCCCCCCCAACCTGCCCAACTGCACACAGCCGCCCGCCAACAACGAGAACGATGTGGGATGGTCCGAGCGCACCGGGCACGATTGGCGCATGCGCCCGGTCTATCGCGCGTTGCACGCTCGTGGCGGAGTAAACGCACCGATCCTCTCGGTCACCGTGACGTGGTTGGATCATCAGGATCGAGCACGGTTCGTGGCAACCTATGGCGCAGGCGGACCCGAAGGTGCGCAAGGGTTCGATGCGATTGATCCGCGCAAAGCACCGGCCGGTGCCGATGAGCCCGCGGCCAGCGCTGTGCTCGCAACCAATCCTCTTGAACTCACCGAAGTGATCTACGACCTCGCCGGTCGAGTGAAGGAGACGCGCGCCTACGACGCATCCGGCAACACGAACGATTCCCGCTTTACCTCAACCATCACCTACCACGACCACGCCGGGCGGGTCTTGGAATCCACAGCACCAGACTCGGGAACGACCCGATACACCTACGACGCGCTCGGACGCCTCTTGCAATCCTCGTTGTTCGCGGCCAGTCTCGAAGTCTCGCGCGAAGAGCACACGTACGAATCCAACACCGCCAGTTCCAACATACTTCGCACGATCCGTTGGGAGCGGTCGCCCAACGCCCCGCCATCAAGCGTCGCGCTCACCGAGTCGATTGCCGCTCGCACACTCCGATGGAACTGGTACGACAAGTCGGATCGGTTGGTCGCTTGGGCAGACCTCGGCATTATCTCTGATGATGACGCCTACACCGCCTCGTCGCTGGCCGAGCCAGCACGCCCAACCGCTGACCCGCGTATATTCGGGCCCGATCCGCTCGCGGGCTGGGGTAACGACACCATCCTGTTGGGGTTTGATCGCGCCATCGGCGGCGCATCCGGCCCGTTGCAGCGCGCCATCATCGGTGCGTGCCAATACAACGCCTCCGGCCTGAAATCCGCGGAACTGGATGCCGCGGGCGCCATCACCCGCACCCGCTACGACGGACTCAAGCGCACAACCATCGTCATCGAGAACGCGCACGACCCCGACCCCGCACGCCGGCGCGTCACCTGCTCGGCCTATGCCGATGGCCGGCTCGACAAGATCGGTGCGCTCAACTGCCCCGCGAACCATCCGTTCTGGCAATCGCCCGTCGAACCCAGCGTTCCATGGTCGGCGACCGATGGCAGCGCGCAGGTCACGCGGCTGGTGTATGGGCAAACACTTCCCGATGGTTCTTCGATCGGTGCCGCGATCGTGGGTGAAGCCGCAAGTGGCTTGATCGTCGCACTCTCACCAAACCCCTGCTACGACCCCGAGCAGGTTTGGAAGGTCTGCCTGCCAGATCCATCAACCGGCCAGCCCGTAGCCGAGTCCGCGCCCTCATTCACCTATTCCTACTTCCCCGATGGACGCATCGCCCAGCGAACCGATGCCTTGGGCACACTATTTACCTATACCTACAACGAGCAAGGACTGTTGGCGGCCATCCGCACCGCAGCACCACCCGCACCATCGGTGCCAACACTCGCCGATTCGTTCACCACCGGTTTCACTGAGTTCGAGTATGACGGATTGGCTCGCCTCACCGGCACTCGCGCCGCATCCGACCAGACCTCTCCGCCCTTCACCACCAGTGCGTTCACCTACGACGGTCGCGGCAACCTCATCGGTGAGGCGCAATCACACGACCACAGTGCCGGCGTGCTGGGCTCGACCATTCGATACTTCCGCAACTACGCCCCGGCTTCGCTCAACACCAACACGGGCATCATGTCCGGCAATCACGATCGGCTCGCCGCGATCAACTATCCCCCGCGTTCCGAAGGAGGCTTTGGGTGCGTCCTCGCCCTCGCCTACGGCACGCCGGTCGGTGGGCCACTGCCCCCTCCGCCAGACAACGCCATCTCCGCCGCGCTCGGCCGCGTCACGAACATCAGCGAGGCCGCGCTTGGCCCCATCGCCACCTACCGATACGGCGGTCTTGCTCGACTCACCAGCACCGAACTGGGCAACGGCGCGGCCTTCTCGCTCGCACCGCCCGCAAACTACGGTGGAACACACGGCTGGACCGGCCTCGATCGGTTCGGTCGAATGGCCGATTGGCACCTCACCTCGCCCGCATCCGCGCTCTTCGCATGGACAGGCGGAACAGTTGCACGCCATCAATATCGCTACGACCTTGCGGGCCGCCGCACGTCTATGCGCGTCGATCAAGTGCCAACCTCCACACCGGGCCAGCTCGGCGCGCGCGCCAACACCCGCTCGCGCGACTACACCCACGACCCGCTCTCACGCCTCATCGCCTCCGCGCTCGGCACCGCCGATCTCGCCACCGGTTCAATCCTCGCTGGCACCGGCGCGGCCGGCGCAGGCCCACGTTCAGATCAGATCGGGTGGGATGCGATCGACAACCACCCCACCCGCCAGGTGACCGGCGATCTGGATCTCTCTGGAACGGCCGATCCCGCGCTCTCAATCTTGCAACCCAACGATCGGCGCAACCGTCCCACCGAGCGCGCCATGACGGGTGGTCCCGGCGGCGCAACCCTCACCGAGACTCTCCATCACGACCGCACCGACAACCTGCGCTCTGATGGCGCGTTCATCTACCACTACGATGCTTGGAACCGTCTCTCGCAGGTCAACCTGATCGGCTCCGCCACCATCGCCACCGATGGCACCATCGGCGGAACGCCCGGCGCATGTATCGCTCGCCACACCTACGACGCGCTGGGACGCCTCATCCGCACCGCGCGCCCCTGGCAGACCCTCGACTCCGCCGGCGCGCCCGTCCAGCGCACCGAAGACTACTTCTACGACGGAACCCGGCGCGTTCAGGAAGTCTTTACCGATCCGGTCGGGTCGATCGTCAACACCACCTCAACCGGCGGACGCGGCTGGGGCGACCTGAACAACACGCCCATCGTCCCACCCGCAGGCGGCACGCCGGTGCGCTACACCAACGCCGAGTTCATCTGGTCCGCCCGCGCCGGCGCGGGTGTCGATGAACCCATCTGCCAGGTCACACCCAGGCTAATGGGTGCCGCGCAGGG
>JBBSBC010000037.1:0-24862 GCA_038251595.1 Phycisphaerales bacterium | reverse complement strand
TGGATCAAGCAAAGGGAACTCGCCGGGTCGTGGGCGGCTGGGGGTGGCCGTCTCGATCGCGGGCGCCTCTTCGGGCGTGGGTGCTTCTTGAACCTTGGAGCGGAGAAGGATCTGCTGCTCCAGCACGCTCCTGAGCCTGCGAGCCCCACCGTGGTCGGGGTTGATGGTGAGCGCGCGGAGCACTTCGGTAAGGGCGAGCGCGTAACGCTCACGGGCCTGCAACCACTCGGCGAGATGCACGATCTGGTTCGGATCGGTACCGATGGTTTCACGAAGCTGGTTGTACCGCTGCATGATCGAGGGGAGCACATCATACTTCTCGATATCGGCCATCGGCAGGCGCGTGCGGATGCCCGCGACACGCAGCACAATCTCCTCTTGTGTCGCATCGACGAGAAGGCCGGTGATGCGCTGCCCGTTCTTCAGGAGGACGAGCACTTCGGCAGGCTCTTTAGATGGCTGGACCGTCCTTGGCGCATTGACCGGAGGTGAGACCACCGGTGGTACCACCGCAGGAACGGCCGCTTGAGCGGGGAGTGGAGGGGGGGCTGGAGGGGGAGCGGACGGAGACTGACCATGCGAGATGGACCCGCTGCTCAGCAGCATCGCGGCGAATGAGACCCGCCACGTTCTGGCCCGGCCCGCTTGTGCAGATGTCTTGAGTTTCATGGTGGGATCGAGTGTGTGTGTCTGGACGATCCGTCGTTACCCGCCGCACCCTTCCGGCCGTTTCATTCCCGCCGCATCAGCCCCGCCTGCCGCTCCGGCCAACCCTGATCCAGCCAACCCTGATCCAGCCGAGCCTGATCCAGCCGAGCCCATCGACAAGATACCGCTTTTTCGCAGAGGCTGTTGTCCGGCGGCCGGACTTTCGCGTGGCCACAGGCGACCAAAGCGAGATACAAG
Organism: Phycisphaerales bacterium; assembly: GCA_038251595.1. Classification (GTDB taxonomy): domain Bacteria; phylum Planctomycetota; class Phycisphaerae; order Phycisphaerales; family UBA1924; genus JADLCX01. The sequence goes on along the minus strand of JBBSBC010000037.1, from coordinate 23,956 downwards.
CAGTTGCAGCCGCCGCTGCGCTATCCGTCGATCAAGGGGGCACGGTTCCGAAGGTGAGCGGTCGGTCGCCGATCGGTGCAGCATTCGCGAGCTGTGGACGCGGACGTGGCGACCTGTTGCACCAGTCGGGAAGGGCAAGCCCTTTCCGAAAATCTGGTGTGCCCGCTTGAAACACCGATCTGAATGCCCAGGAGAGGACTTGAACCTCCATTCCCTTGCGGGAGCTACCACCTCAAGGTAGTGCGTCTGCCAATTTCGCCACCTGGGCGGGTGGACCTCGGCCAAGCCTTGCAGCCGAACCGGGGGGAAGCAAGGTTAGGGTATGTCGGGGGTCCATGTCGAGCCCGACGACCAGACGGTTTTTCTTCCCATATCACGATCTTCAACCGACAACCGTCCGAATATCAACCACACTTCGGTAAACTCCGAGCGACAACTCGGTACAACCTGTTTATCAGGAGGCACGGCATGACCAGGGTTCGTCGGTCGGTTTCAATATTGTTCGCGAGGGTTGGTCCGCTGGTGGCTGTTCAGTTGGCGATGCCCGCGGCGTTCGCGGCCGCTTTTCCTCCCATCGACGAGTTGGCGGCGGGGGTCAATGTCCAGCGGCTCTCATCGGCACGGACGATGGGCATCGTCCCCCTCATCCCTTCACGATCGGCAAGCGTCGGCACCGTCTGCGTCTTTCAGTTCCGAGTTGGCGAGTCGGCGCCGTTTGACCGGGTGGTGCCGGTCGCGGTTGCCGATCCTGATGTTGCCGAGGTGGTGGGCGCGACCAGTGTGCTCACTGGGCGCACACTCGGGTGCGTTGTTGTGCGACCTCTCAAGGTAGGTGAAACAACGGTCACAATCGGTGAGGTGCCGGTCGGATTGCGTGTTGTTTCAACGGGTGATCCCGCCGCGCCGGCGCGAGTGCGGATCTCATCGCCCGCCGATGGGGCCGGAGTCTGGGGGACCATCGCGGTCGGTGTGACGTGGTGGCGGCCGGGCCTTGATGAAGATGCTCTCCCGGAACTTGCAGTTCGCGGATTCTCGACACCGTTCAAGCCGATGTGGACCAACACCATCAAGCAAGGCCCACTGGGTGTGGCGGTGTTTGAGATCAACACTTCGAGCATTGCCGAAGGGTCATGCACTTTCAGTGCGACCATCGCGGTCGGGGCATCAGTTGCTCATCATGAAGTTGACCATGTTGAGCTTCAGATCCTTCGCCCTGAGTCAAGTCAGTTGCTTTCAGGCGAGTGCGAGGCGGCGTACGACCTTCCCGAACTTCCCGAGAACCGGCGTGAGCGCAAGCCAAAATTTGGCGAGGACAAGCACGCATCGGGCGAGAAGTATTTCGACAACTCCGGTTCGAACCCGCACTTCCGGTTTCCTGTTGAAGTTCCCGAGGGCCGACCGGGTTGGTACCAGGTGATGTTGACGGGCGAAGGTGATATTGCCTGCGGCGCACTGCCGAGTGTCGGCATCGTCATCAATGAGGCCGAGCGGCCCATCACGCGCTCGGCGATTGCTTCGCCGGAATGGCATCGGACACCGATCGGTACACCGATCCGTCTGGAACCCGGCAAGCACGTTGTGCGTTTCGACTATCTGAACGATTTTTACGCCGCGGGTGGTGCGGATCGAAATCTTCGGCTTGATAAGGTCGAGATCGCGCGGGTGGGTGATGTCGGTGGATCGAACATTGCAGGCACCGCATCGTCGGGTGAAATGTCCATGTCGCCCATGTCGTCAGTGTCGTCAGTGTCGTCAGTGTCGGCAATGACCACGGCGCCCGAGGCCTCATCACCCATGATGATGAGCGGGGCCGCCATGACCGGTGGCACCATGAGCGGCGAGACGATGGGCATGATGGGGAGTGGCGCGGGAACGATGTCCGCCGGCACACCATCGCAAGGCCTTGCCTGGCCGGAGTCTTCCAGGTTGCGTTCGCAGCCCGGCTTTCGCCTTTCCTTTGCACGACCACTGGATGGGTGCGAGATCGCGGGCGACCTTGAAGTTCGTGCCGCGGCGTGGTGGCCCGGCATGAATGATGCCGCCGCCTATCGGCGCACGCCGCGCGTGACGCTGATGTTGAATGATGTGCCGGTCGGATCGCAACTGAGCGTCGCGCCACGCTTCACCATCCCGTGGTCAATGTTCAAGCCGGGCGACAACACGCTCGCGCTCGTCGGGCGCGGGCCGGGTGGTCTTGAAGCACGCACACCGGTTCAGCATGTGCTCCGACCCGGACTGAGCGATTCCACCACCGGCACTGCGGGTTCACTCTTCGAGCGCTTCACGGTGCGCGAGCCGGGTTGGGATGATGCCTCGGGAGCGTTCATTACCAGCGAGCAGAATCCTTCCGAAAAGTTATGCTTCGGGTTGTTCGCTGCGTCGTCGATCATCCTTCGACTGCCCGATGAACTTGCAGGAACCTTCGAGCTTGATATCGAAGCAAAGGGTCAGCACTTCGACGGTCCTCCTATCGTCGAGGCCACGCTGCTGCACGGCGCGCTCGACGCGGCCGCGTGCGGCACGGAAGAACCGCTCGGCGCGCTCCGAGTCCCAACTGGATGGGATTCGCACACCCTGCGAACCGACGAACAAGGGAAGACTGCGGCGAAGTTGATGCTCGAACGCGGGCACAAGTTCCTCAAGCTCGCGTTCATCAACGATAAGTATGAAGTTGGGGCGGATGGCAAACCCAATGATCGCAACGTGTTCATCCAGGGTGTGGCCTTCCGTCGAACCGCTGTCGATCCTGGCTCGCCCGCGCCGCTTGTTGCATCGCTGCTGTATCCGAAGCAGGGGGCGGTCATTCGCTCTGGCGGGGCCGATGCCGTCATCGTGCGTGTCTCGGGCTCAGCCTCACCGGCAACAGCGCAGGTATTTCTAAACGGCAAGCCACACGGGCTCGCGCTCGATCTTCGCCGCCGCCCGGGGCCGTACCTGCTGCCAATCTCGATGCGTGGAGCACCACTTCCCGGCGAACATTCGATAACTATCCGTGTGACAGACAGCGCGGGCCGCAGTTCGGAGAGTGAACCCCGCACGGTTCGGGCGACCTCATCGACATCGAGCGATGGGCAATCGCTCGCGCTCGAAGTCCTCACCGACTATGAGCGCGCGGTGATCATGCTCGACCGCTTTGCCTATGGCGCGGATGAGCGTGAGCTGGCGTCGGCCTTGCTGCTCGGAACTGATGCGTATCTGCGTGACCGGCTCGCGCAGGCTGCCGACTCTCCCGGGGTCGAGACCGCGCGTGAGATCGGCGAGGTTCGCTACCCGGACTCACGCTCGGCGGGCGATGTTCCCCGGCGCGCGATCATGCAGGCGATAGTCACGCCAAATCCCGTTCGCACGCGCTTCGTGCTCTGGGCCGAGAATCACTTTTCAACGTGGATGCGCAAGGCCGAGCCGCGCCGCAAGGCCGATGAGCACGCGCGGTTTGATGCACTGGGCATCGCCGACTTCTCCGACCTTCTGCTCGCGAGCGCCAAGAGTCCCGCGATGCTGATCTATCTCGATCAATCTCAATCCTTCGCCCGCAAGATCAACGAGAACTACGCGCGCGAGATCATGGAACTTCACACCCTCGGTGTGAACGGAGGCTACACGCAGGACGATGTCACCGCGCTCGCCAAGCTGCTCACCGGGTGGACGCTCGCCCGCGAGCCCGCGGCCGCGCTTACTGATGAACTGATGGAAGCCTCTTCCGACGACTACGGCATGGCCGAGTCTTTCCGCTATGACCCCCTGCTCGGCGATGAAAAGCCAGCAAACTTCCTTGGTCACCGTTTCTCCACCACTTCACCCGAAGACCGCTACACCCGCACGCTGGCGGCCCTCGAGATCCTCGCCAGTCACCCCAGCACCGCGCAATACATCGGCCGCAAAATCGCCGAGCACTACCTCGGCTTCCCCGCGCGTGATGATGTTGTTGAATCGCTCGCCTCGGCATTCACACGCACGGGTGGCGATATGGGTGAAGTGCTGCTCGAACTCGCGCACCACCCCGCGTTCTACACCGTCCTGCCCGGAACCCGCGCAGCGCACCCGCCCGAGTTTGCCTTCCGCCTTTCGCGCTCGGCCCGCGCGGCCGATGCCAACACAATTCACGACTACCTCAACCTCTCCGGCCACGGCATGTTTGATCGATCGACACCCGATGGGTATCAGGAAAGCGACGATGAAGTCATGGACTCGAACGCCATGCTGCAGCGATGGAAGTTTGCCAAGCGACTCGAGCAACCCCTGCTTGAAATGGTCCCCGCCGAGCTGCGCAGCGGCGACAAGCCGATAGCCGATGATGATGTTCAGTCGATCATCGATCTCATCTCTACCCGCCTCACCGGTCGCCTGCTCGGAGAGGCGTCGAACACTGCGGCGGTTGAACTCTTCGCCAAGACCAGCGGCAAGCGCGATGAACGTGCGCGCGTGCTGACGGTCTTCATCGCGTGCACTCCGGAAGTGCAGCTCAAGTGAACACAACAACCCAACACAAGACCTGGGCTCTCATGCCGCGGCTTGCTCTTTGCATTTCGGAGTTCCCGTTATGAACAACCTCACCCGTCGCTACTTCCTCAAGACGACCGGCCTTGCGCTGGCATACGCGGGGGTCCTTCCCGCCCTGCCCGCATCGGCCCTTGCGCGCATCACACCTGTGCGTGTGGCACGCAACAAGACGCTGGTTGCCATCTTTCTTCGTGGCGGGGCCGACGGTCTGAACCTCGTCGTTCCGCACGGGGATAAGCCCTACTACGACCTGCGCAAGGGCATCTCAGTCGCTCGCCCCGGCAGCGGCGAGAACGGGGCGATCGATCTCGACGGGTTCTTCGGACTCAACCCGCGCATGGGCGCGCTCAAGCCGCTCTTTGATGATGGGCTGGCCATCGCGACACACGCCGTGGGGTATGACCGCAACACACGCTCGCACTTTGAAGAGCAGGATACGTGGGAGACCGGCGTTGTCGGCAACACCATCAACTCCGACGGCTGGCTCAACCGCCACCTGCTCACATCGCAAGGTGCCGAGGGCACGGTGCTGCGCGCGGTGGCCATCGGCGATTCGCTGCCGCGAATCATGCACGGCAAGGCGAGCGCGTTCGCGATCCGCGGCCTGGAAGACCTCTCGCTCCCCGCGCCCAAGAAGGTCGATCCGAACGCGATCACCGCCGCCCTCGAGCACGCGTACGGCCAAGGTGGCGCTGGCAGGTCGCCTGCCAGTGGCCCAACAAGTGGACACGCCACTGGCCTTGCCCATACCAACCCCGAAGCACTCTCCGCCGCAAGAGATCTTGTCGGCCGCACCACCGGCACCACGCTCGAAGGGATCAAGCAACTCCGCGCCGTCACCAGCGGCGAATACGCGCCCGCGGTCGAGTATCCCAAGGGCGATCTGGGCCGCAAACTCATGCAGGTTGCGCGGCTGATCAAGGCCGATGTGGGGCTCGAGGTGGCCGAGGTCGATCTCAACGGGTGGGACACGCACCAGAACCAGGGCGCGGGCGGGCAAGGCGCGTTTGGCACGCTGGCCCAGACACTCGCCGATGCGGTGGCCGCGTTCACGCGAGATCTGGGCGACCGCATCGACGACACGCTCATCGTGACCATGACCGACTTTGGACGCACCGCCGCGGAAAATGGCACCGGCGGCACCGACCACGGGTGGGCCAACTGCATGTTCCTCGTCGGCGGCGGAATCAAGCGGGCCTCATCGCTCCGCGCGGGCAAGCCCGTGGTCGCCAACTGGCCCGGCCTCGCCCCCGAGCAGCTCCACCAGAAGCGCGACCTGCTGCACACGATCGACTTCCGCGATGTGCTCGGCGAACTGGTCGGCACGCACCTGGGCAACCCCAACATCAAGACCGTGCTGCCGGGCCACGAGTTCAAGAGTGTGGGGTTGATCGCGTGAACGCCGGACTGGCGTTGTGGCATGCGCCCGCCTCGCATGATGGGGAAGAGCCCGCGCCCGTTGACTATCGGAGACCTGGGGACACCTGACCCATCACTCACCACTCCCCACCCGCTCCATGTACACCGCCGCAATGAAGCACACACCGCTCCAACCGCCATCGACACAACGCTCTTCCACCCGCCACGCAATCATGCGCTTGCTCATCGCTTGGTGCCTGCTTGGCTCTATCGGCTGCAGTGCCGTGCCGCGCGAGCGCGAAGATGCGGAGTATGTGCTGGTCTACCTCAAATCCGGTCCCACCAGCGGCACGGGCGACAAGGCGCAGCGCAGCACCATGTTTGCCGGGCACATGGCGAACATTCAGCGCCTTGCCGATGAGCGCTCGCTCCTCATCGCCGGGCCGTTCACCAAGCCCGAAGACAAAGCATTGCGCGGCATTCTGCTTATGGATGTGCCCACCATCTCGCAGGCGCAAGAACTTGCGGCGACCGATCCGGGTGTGCAGGCGGGCGAGTTTGTCGCCGATGCCCACGCCCTCCGTGCAGCGCCCTCACTGCGTCAGACATATGAACTCGAACAGGCGATGCTCGCCCAAGCCACAGCCCAACCTACCTCCCAAACCCCAGCACCCGGCAGCCCACCGCCCAACATCCGCGCCTATGTGATGGTGACGGCGGAGGACTTCGACCGCACCCGCCGCGCGGTGGGCGAATCGGTGTGGAAGGAGCGCATCGTCTGGAGCGGGCAGTTCACCGGCACCGGTCGGGGCGTGCTTGTTCTCGATGCACCGGTGGCGAGCGAGGTACGGGCCGGGTTAACGAACCCCGGCGCGTGCTCGATCGACGGGTGGTGGTCAACAACCTCGCTGACTCGCCTACCAAAGCAGTGATCGTCAGCACGCCCGAACTTTAACCAATCATCGAAACCACGATGCACGTCTGTCGAGTCGAATCGGCAGCATGGCCTGCCCCGCGCCTTGCCGGTCGACGCTATTGGTCCGTTAAAAACCTCCGCCCCATACCTCCTCCACCCCTTCCCCCCTATCCTTGCCGCTCATGCCCACCCCATCCGCCGTCTGCCCTTCATCATCTATTATGACCACGTCGCCTTCCACCCCCCCACCCCCCCCCCCGCAAGCCACCACCCCCCCGCACGAACTCCCGGAGTCACTTCGGGGAGGTGTGCTGGTGTTGCTTGAGGGTGTTCGTGTGCGTGCCGCTCGGGCCGAGGTTTTCAGGCCGGTGAATCTCTCGCCAAGCCTGCTCCGCCTCACCTGCCCCGCCGCCAACTCCGCAGAGCCCGCCGAGTTTCGGCTCGATGTGCAGCCTGATCGCGCTGGGCAACCGAGGGTCTGGGTCTCGCTCGTCACGGCCAATCGCTGGCTCAGCCAGTCGATCGAGGCCGACCTTGTTCACACCGGCGACAAGATCGGGGAACTGCTCGATGAGGAACTCGCCGATCAGGACTACGATGTGAAATCCGCCGCCCTTCGCGGCCTGAAAACCACCTTCGAGCACTTCCGCTCCGAACCCCCGTTCAAGCTTTTCACCTTCCGCTCCGCACTTCCGTTCACGGTCGAGCTTGCCAACGAAGCCTCATCCATCGAACTTGCATCACAGTGGCTCCTTGCGTATGAAGCGTGCTTCCGTCGCCTCGGCGATATGGATGCCGGACAGGAAGAGGAGTGAACCCGGTGCGCATACTCATGCTCGGCTGGGAGTTTCCTCCCTTCATCGCCGGTGGTCTTGGCACCGCCTGCTACGGACTCACCAAGGCTCTTGACCGCCTCGGTCAGGAAGTCGTCTTCGTTCTGCCCAAGCCCGTTGATCGCTCGCAGGCCTCGCATATCCGCCTGCTCTCGCCCGAAGCAATCCGCGCCATGAATCTGCCAGCCGCCGCTCCCGGCGCACCCGCGGGTGCTGGACCGGGCAGTGGCACACACGCCTATTCCGCCGCGCCAACGGATTCAGCGGGAGTCGGGGGCGGTCCCAACGCCGCCTACACGATGGAGGGCTTCGCCCACGCCACCTTTCACGGTGTGCCCGCTGGCGAAGGCTCGGGCTCGCTCTCTTCTTACAAGCCCTTTGATCAGTCCCTACCCGCAGGTGGCGTGCCGGGCAGCGCGGGCACAGGCACATTTATCATCGATGGCAAGGTCTACTCCGACCACGCATCATCCGCCGCGGCGCACCACGCGCACGATCCCGTGCTCACCGCCATGGGCGGCATCAGCACACCGGGCGGCCGCTCGGCACCGGGCACCGGCGCGGGCGCAGGCTACGAGGGTGACATGCTCACCAACGCCGAGCGCTACGCGCGCCTTGTTGTGGCCGTGACGCGCACTGAGCGCTTCGATGTCATTCACGCCCACGACTGGATGACTTATCCCGCCGGGCTCGCGCTCGCGCAGGTTTCGGGCAAGCCCCTGGTCGTCCACGTCCACTCCACCGAGTTTGACCGCTCGGGAGACAGCATCGACCAGCGCCTCTACGACATCGAGCGTCGCGGCATGCACGGCGCGATCCGCTGCATCGCCGTCAGCGAATACACCAAGAGCATCTGCGTCCGCCGCTTCGGCGTCGATGCGGGCAAGATCGATGTCGTCTACAACGGCATCGAGTCCGATGATCAGCAGCCGCGCGAGGGCGACCGCATCGACGGGAGCGACCGCATCGTCCTCTTCCTCGGGCGCATCACCATGCAGAAAGGCCCCGAGTACTTCATCCGCGCCGCCAAGCGCGTGCTCGAGGTCGTGCCCAACGTCAAGTTTGTCGTCGCGGGCTCGGGCGATATGACCACCCGCATGATCGAAGAGGCCGCGCACCACGGCATCGGCCACCGCGTCCTTTTCACCGGCTTCCTCCGCGGCGGGATGGTCGATAAAGTCTTCCGCATGGCCGATTGTTACGTCATGCCCAGCGTCAGCGAGCCCTTCGGCATCGCCCCGCTCGAGGCCATGCGCAACGATGTCCCCGTCATCATCAGCAAGCAATCGGGCGTGAGCGAGGTGCTCACCCACGCGCTCAAGGTCGATTTCTGGGATATCGACGAGATCGCCAACAAGATCGTCGCCGTCCTTCGCCACCCGCCACTCTCGCAAACCCTGCGCGAGCACGGCAGCTTCGAGCTTCGCAAGCTCACATGGGATGGCGCGGCCAACAAGTGCGTGCAGACGTACGGGCGGGCCATCGGGAACATGGCCCACTTATAAGTTCGTGCATCATGGCTTGAGATGTGTTAGGCTTGGAGCGCACGGCCACAGGTTGGGCCTCACACGGGAGTCTCACGATGTTGTATTACGCCCTTATCTTTCTCCTCTTTGCCCTCGGTGCCGCCTACCTGGGCTTCAGTGCCCTCTCCGGTCTGGCCGCCACCATCGCCAAGGTGCTGTTCATCATCTTCCTGGTTCTGCTGGTCATCAGCGCGCTCAAGGGCCTGCCGAAGAAGTAACCATCGGCGGCTCATAACGCAAACTTTCAAGCCATTCGGCGGTACGCTTTGGGCATGACCGATCCAGTCATGACCGATCCAGCCATCCGCATCGCACAGCAGCTCCCCTGCATCGCGTGCGGCTACGAGTTGCGCTCGCTCCGCCTCGACGAGTGCTGCCCGGAATGCGGCTCACCCTGCACCGATTCGCTCGCCAGCCCCACGCTTTACTGCGATGCACACGTGCGCAGACTGCGCACCGGTGCGCTGTTGGCGGGGTTCGCTTCCGTCCAGCTTCCAGTGGTGTACGTACTCGCGCTTACGATGTTTTTCCTGGTCGCGTTTCTCGGCATCCGACCGAGCCGCAACGCTGCCGAGGTGTTCGGCCTCATGGCCGTGACACTCGCAGGCAGCGGGCCCATCCTCGCCGCGATCGGATGGTTCCGCATCACGACCAAGCCTGCTGCTGTTGCGCTTCCTAACGGTGAAGTCTTTCTCCCTACGTATCGCCCGCCGAACCCGGCGTTCACGCCACTGGCGCTTATATACGCCGGTTGCGGCTGCGTTGCGATCGTGCTCGGGTGGATCGCCATCGCTTCCGATGCAAACCCCTTGGTCCGTGTCGGCCGGTGGGTGCCGACCTTGCTGATCGGCTTTGCAGCCCTCGTCTGGAGCAGCCGCATGCTCATTGGTCTGCCATACCTCGCCGAACAATGCCGCGTGGCCGGTCGCCGCAGCGCGATCACCGCATGCAAGGTCATGCGCTGGATGCTGATCGCGGGCGCGGCGGCGATGATCCCGGGTCTTTGGCTCACGTTGATCCTGCAACATACCCAGACATACCCGAAACTCGAACCCGTCGCGTCGATTCTCCTGAGTATCACCGCGGCGTCGATTGTCTTCGTCTCGCTCGGTAACGCCGCGTATCAGTTCGGGCTTCGGAAAGCTCTCCACAACGCGCGGCGATTCGCCCGCGCCCGCACCGGGCCCGTCTTCCAACTTGCCGAACCACCACCCACGAGCACCGCCCCATGACGATCTCCCACTGGCGGCGAACATCAACACCCACGCGCATCGACTGCGATGCGGTCGTGATCGGTGCAGGAATCGCCGGTGTCTCCGCTGCGCTCGAGTTCCAGCGTCGCGGCCTGTCGGTCCGTATTCTTGAGCGTTTCACGCTCGCCTCGGGCGCAAGCTCGCGCAATGCGGGCTTCCTCATGCGTGGCTGCGCGGATCACTACGCCGAGGCCAGTCGTCTCTACGGGCGCGACCGCGCACGCGATCTCTGGAAGTTTACAGAAGACAACCTCGCCGCACTCCGCGCCGAGGGCGCGCCCAATCTCCCGAGCTTTCGCAACATTTCGTCCAAGCTCCTCGCGCTTGATCAGGCGCAGCACGATGAGCTTCACTGCTCGGCCACGATGCTGCGTGATGATGGCTTCGATGTCGGGTGGGAGGTCACTGGTGATGACACCATCTGGAAGTCCGGCCGCGTGCGCGGCGCGTTGGTGAACCCCGGCGATGCCTCCGTCAATCCATGGGAACTCATGCAACTGCTCGCGGGCAAGCTCGGACACCCGATCGATCAGAATCAGGAAGTCTTCGCGATTGAACCGCGAGAGACCGCCGTCTGCGTGCGCACCGCCGATCACGATTACCACGCACCGCGCATCCTCGTCTGCACCAACGCCTACGCCCCGCTCCTCTTCCCCTCACTCGACCATCTCATCACACCCCGCCGCGGCCAGATGCTGGCCCTCCGCTTTCCCCACTCCCGCGCCGTTCGTCTTGATGCAAGTTACTACTTCAACCACGGTTCCGAGTATGTGCGTCAAACACCACCACCACCGAACGGCGATGGCACAATTGTCTTTGGCGGCTGCCGCACATACCACGCCGATCGCGAAGTCGGTTATGAAGATCGCACCACACCCTGGGTGCAAGACGATATCGAGAAATGGGTGACCGAACTGCTCGGCTCAGGTTACGAAATCACCGCACGCTGGGCCGGCACCATGGGCTTCTCACAAGACGGCCTCCCAATCGTCGGCCCCGTGCCGGAGATTGACCAAGCCAGGAAACGAATCTGGTTCTGCGGCGGCTTCACCGGCCACGGCATGAGCAGCGGATTCTTGACCGCGAAGAGTGCAGCGTGCGCGATGGTGGAAGGCGTGTGAATCGCACGACACTCATGCGATGTGCCTGCCTCCACCCAACAGTGGTTGAAGTCAGTCGGCTTGGGTAGCCGGGAAAGTGGCAGCCACGCACCCAACGTGTAGACCGCAACGTGTTTGACACCTTTGGTCAATGGTGGCGCAACGGTGAAAAAGTTCCGCAAAGACATGCCCGGCCAGGTCAATCATGGATCACCTGATCGAGTGGCTTGAGCGTTGGGTGATCCCTCTCACTCCCCTTTGCCAATCTCCATCCCCGGCAACATCTTGAACGTCCCATCCGGGTTCACGCGCAGCGTCGCTGTTGCGAGCAGATAGTCGAGCACGCTGTTGCGCAGATCGGCACGGGCCTGATCTCTGGCCCGCTCCGACTCGCGCAGCGCGTTCGCCGTATCGACAAGCGATTGTGCATCGACCTGATCGATCTTGATGTCCTGCTCTTCCTTGCGTCGAAGGTTGATCTCCACGCGCTTCTCGGCCAGTTGCAGGTTCAGTTCCGCCCGATCAATATCACGCACACGCTGGCGCACGTCGATCACCAGGTCATCGCGGAACTTTTCGTAGTCGCGCTGCGATCGTTGCAGGCTGATGATCGATTGCCGCAAGGCAAGCCGCTCGTTCTCACGATCAAGCGGCCACTCCATCGTCAACGCGGCGTTGTACTGCACATCATCAAGCTCGTATACCGACCCGCCCTCGCGCGCATCGGCATCCGTCGGCAGCCTGATGCCGCCGCTGAGGTTGAGATCGGGCAGCAGGCGGTTCATCGAGTTTCGTACGGCCCGCTTGGTGTCGTCGAGTTGATCGCGCCGGTTCTGAAGATCAAGCCGATAATTAAGCGCGGCACCTGTCGCCTCTTCAAGCGTGACTTCCGGCGTGCTGACCTGCAACTCAAAGTTGGTGAGCAGCACGCGCGTGCTTTCCGCCAAACCCAGCCGCACGCGCAGCCGATCGAGCGAGAGCGTGAGCAGCTCATTGGCATTGGCAAGACTTGATTCTGCGCTCAGCACATCGTTCTCTGCGAGGTTCACCTGAAACTCGGCCACGCGCCCCGCATCGTACAGGGCCTTTTGCCGATCCCGAATCGAGCGCAGGCTCTCGAGCTGCCGCTCGGTCGCTGTCACACCATCCTGCTGCTGAAGCAGCGAGAAATAGTCGCGAGCCAGCGAGACAAGGAAAGCGCGACGAAAGTCCTCGAAGTTTCGTGCCGCATACACCAGATCGCGCTCCGCCTGAATCCTGCCCTCTTGCGCGATCTCGCCCGCGCCGCGCAGAAGCGGAATCGTCGCATCAAGCACGAGCGCCGAACTCTGTCGATACTGCCCCGTCGCGCGTGATCGCAGGTTCTCGGTCGCGTTCCACACCCACCGTGCCTCGGCCTGCCCACCATACGGCAGCAACTTCCGCACACCCGCCTGGTTCATGATGCCCAGGACCGATGAGACATTCCCATCGACCTGCGTCTGATTGAAATCCACACCTGTCGAGGCAAACAGCCGCGGCGACCACAGGTGACGCTCAATGAGCAACCTGATGCCTGCCAGAATGTAGTCCTCCTCGGCCGACAGATACTCGCGCCCCGTTCGCTGGGCCTGCTGCCAAAGCCCGTTCAGATCAAGTTCCATAACCTTGGCCGCCCGCGATTGCTGCAAGTCGCGAAGCCGCGCGGCGTAGTCGCGCTCTTCCGCCGCGGGCGTGAAGAGCAGCCGCTCGGCCGGAGGGTTGGCGGTATCCGGACTGCGGACCGAAAGTTCGCGTCGCGCGGGCAGTTCAGGTTCGGCCCAAGTGCGCGATGGCGCAATCGACCCGCCATCCATCTGCGCCGACCGTCCAGCCAACAACCGATCGACCCGCGCATCGATATCACGCAGGTCGCCAGCGCATCCCGCGTGCATTCCGCCCAGCACAAACATCCCAAACAGAATGCTTGTACGACCCGAACAAGATTTAAGATAGGATAATGTTTGGATCGTAAATACCCCGTTCTCCTGCAAGAACGCGGCCAGTTTACCGCAGTTCGAGCCAGCTTGTTGCGAAACCGATTCAGCATCCATATTGTTGGCCCGTTCGCATGAGCCAACAAACTACCCTTTTTAGGGGGTTGACGGGCCACCATTCGATTGCTCAGGCAGGGTAACCCAACACAGGCGGGTTCGCTGGCTGTGACAACTCAGAAACCGGGAAGGTCGGCTTGTTACGCCGCTCTTCCTCGTCTTTGCCAACAGGAGACGTCGCCCACATGGCCTCCATTACCTACGACGGGCAATCATTCATGCTCGATGGGCGCAGAATCTGGCTGGTCAGCGGCTCGATTCACTATGCACGCGTGCCGCGAGCCCAATGGGCCGAGCGGATCGGCGCTGCGAAGTACGCCGGGCTGAACACGATCGAGCTCCCCCTGATCTGGGCAAGGCATGAGCCGCGCCAAGGGCACTTCGATTTTCAGGGCGACAACGACATTCGATTCCTTGTGCAACTTATCCACAAGGCGGGAATGCACGTCTTTCTGCGCGCTGGCCCGTACGTCAATGCCGGGTGGGACATGGGCGGGCTTCCGCCCTGGCTGCTTGGTCTGAACGCGGCACAAGGTGGGATCAAGCTGCGCACCAATCAGAATGTGTTTCTGGATGCGTGCTCTCGATACATCACCGCGCTTGCCGGACAGGTGCGCGATTTGCAGGTCACAAGCCCGACCAAGGGGGGCGCGGGTGGTGGGCCGATCCTGCTTCTTCAATCCGAGACGAACTGGACGTGCGGTGATGATGCGCTCGCGCACAGCTACCTTCTCGAGATCGATCGTTACTTCCGCGAAGCGGGGTTCAGCGTTCCGCTGATTAACTCGAACGACCTTTGGCAGAGCGTCGAGGGTGAGATCGACGGGTGGACCGGGTTCGACGGTTTGCTCGGGCACTTGCGCCAGCTTGTTTCCATTCGGCCGACATCGCCGCGAATCGTCACGCAGTTCAATGTTGGGAGGACCCGCACGTGGGGCAAGCCGGCCGAACCGGCCCGCGACCCTCAATCGGTTCTGGCGCGTTTGACGGAAGTGCTGGCCGCGGGCGGGCAGTTCAACATCGATCCGTTCTTCGGCGGGACCAACCTGGGCTTTTCAGGTGGGCGCGATGCGGAAGGTGCGGATGCGTTTGTGTGCTCGAGCAACGACAGTGGCTCACCGCTGAGCGAGACGGGGCGCGCGGGCGCATCGTTCCAGGTTGTGCGACAGATCAGCACGTTCGCCTCGCGATTCAGCCGCTTGCTCTCACATCTTGATTCTGCACGACACCCGGTGGCCATCGCGCCCGATCAGGGCGGGAAGCCCGGTCAGCACGCATCACGCGCATCGGTGATTCATTGCACGGGGACGCAGGGCGGTGTGGCGTTCGTCTTCAATCCGCACTCCGGCGCGGGCGGCGCATCCAAGCGCGATCCTCTGCCGCTGCTGCTCTCGGATGGCTCGATCCTGCCTGTTGATCTGGGTGACCAGTCGGCTGGGTGGTGCCTTCTCGATACGCGGATTTCGGCCCGCGCTCAGCTCGACTACTGCAACCTCTCGGCGTTTGCGGCGCTCGGCAAGGTCTTTGTCTGCTTCGGCAGCGAGGGCGTTCGCGGCGTGCTCTCGATCAACGGGTCGCCGCTCGAAGTCGCGGTGCCCGGCGGGAAGGAGCCCTTCGTGCAGGAGCACGAGGGCGTGATCGTGGTGATCGCCAACACGCACCAGCTCTCGACGATCGCGGTGGACGACCACGCGGTGTACCTGGGCATCGATGGCTTTGACGGGGCAGGGCACCCGCGCGTTCATGCCGAAGCGAAGCACTACACAAGGATTGATGCCGAGGGCCTCTCGAAGCAGATCAAATCCACGCCTCACGGTGTACACGTCGGCCACAAGCCCTCACACCGCAAGTCGGTGCTTGGCGACTGGACGTGCGCGAGCATGTCGGCCTATACCGATGGAACCAGCGCACGGTTTGCCTCGGTGAAAAACCCGGCCGATCTGGTCTCGCTCGGCGCTCCGTACGGCTATGGCTGGTACCGCATCAAGTTCGCATCAGGTTCTGCGCACAAGCCCAAGGTGATGTTCCCGAAGGCGGCGCACCGGCTGCACCTCACGCTCGATGGCGAGCCAGCGGGCGTTGTCGGCATCGGGCCTGGCTCCACACCGCTCGCGCAGCTCTCGCTCAAGAAGGGTCAACACACACTGGTTGCGCTCGTCGAGAACCTCGGGCGCGTCAGCTCAGGTTCAGATCTGGGTGATCAGACCGGCATCTGGGGACATCCATGGTGTGTCGAACACCTCGCCATCGGCAAGCCCAAGATGGTTGCCAGCGAACCGGTGGACATTCTCAGCTTCCGCGCACCGCTTTGGCGCGTTCACCGGGACGACATGACCGACCCGATGCGGCTCACCTGGTCGTTGCAGCATCGGCGGAAGACTCCGGTCATGATGACGATCGCGCCGTACGAAACGCGCGCCAACGGTGGCATCGTGCTGCTCGACGACAAGCCTGTTGCCTACGTACCCGCCGGCGCATCCAAGACGATTATCTTTGATCCGGAGCAGCTTGGTCGGGGCAAGTGCGATGTACAGTTCACGCTGATCGGATCGACCGAGATCGAGGCCGCGGCGATCACCAAGGCCATCACTTTCGATGAAGGTGTTGAAAGCCTGACGGCCAGGTCGGAATGGGCATTTGCCAAGTGGGACCAGCCTGGGCCTGATGCGTACCACAAGCCGCAGCGCGGCGAATCGGGCAGCAACAGCCCGCACGGGCCGCTCTGGTGGAAGGCACATTTCCAGACCGATGATGGTGATGCGCCGGTCTTCTTTGAAGCCACCGGTCTCTCCAAGGGTCAGCTGTATGTGAACGGCAAGCACGTCGGACGATACTTTGTTGCGACGGCGGCGGGCAAGAAGGTGCCGCCGCAATCGCGATACCTGCTGCCGCGACCGTACCTCAACGCACCCGGTGAGAACAACGACATCGTGATCTTTGATGAACACGGCTTTGCGCCGACGCGCGCCAAGCTCGTGGTCGATGTCGCGGCGACGGCGTTCGGAGATTGATGGCCGGGTTCAGGTCCGAGAATCCGGATGGCCATCACCCGTTCGGTTGAACCGGCGGTTCATTCTCGTCGATGACAAGGCGCTCACGCGCACACGAGCGTGCGGCCACATCCATCGACCTGCCGAAAGGACCGTCATGCTCACCGGAACCCGACGCCATCTGAAACTCATGCTGATCGTGGGAACCGCGTGCTTGCTGCCCGCGACACTCTGCGGTGCGGCCGGATTGGCAAACCCGCCCGCATCTGCTGGCACGCCATCCGCTTCGAGCAAGGTTGATCTGACCGACCACGCGCTGCGTTTGATGCAGGAGGGCAACCAGCGCTTCACGGAGGGCAAGTCGGTCCATCCAAACACCGATGTCTTCCGCATCGGTGACACGGGCGAGCACGGTCAACACCCGTTCGCGGCCATCGTGACGTGCGCCGACTCGCGCCTGCCCGTCGAGCGTCTGTTCGATCGCGGCGTGGGCGATCTGTTTGTGGTTCGCGTTGCGGGCAACATTGGCTCGGCGAACCAGGCGGGAAGCATCGAATACGCGTGTGAGCATCTCGGAACGCAGCTTGTCGTGGTGATGGGGCATACCAAGTGCGGCGCGGTGAAGGCCGCGGTTGCGGGCGCCGATGCGGGCAAGAACATCGGCAGCCTGCTGCAGCACATCGTTCCCGCGGTGCAGACCACGAGGGCCAAGCACCCCGAGTTGACGGGCGAGGCGCTCGTCGATGCGGTTGTGCGTGAGAATGTCTGGGAGACGATCGAGGACATGCTCAAGAGCAGCTCGATACTCAGAGAGAAGATTGTTGCGGGTGATGTTCGCATGGTCGGCGCGGTGTATGACGTTGAGAACGGGCGCGTTGAATGGATCGGAATGCACCCGGCGCAGGCGGGCCTGCTGCGCACGCGAACCGAAGAGACCACAACAGTCGCGAGTGCGGAAAAACCAGCGATGCCGATGCCCGAGATCAAGCCTACTGAGAAGCCCGCGCCCAGCAAACCGACGAACGCGCCCGCGAAGCCAACGGCCGCGAAGCCCGTCGCGCCGGTGAGCAAGCCGAGCGGTGATCATAATGATGCACCAGCGCACGCCGCCACCCCGCACTGAGAGCAGCAGTCGCGCTCATCGTGAACGGACAACTCGATCGAGATGATGAAGAGTCACTCATCTTGCGCAAGGGCTTACAGACAGCGTTCGACCATGCATGGCACGGAGACATGGGGCGCGCGGAACTTGTGCGGCACCGGTCAGCCACCTGAACCGGGTTGGTAGCCAGTTCGGTCAGATGCGTAAGTCCTTGTTGCATCGGTTCTACGCAAGAACCACAGATTCTTGGCGCGCTTTATCGCATCCAAATTGCAAAACGGTGCGAAACTATTACAACTACCTTGCTGGTACGAGTGGTCCATGATCCGATGCAGGCACTCTTGGGGGGATTTCACCATGGCAGACTTCAGAGAAGAGATCGAGCCAGAACGGTTGTGCGACGCGGCGGAAGCCGCACTTCACGCGGTCGTCGAGGTCGCGCAGCGTAATGGCGGACTCTGGCTCTATCCCGCTGATCTCATGGCCGCGCCGGCACATCCGCGCTGCCTCAATGAGTACACGCAGTTTGAAATTGAACGCGCGAGCGAGTTTCTTGTTCGCATGGGTGTGATCGAACCCCGTCGAACCAACAGGGCGGCATAACCGTGTCTATTGCGCTCAGCGCGTCGTAACCAAGCTCTCTCTCGCAACAGTCCACAGCAGCACGAAGTTGAAGTGTTAGCGGACTATGCATGCCTTCTCTTCCTGTGGCATGGATGGTCGCCGCTTTGTGTTTCTGTGGAACTGATTTTTTGATTCCGACCGCGGTCAGTGTGGTCTGCTCAAAGGATGCGTTTGCTCTTCGGATAACTCCCGAGCACGTGCATGTCTCGGCAAAGCCCCTTCGCCTGCGCCACCGCCGAAGCAAACCACAGGTCGTCAACGTGTCCGTCGGCATCAATGAAAAACGTGTACTGCCAGTTCACACGCCCGCTCGGTCGTTTGTCGATGTGGGTGAGGTTGATACCGGCACGCTGGAAGACCGAGAGCACACTCACGAGTGCGCCGGGCTCGTTGGTTGTCGAGAACATCAGGCTGGTCTTGTCGCCGGTTGAGCGGCCGTCCGGTCCCTTTGGCCCGGGCAGGGCCTTCTGCTTGCTGATCACAAAGAAACGCGTTATGTTGTTGAGCTGATCCTCGATGTTCTCGAAGATCACCGTGACACCGTAGATCTCCGCGGCGAGGACCGAGCCGATCGCCGCGATGCCCGAGTCTGGCCCGCTTTCTGCGGCCTTCATGACGGCGCGGCTGCTGCTAACCTCGCCGATCAGCTCCGCTTGCGGGTACTGGGTTGCAAGCCACGTCCGACACTGGGCAAAGACTTCGGGCTTCGAGTAGATCTGGCGGATCGTGCTCGGCGGACAGTTGGCGAGCAGCGCGTGGTGGACTTCGATCTGCACTTCGGCATAGACGTTGACATCGATGTGAAAGTCCTGGAAGGCCTGAAGCGTCTCGGCGATGCCGCCGCCGATGGAGTTTTCTATCGGCACAAGCCCGTAATCAACGTGCCCGCGCGCGACCTCGTTGAAGACCCCGCTGATGGCGCGCAGATCCTCGAAGTCAACACTGTTGCCGAAGTGCTTGACGGCCGCGAGGTGCGAGTAACTGCCGGCCGGCCCGAGAAAACCGATGCGCAGCGGGAGTTCGAGCCTGAATGAGCCGGACATCAACTCACGATAGACGCTCTCGATCGTGCGTGCGGGAAGAGGCCCCTGATTGAGAGATTGCACCTTGCCGAGCACTTCGGCCTCGCGGTGGGGAGCGTAGATGGGAATGCCGAGTTCACGCTTGATCCTGCCGACCTCGACAACCAGCGAGGCCCGCTTGTTCAGCAACTCAACCAGCCGCTCATCGAGTTCATCGATGCGGGTACGGAACCCGCCGAGATCGGTCTTCAGCGCGACCGTCCGCTTGGGCTTGGGTGCCGGGCGGGTGAGGATCTTGGCCGCACGGCCAGCTGAGCCTTTAGCGTGCGCATGACCATTGGCCGCGGGAGGTGCGCCCTCGGGCGCGCGGCGCGCTGGCTGTGCGGTCTGGCCGACCTGTGAGGCCTTCGTGATCGGCAACTTCGTAGGTTTCTTGTTGCGCTTCTTGCCCAAGTCAGTCCTGCTTCCCAAAGTAACCACCATCTGGTCGGATTGTTCGCCGCGAACACGCCATGCATCGGTCACTCATTGAACGCACACGCACAGACAGAGCATGGAATCGGCTTCTCCGTGCTCGGAGGTTGGAATTGGTGCAAGGTATGTGAAGTGGTTCCGAATAACCGACGGGTCGCCAGGATGGGCGGGGCAAACGGGTTATGTATGAGCGTGCAATGACATGGCCGGATGGGTTTGATTGGAAATAGGTCTGGTTTTTGGTCGGATACTTGGCCTGACCAATGCTTTGAAGTGGTTGAACAGAGCCCGCTGGTCCGAAAGAATGGGCGGGGAAGGGCAGGTTGTGGTGATTGAGGCATTGCTGACGCTGATGAGCCGCGTGCTGGAAGGAATACAGAGCTTACCTTGGGGCGTACATGCCCTTGTGGCCCTCGGTATGGCCGCGGGGCTTGTGCTTTGGCTGATTGGTCAGCGGGTCCTGAAGCCTCTTGTGGTGACGTTGGTGGTCTTGGCGGGTGGCACCATTGGCGGTCTGCTGGTGCCATCCACGAGTTGGGGGGCCTCGCTCACCCCATGGCACGGCATAGGGCTTGGCATCGTGGCCGGTTTGCTGATCGGCCTGTTGCTCTATCGATCGGCGATGGCCCTGGGGTTTGGTGTGGTGCTCGGTTTGCTGCTTCCCCTCGGCGCGGCGGCGATTCTTGAGGCCTATCCCCTCGCGGCTCCGAATCGCTCGGTGCCCGCCGCGAAGGGCGGTTGGGTAGAGACTGAACGGCTGGCCAAGGGGCTTGGTACGCGGTCGGGTGCGCACGAGGCAGAGTTCGCGATCCTGAGCGCGGCGTGGCAGGATAAGGCCGCGACGGTTGAGAAGGATGCGGAGGCGATCGTGGAGAAGATGCCCGAGAACCTGAAGCCCGCGGCGGAGCGGATCGGGGAGTTCTGGTCGGGACTCACCAGTAAGGTGGGTGAATCTTGGCGCGGGCTACCGGGCACACATCAGGCCATCCTCGCTCTGTGTGGAGCGATCGGCCTTGCGACCGGAATCATTACGGGGTTGATGCTGCCGGGTTGGGCCTCGGCTACGGTGACCTCGATGTTTGGCGCGGCGGTCTGGTTGCCGTGCTTTGTCTGGTTGAGCAACGCGATGGGCGCACCGTGGATGGCGCGGCTTGATCGGAGCGCGATGCAGTGGCTGGGAATCTGGGGCGCGGCCTCGGTGGTTGGGCTGATTGTTCAATGGTACTTTGGCAGGCGCAGCGGCAAGGGCAAACAGTCAGCAGCGGCCAGAGTTTCGGCCGCCGCGTGAGCATGATGTTGGGCTGAACAAGAGATGGCGCGAGAGCCACTTACCAGCGCAGTCCGGCATCGTCGGCCTTGTTAAGGGCAAACTCGTAGAACGCGCTGGCCGCGTTGCTGGTGATGACGTTGGCCGGCGAGGTGATCGACGGGCCGCCGGTCGAGGGGGTCTTGACCAACACGAAGAGCTTTGGCATTATGAGCTGTTCGGTAACCGATGTGCTGCCCATTGTGGCGGTGATGTGGACATCCTCGGTGCCGGTCTGACGGAGGTAGACGACCATGGATGTTACCGGATCGATACTGAGCACGGCGAACTGGGTGCCCTTGGAACGGACACGAACATATGGCCGCTGAATGACCGGGCTTTGGCCAGCGCCTACAGCGTATCCGTTGATGACGAGCACTTCCGGGTTGTTATCCGGTCCTTCGACAAGGTAGATCTCGCCGGGGTTCGGTGAGGCCGCTGGGTATGGGCCGAAGAGGACGTCGTAGTCGGCGACAACCCATTGGCGGCCATCGAAGAAAGTGGACTTCACAAGCAGTTGCTGATTGTGAATGGTGACGCCGATCTCCGCAGGTTCGGTCTCGCCAAGGCGGTTGGGATTGAGAAGAATTTTGCCGACGGAAACAGCACCGTTGGAAAAATCAGCCATCGCTTTGGGGCCTCCTTTGTCGGCACAACCTGATAAGAGTGTTGCTGCAAGCGCGACACACGCACAGATGATCGGGAATCGAGACTTCACGGTGCCTCTATCAAGTGAGAGGAACGATCAGATCAGACGTGCTCGACGTTCGCGGGCGATCCACCGGACGAGCGTAAACGAAATGACCGCCGCGAGCACGAGAAAGAATGGAGGCGTAACAAGGAGCATTGATCGAAAGGCAAGGACCGCGAGAACGACGATGGTCATTGATGCAAGAACAATCGCCATGAGTGCGCGAACGGGTCGGCCGATGAACCATGCGATGGAGAGACCGATCACGCCGCAGACTGAGAAGATGACCCAGCCATACCAACCCGTAGGCCAATGAACTCTCGCGCCGCCCATGAGCGATTCGACAAACGCGGCCTGCAGGCAGGGGCCGGGCATCTTTCGACCATCGACGTAGGTGAGAACATCTGCCTGGATGGGTGGTCGGATCGAGATGGACCTGTAGTTGGCGATGAGCACCACTCGGCCATCGATCCACGATCGAAGCTCTTCGGGAGACATCTCCCACGCGCGGGTGAGGGAGAGGGTTGATCGACGGATGCAGCGATTGGAGGGTGCCACGAGCACGTGATGTGCAACAAAGTCGCCATCTTGGAGACCGGTCGCCACGTCATCGACAGGCTCCTGCACTTGCGGCTGGTAAATCGCGGTGTCGTGCGTGATGAATCGGAGCGGCTCGCCCCTTTCAAGCGCAGGGGATGGCAACTCGGTGGTGGGTTTGCGTCGGAACTGCACATTGAGTGTCTGAGCGTGTGCATCCCATGAATAGACCTGATCGAGCTGAGGGCTGGCCGCGCTGGCGGCGACGACGGCGGCCATCGCGGGACGGGGCGGCTCATTACCCGAGATTGAGAACAGGTTGCCCGACCACATCGCGTCGGGCGGATTCTGCACAAAGGGAGAACCGTATCGCACACCGCTTTGTTGAATGACCGAGCAGAACTCCGGCTTGGCACTCACGCCGTTGAAGATGTCGTAGGTCACCACCACGGGGATCGGGGGCGTTTGCACGGCGAGATCGGTGATGGTTTGCGCGAGAGCAAGGTCGGCGGCGCGGTCGGGTGAATCGGCTTCAAACGTGATGTCAAACGCGATGGCCGGCGTGCCAGACTTCGCGAGCTTGTCGCGCAGAAACGCGGCGTAGATCGGGCGGAGACTTGTGGACTTGTTCAGATCGAGATGCGAGAATCCCGTTTCCTCAAGGGCGCTCTCCACATCGAACCCATTATCAACCGTGATGAGGCAGACCTTCGAGAATCGATCGACCTGCACCGGCTGGTGGATGAGAAACTGTTGGAACACATTGTTTGGCCATTGCAGCCGAGGGTTCTCGACGGCCATGCCCGCGAGCCCGATCGCGAACAGACCCGCGCCCGCCGAGGCGAGCACCGGCTTCCGTCCGGCGAACGATTTTGCGACGCGAAGTGCCGCACGCAATGGGCCGATGCGTTTGGCGAGCGCGGCCTTGCCCGCGAGCACGCGCTTCAGATCGTCGCGCATCTCCGCGACGGTCTGGTAGCGCTCCGCGCGGTCTTTGCGTAGTGCCTTGAGCACGATGTTCTCAACATCGCCGCGGAGCGAGCGATCGACCTTGCTCGGGAGAACGGGCGGCATCTCACGCACATGGCGCGCGCCTTGTTCGGAACTTACCCCCCCACCCGATGTCGGGTATGGCAGCTTGCCCGTCAGGAGTTCGTAGAGAATCACGCCGAGCGAGTAGACATCGGTTCGATGATCGATCCGCCGTGCATCGCCGATCGTCTGCTCGGGCGACATGTACGCGAGTGTGCCGATCGGGTGACCCTGGGTGGTGTGCAGCGGCGCGGCACTCCCATCGGGATCCATGGCACGGGCGATTCCGAAGTCGATGATCTTGGGAAGACCAATCGAACTGGCCGCAAAACCCATGCTTGAAGGTGGTCGTGTGTCACCGAGCACACCGGTCTCATCAACAAGAATATTGGCGGGCTTGAGGTCGCGGTGAATGACGTTGTGGTCGTGCGCGTGCTGAACACCTTCGCACACGCGCATGATCAGCTCGAGCCGCTGCGCAATGGTCAATGTGTGACGGCGCGAATACGTCATGAGGTCGGGTGCATTGCCGCTCTCGCCCCCGCGAGCGCGCAAACCGAGCGCGGCCGTTCCCGAGCCTGCCAGCGCGCCAACGGTGAGCGGGAGGTTTGAACCGCCG
>JBBSBC010000036.1:0-25121 GCA_038251595.1 Phycisphaerales bacterium | reverse complement strand
GAGAGGATCGAATAGTCATCGCCGCGGCGCAGTTCGAGCGTGACCGGCTCGACCCAGCGCGTGAGCCCGTCTTTCAGCAGCATTGCCTCGGGATCGAACCATTTGCCTTCGTACAAGATGCGACCGAGGCGGCGACCGAGCGTGAAGTACAGGTCGAGCGTGTTCTCGTTGTGAATTGCCGACAGCAGCCGCCCCTGCCCTGCGGCCTGACAGTGGGTCGCGTTGAACGACATGAGCCGATCGCGCCGCACGAAAGCGTCGAGAGTCGGATTCGAGACATTTTTCTGCCAGGAGTGGACCGTGCACTTCGTGACTAAAGTTCTTGTGGTTTTCTGTGCGATCCTCAGCCTTGTGCTGGCGGCGTTGACCATGGCATACGCCACCAATGCCGATCGCATCCGCGGGAGCTTCGAGGCCGAGCGAGAGGAAAAACTCTCAGCCCAGGCCACGGCCCGCAGCCAGATCGAAGGCTACGCAACCGAGAAGGCGGGCATTGAGGATCGTCAACGGGCTGCCGAGTCTCAGGTCCGAGACCTGACCAAGCAGTTTGATGCGATGCAGGCCGAGAAGACCGAGCTTCGCTCGCAGGTCGAGCAGGCCAAGGCCGACGCGATCTCGATCCGCAACCAGCTCGCGCAGTTCGGTGCAACCGCCGACAGCAAGCAGGCGCTGATCAAGAACTATCGCGACGAGGTCACCAAACTTCGCGACGATCTGGTCAACTCATCCAAGCGCGAGATCGAACTCGTCGATCGCATCAACGATCTCAGCAGCCAGCGCGAAGTGCTCGAGCAGAATGCCCGTGCTCTGAAGGAGCAGCTTGAAGAGATCAAGCTCCAGACCGCGCAGGCTGGCAGCGTCGGCGGGCTTGCCGCCGTCTCCGCGACCGAAGCCCGCGAGCTCTCCGGTCCGCTCGTCCGCGCCCGCGTGCTCGAGGTCGCGAGCAACCCGACCGGTGATCTGATCGTGATCAGCGAGGGTGCCAATCGGGGCTTGAAGCAGAACACCATCATGAACATCGTTCGCGGCAACGATTTCGTGGCCCGCATCGTGCTCATCACGGTTGAGCCCGACAAGTCGGTCGGCCGCGTGAACCTCTATGGTCGAAGTGGTGC
The DNA here is from genome assembly GCA_038251595.1 of Phycisphaerales bacterium. GTDB lineage: Bacteria > Planctomycetota > Phycisphaerae > Phycisphaerales > UBA1924 > JADLCX01. The sequence goes on along the minus strand of JBBSBC010000036.1, from coordinate 24,006 downwards.
GCAGGTGATGAAGGACGACACGGTGCTCAGCCGGCTTGATGTTCGCTGAGACCCGAGTTCCTGACGATCGCTTTGCCGCGTTGGTGCTTCCCACCGTCTTTCACCGCCTACCCATTTCAGCGAGCCGCACACCATGAGTCAGTTCGGAATGCAAATGCCCGGCGGTCACATGCAGCGTGGCCCGACCATGAACATCTACACAGGCTTGCTCGCGTTGGCGGTGGTGGGCCTCATCGCGGCATGCGCGTACGTGGGGGTTCAGGCCGCAAAGGTCAGCCCGGCGGGCTCACCCTGGGAACTTCAGACGTACAACGAGGGCAGCAAGTCGTACGAGATCAAGTTCCCACCGAAAAAATGAGCCTGAATGAACTGCGGATGCCGCTGCGTCGAGTGCCCGGGTTGTCGGCAAACCGGGCGGGAACGGTGGCCGATAAAGGCACCGATGAAGACACTTATGAAGGACTGGGCGGTTTGTCTTTGAGGAGGGTGTGTGGGCAGCAAGGCCTGTGCAGCACTTCCGCAGATCTCGAGTTGTTGGATCTGCTTGACAGTCGGCACGAGCCGACTACATTTCCCCTCACCCCGGTCGAAGAATCGTTCGGTCGAGGAGTCTTGTTGGGGCGGTAGCTCAATTGGTTAGAGTACCGGACTGTCGATCCGGTGGTTGCGGGTTCGAGTCCCGTCCGCCTCGCTTGAAAGAGCCCTGTCTCACAGGGCTTTTTTCATGCCCACATCGTTCGAGTTCCGTGGGTGTGGTCGAGTCACTCGTCAGTCAGCAACCAATCTGGACGCGCTTTACCGCGCGAGCGAACGCAGATTTATTGTTTGCTGTCGTGGACGGCGGCTTCAAGTTTACAGTCCTTCACCCTGAAAGGCGGCAACGATATCAACTGTGCGGCGGGCGGGAGCGTGCATCAGCGTCCGGGTAGTTGCAGAACCCGGCCAAGAGGGGCGTTTCTAGAGCCGGGGCCGCGTGTTTGGTTTCGTCTGCATGATTTAGTACGACAATCATGTTGACTTCCCCGAGCTTAGCAGTACGCTGTATGCAGGGCCGGTTTATGTTCGGAACGTCCTGGGGCTTCGGTAAGATGTAGTCGGAAGACTAAGCAAACAGCAGGTCGCAGCCGCGACAGGCTGGTCGGCGAGGAGACTGACGCGATTGATCACCCAAGGGTGCTCGATCGCGTAGTTTTTTGCGCACATAACGGAAAGCACAGTTGGATAAGTCCAGATGAATAGTGGCAGCACAGATCGGGCATCATCCTCGGGAATTCTCATTCTTGCTGTTCATTCGGCGATGGGCGATGCCACCAACCGGCTCGGAGCCGACATCAAAGGGCCGACAGTGCCCGACGAGTTCAGCAGAAAGAACCGGAGTGCAATGACCTGTGCGCGGATCCGGCGCACGGCGGCGCCTTACGTCACGGACGGTTTCCTTGCCACGCCGGCTCGGTCGATCTCTCGGGACTGGGGGGGTGTTTGACCTCACTCCAACGCCAAAGCCGGGCGGGGTTAAGCACACCGGCGGATCGCGAGAATCTGGTCTGTTGCCTCCGAGGGCTCGCCGCGCAACGTCCGAGCGATGTCGCGTTCACGCATATGGTCGATGACCAATCGCGGCAAGCCTCGATAACGTACGCGCAGCTCGACCGCCGCGCCCGCGCGATCGCCGTCAGCCTCCAAGACATGGGGGTTGCGGGCCAGCGCGTCGTTCTCGCCTACCCGTCAGGGCTCGGGTTCATCGCCGCCTACTTCGGTGCGCTTTACGCGGGCTGTGTCGCCGTGCCCGTCACCCAGCCGCGTCGCCGCACGTTCGATCAGTTCCAAGCCCTCGCCGCCGATGCTGGTGCTTCCGTTTCGCTCAGCACGGCCGCCGCGATTGCCCAGTTCGAGTCAATGGCCGGTCGGAAGATGGCGATCAGGTGGCTTGCGACCGACGAACCGCCGGACGCCCACGCAGACGGCTGGACAGGGCGCGATCCCGCTCCCGATGCGCTCGCGATGATCCAGTACACCTCCGGCTCGACCAACCAGCCCAAGGGCGTCATGCTCAGCCACGCCAACCTCATGGCCAACATCCGTGCCATCAGCAACGCGTTCGAGATTCAGAGCGACTCCGCGAGCGTCTTCTGGCTCCCCGCCTTTCACGACATGGGGCTCATCGGCGGCGTCTTGGTGCCGGTTTTTGCTGGCGTGCCCAGCATCGTCATGGCCCCGTCCATGTTTGTCCAGAATCCATTTCTTTGGCTCAATGCCATCAGCACATCGCGTGCGACCATCTCCGGCGGACCTAACTTTGCCTACGACCATTGTGTCCGCAAGATCACTCCGGAACAACGTGCGACGCTGGACCTTTCCTCCTGGTCCCTCGCCTTCATCGGGGCCGAGGCGGTCCAGCCCGCGACCCTCTCCCGCTTCGCCGAGTACTTTGCGCCTTGCGGCTTCAGCCCCGATTCCTTCTATCCCTGCTACGGCATGGCGGAGGCAACGCTGATGGTCACCGGGCCCAGGCACCGTGCGGGCGCTGACGTGCGCGTGTTCCGCGACGACTCCCTTCGACAGGGCCGCGTCGAATCGCTGCCAGACGCTTCTTCCAACAACCCGTCTCGTCCGCACGCTCGGCGTCTCGTCGGATGCGGCGCGCCCGTCGGCTCGCTGCGAGTCGCCATCGTCGATCCAAAGAGACTCGCGCCCGCCGCGCCCGACCGTGTCGGCGAGGTCTGGGTCGCCGGCGACTCTGTCGGCCAGGGTTACTGGCGTGATGACAGAAAGACCGCGGCGGCGTTCCACGCGCGGCTCGGTCATACACAAGACGGGCCTTTTCTGCGGACCGGTGACCTTGGGTTTATCTACGAAGACCAGCTCTATATCACCGGCAGGGTTGACGACCTGATCATCGTTCGCGGTCTCAATCATCATCCGTCGGACATCGAAGCCACCGCGCGGGGGAGCCACCCGATGCTTGAGTCCGGCCTCGGTGCCGCATTCGCGATTGGCGACAACGGCACCCAGCGCCTCATCTTCGTGCACGAGGTCGAGCGGGAAGCGGCAGGGGGCGACGATCTGGCTCATGTTCTGAGTTCCGTCCGCGCGGCCATCCTCGAACTCCACGGGCTTGCGCTTGACGACGTCGTGCTGATACGACTCGGCACCATGGCCAGAACTACCAGCGGCAAGGCTCAGCGGCACGCCAATCGCGATGCATATCTCGCGGACCAACTCAAACCGCTTGCCCGAGATCCCATGCCCCCGAACCCGGGAAGGCGCGAACCCATGCCACTCGGACCGGAACTCCTCCGCGCACATTCCGCCGCGCTCGCCGCGGTCTGCCAGCACGCTCTGGCGATCTCGGGAACGAGCCTGGCGGATGTCTCGCCCGAAACACCGATCTCCGCGTTGGGGCTGGACTCGTTGCAGCGCGTCGAGCTGGTCGCCGCGCTCGACAAGAGCTTCGGGCAGCACCTGCCCGACGCCGTATACAGCCAGGCGAGCACGCTTGGCGACCTCGCCGCCGCCGTGCAGAAGCACCTGATCGACCGGCCGCAGGCCGACACCCCGCCCTCCGCGCGCGATGTACCCGCGGAACACTTCGACATCGCGCTCTTTCCCGAGTACCTGGACTTTAAGCGTCACGAACGCATGTTGCTGGCCGTGGCCGAAACCAATCCCTATTTCCGTGTGGATCAGGGCGACGACTCGCCAACGCCCGGGGCCAGCGGCCTTGCCCACATCGACGGCCGCGAGCTGACCAACTTCTGTGTGTACGACTATCTGGGCATGGCCCGCGATCCGACCGTGATCGCCGCGACCAAGGCCGCGATCGATCGTTACGGCACCGGCGCGGGGGCGAGCCGGCTGGTTTCCGGCGAGAAGCAGATCCATCGTGAACTTGAGGCCGCGCTCGCGGGTTTTCTCGGCACGCCCGCGTCGATTGTCTTCGTTTCAGGGCACGCGACCAACATCACGACGATCGGGCACCTGATGGGTCCGGGCGACCTCATCGTCCACGATATCCTCGCCCACAACTCCATCCTGCAGGGCGCGAAGATGTCCGGCGCGACCTGCCGCGGCTTCGCGCATAACGACTGGCGTGCCCTCGACACGCTTCTTTCTGGCATCCGCCACGGCTTCCGGCGCGTTCTCATCGCCATCGAGGGCGTCTACAGCATGGATGGCGACTACCCGGAGCTGGCGCGATTTGTCGATGTCAAGAACAAGCACCGGGCGATGCTTCTTGTCGATGAGGCGCACTCGCTGGGGACCATGGGCAAGTCCGGGCGCGGCATCGGCGAGCATGCGAGCGTCGATCGTGCGGGCGTCGAGCTCTGGATGGGCACGCTCTCCAAGTCCCTCGCCAGTTGCGGCGGGTACATCGCCGGCTCCGCCGCGCTCATCGAATACATGAAGTACACCGCTCCTGGCTTCGTCTACAGCGTGGGTCTCTCTCCGCCCAACGCGGCCGCAGCACTCGCCGCGCTGACGCTTTTGGATCGCGAGCCGAAGCGAGTCGCCCGGCTCCATGATCTGTCAGCCCTCTTTCTCGCCCTCGCGCAACAGCGCGGGCTCAACACCGGCCGGGCCGGCGGAACCCCCGTGATTCCTGTCATCATCGGCAACTCCGTCAAGTGCCTTCTCCTCTCACGGGCTCTCTTCGACCGCGGTATCAACGTCCAGCCGATTCTCCACCCCGCCGTGCCCGAGCACGCCACCCGCCTGCGATTTTTCATCACGACCAACCACACCGAAGCGAACATCCGGAGCACCGTGGACGCGGTCGCTGGTGAACTCGCGCGGCTCTAGTCCCGCAGGCGCCGACCAATGCCCGACAAGCCGCACGCCATCGTCGTGGATCACCTCTGTAAGCGCTACGGCGAGCTGCTAGCGGTCGATGATGTGTCGTTCACCGTCAAGGCCGGAGAGGTATTCGCATTTCTGGGTCCGAACGGTGCGGGCAAAACCACCACGGTCGAGATCATCGAGACGATTCGAAAGCCGACGTCGGGAACCGTCACCGTTCTGGAGATGGAGGTCGCCACTCGCAAGGCCGACATTGTCCGCCGGATCGGCGTCTTGCCCCAAGGGTTCGCCTCGTTCGACCGGCTCTCTGTTCGCGAGACCCTGCGGTTCTACGCGCGCGTCTTTGGAGCGGGGAAGGGGCGGCGCGCTGACATCGATGCCCTGATGGACCTCACTGACCTGCGCCCAAAGGCCGACGCGCAGTTCAAGACCCTTTCCGGCGGGCTGCAACAGCGTGTCGGGATCGCGGCCGCGCTCGTTAATGACCCCGAGGTGGTCTTTCTCGATGAGCCCACGACCGGCCTCGACCCGCACGCCCGGCGCGAGGTCTGGGAAGTCGTCAAGGGCCTGAAGCAGCGCGGGAAGACGATCTTTCTCACGACGCACTACATGGAAGAGGCCGAGATTCTGGCCGACACCGTTGCGATCATCTCGAAGGGTCGCATTGTTGCCATCGACTCACCAGCGCGCCTCACCGAGACACACGCCGATCACCTGCGGCTCACCCTCACATCAACCGACGCGGCAGCGCTCGGCCTGATTCAGCAGATGGGCTTCACCGCCACGAAAAAGGCCGACGAGTCCATCCATGTGCCGATCAAAAATGCCAATGATGTCCGCGGCATTCTGGCCGAGCTTCACAACGCAGGACTTCCATCGCCCGATGGGCTCGATGTGCGCAAGCCCAACCTCGAAGAGGTGTTTCTCAAGCTTACGGGCGAGCCGCTCACGGCGGGCGCGGGCCGGGAGAGCGGGGCGACCTCATGACACCTGGCATCATCGTCGCCATACTCGCCGTGCGGATCAGAAGTTTCTACCGGCAGCGATCAACCGTTTTCTTTACCATCGCTTTCCCCATCATCCTCGTGCTGGTGTTCGGGACGATTTTCACCAAGCCCGAGCACCTCAACTTTGATCTGCCGGTGCAGGACAACAGCCGGAGCGAATCTTCGGCGCGCCTCATCGAGGGCCTTACCACCGATCACGCGTTCACCATTACGCCGGTCCCCGTCGAAGCCGAACCCACCCACTACGCTCGTGAGCACAAACTCACCCTTCTGCTCGTCATCCCCAAGGATCTCGACGCGCTTCAGAAGCAACGCCTCGCTCTCCGCGACACCAGCGTCTTCGTCCCGCTGACCTACATCTTTGATCCCAGCTCAACCTCGGTGAACACCAAGATCCAGTTGCTGAACATGATGGTGGCCGCGGCCAACCAGCAGGCTTCGGGCTCGCCACCCATGTTCAACCTGATCCCCACATCAATCCTCTCTGATCGCTATCGCTTCATCGACTTCTTCGTCCCCGGCATCATCGCCATGGCGATCATGACTTCGGCGCTCTCCAACGCCCTCAACATGAACGCGGAGCTTCGGCAGAAGGGCATCCTCCGCAAGCTTGCGACGACGCCCATCACGCGGGCTGATTGGCTTATCGCGAGCATCCTGTACCAACTCATCCTCTCTGTCCTCTCAACCGCGGCAATTCTCATCGTCAGCTCCCTCGTCTTCGATGTCCGCCTGCACCTCAGTCTTTTCCCTCCGCTGCTCCCGCTCATCATTCTCGTCGAGGTGATCGCCTTTGTCGGCATCGGCATGTTGCTCACGCCCTTTGCGAAGGAGGCCGAGAGCGCCTCGGCCGTCGCCAACGCCTTCCTGTTCCCCATGATGTTCCTCTCGGGCACGTTCTTTCCGGTGGAGATGATGCCGGGTTTCCTGCAATCCTTCGCCAAGATTCTTCCGCTGTACTACGTGAATGAAGCGCTGCGTGCGGCGATGATCTTCGCTGACAGCGCGGCCGCGCTGCGATCCACGGGCATCACCGCCGCCTTCGCTGCGGTCGTCTTCGTTGCGGGGACCGTCAAGACGCGGTGGGGGGATGAGGGGGTGTGACCATGCCCAGGCGATTACTCTTTATTTGCGGCTCGATAAACCAGACCACGCAGATGCACCAGGTCTCGCGGCACCTGACCGACTACGAGCAGGTCTTCACGCCGTATTACTGTGACGGCGTGCTTGAACTGTTGCGGCGGCTGAAGCGGCTGGAGTTCACGATTATCGGCGACAAGCTCGCCCGGCGCTGCGAGCAGTATCTGCGGGATCAGAATCTTACGATCGACTACAAAGGAATGCGTGGTCCCTATGACCTCGTGATCACCTGCTCGGATGTCTTCATCCAGAAGAACATCCGAAACACGCGTGTTGTGTTGGTGCAGGAGGGCATCACCGATCCGGAGGATTTCAACTTTCGGCTCGTGCAGCGGCACCGCCGGCTTCCGCTCTGGATCGCGGGAACCGCCGCGACGGGATTGAGCGACGCGTACCGCGCATTCTGCGTCGCCAGCGAGGGGTACCGCGACTTCTTTGTGCGGAAAGGGGCGCGGGCGGAGAAGATCGCCGTCACGGGCATCCCCAACTTCGATAACTGCGAGCGCTACCGCGACAACACATTCCCGCATCGCGGCTACGTGCTCGTTTGCACATCGCCCCTGCGCGAGATCTTCCGCGGCGAGGACCGCAGAGCGTTCATCTTGAACGCCGTCAGGATCGCGGCTGGTCGCCCGATGATCTTCAAGTTTCACCCCAATGAAAGACTCGTGCGGGCGGAGGCGGAGGTGAACCAGTGGGCCCCGGGTGCGCTGGTATTCACCAGCGGGAGCGCGGAAGAGATGATCGCCAACTGCGATGTGCTCATCACCCGCTTCTCATCCACGGCCTTTGTCGGCTTGGCGCTCGGCAAGGAGACGCACTCGGACTTTCCGATGGACGAGCTGCGCCGGCTGATGCCGGTGCAGAACAACGCCGCGGCGGTAAATATCGCCAACGTCTGTCGTCGCGTGCTCGAAGATCAGGTGATCGCATGAGCGAAACCGTCACCGTCAGAGCGGCAATCTCCATCCGCGACCGGCGGCGCTTTCAGCGACTGCCGTGGGCCATCTACTCGGGTGATCCGAGCTGGGTTCCGCCTATCTTGTCGCAGGAACGCGGCCTGCTCGGCTGGGCAGACTGGCGCGGCCGTCGCCATCCGTTCTGCGACAACGCGGAAATAATAACATTCCTCGCTGAGCGACGCGGCGCGACTGTCGGTCGCGTGGCCGTTCTGGTCAACAACATCCACAACCAGAAGTACAACGAGAAGGTGGGCTTCTTCGGATTCTTCGAGTGCATCGACGACCCTGCCATCGCGACGGCACTCTTCGACGCCGGGCAAGCGTGGCTCCGCTCGCACGGCATGACCGTCTGCCGCGGGCCCGTGAACCCGTCGCTGAACTACACGTGCGGCCTGCTCATCGACGGCTTCACCACTCCCCCCGTGTTCCTGATGACGTACAACCCACCCTACTACGCGGCCTTGATCGAAGCGTGCGGGTTCACCAAGTCGCAGGATCTCTACGCCTACGAGATGGATGTCGCGCTCTTGGCGAAGCTGGTCGATCGGTACAAGCCCGCCGTGATTTCCGCCCTCGAAGGCCGCGGCCTGACTGTGCGACCGTTCGACCCGTCGCGTTTCGACGAGGAAATCAAGACCTATCTGGAACTCTACAACAGTTCGCTCGACGGCACCTGGGGCTTCACACCCCTTCAGCAAGGCGAGGTCAGGCAGATCGCCGCGGAGCTGAAGCACACAATCGCCCCGGAGTTCGCGGCGTTCGCGATGGTCAATGGCCAAACGATCGGCGCTGTGCTTGCGCTGCTGGATTACAACCAGATCATCCGCACGATCAACGGCAGGCTCTTTCCATTCGGCGCGCTCAAACTCATCCGGGGACACAAGCGGATAGACGTCGCCCGCGGCATGGCGGTGACAATGTCTCCGGGCTACCAGCAGTCGGGACTCGGCATCGTGCTGCTCGATCGGCTCGTCGAGGCGGCCAAGCCATGGGGGCTGAAGTGCTGGGAGTTCTCGTGGGTGCTGGAGAGCAACAAGAGTTCGCGCGGGACACTCGAACGGCTGGGAACCAAGCGGAGCAAGACCTACCGGATCTACGACCGGGTGCTGTGATCGCTCAATTCCGCTCACAGCCAGCCGGAATCGCGGTACCACAGCGCGGTCTCACGCAGGCGTTCGGCCAGTGTGGCCGCGGGCGACCAGCCCAGTTCCCGTCGCGATTTCTCAGATGAGCACGTCCACGAACCCGCGAGCACATCGGAGAACTTGTCGCGGCTGATCCAGCCCGGGTTCCCGCGGACTCGCGACAGGATATCGCCGCAAGAACCGATCAGCGGCAGCAACCGCTCGGGCAAACGAACAACTCGGGGCCGCTGGCGTCCGAGCGCATCCGCGATCGCGTTTCCGATTTCGACGTACGACCGGTCCTCCGCGGCCGCGAAGTAGACGCCGGAACCGCCATCCCCGCCACCTGAACCGCCGTGTACGAGTCGCTCTCCCTTCTGTGCCGCGAGCACGATGCATTCAACAAGGTCCGCAACAGCGATGAGGGAGAGGCGCCGATCACCGCGCCCGGGGACGATATGGACGCCGAGTTGAGCGATGGGCCTGAATACTTCGAGCATCCCGCGATCGCCCGGACCGATGGTGATGCACGGCCGCACAATCGTGATGGGCAAAACGTCTGCATACCTGGCGGCCGCCCGCTCTCCGGCAAGCTTGCTGCGCCCGTAATTTGAGACAGGCAAAGGCGGATCACCCTCAACCCGTGGCGTGTCGGATAATGGCCCAGCCGCGGCGAGCGACGAAACCAGTAGAAGCACCGGGGGCGTAGTCTGCTCCGCACACGCCGCCGCGACGATTGCGACGCCTTCCTCGTTCACCCGCAAGAAGCTGACGGGGCTTGTCGTCCGCACCAACCCGGCAAGATGGAACACAACTTGGGACTTCGAAAGCGCGATAGCGCGGGAGACACAGTGGCGATCATGCAAATGGCCGGTGATGAGCTCGACACCCAGAGCACGCAACTCATCGACGCGCGATGTCGCACGCACCAGGCATGACACGCGGTAACCGCAAGCGACCAAGCGGCACACAAGGTGGAGGCCGATGAACCCGGTCGCACCGGTGACCAGCACAGGTTGGTGAGGCGTGGTATCCATGCGTGTGAGCGGCGGTCTTCGGCTGGGAGTGAGCGGGAGAGGAGTGCGGATTACGACTCAACCAAAGTCGAGCGTTGACGGAATGTGCGGGCGCGGCGGAACAGACGACCCAGCGCCCGCCACGGACTGAACCGGAGTGTGCCCCAGGTGCTCAGAATGGCGTGAAGCGGTCGTACCGATGCCTTTGGCCAGATGCTGCAATAGATGTTCTCGCACCGGGGCCTGAAGCGGGTCTTGAAGTGGTAGATGCCCGGAGTATCCAGAATGAAGTTCAGGTAGCGGTGAGTAATGCGGATGTATGCGTGGATGAACCAACTGTCGCCCGGACGCCGCTGATTGCAGCCGGCCGCGGGCATGAGGCAGAGCGACGCTTCTTCGGCTCCGTCTTCCGCGAGGGTGTCCATCGCTCGGCGCATCAGAAAGGGAATGGTGCCCCGCAGGGCGTCCGGGCGCGATCGGTACATCTCGATTCCCCACGCCGCCCCATTGCGATACGGCGTGCAGACGACAAACCCCTCTGCGCGCCCGCTTCCCCCGCTGGCGATGGCCGCGAAGACCCGCCTGCGGTGCAGGCGATCGGGATCAAACTGGCCGACGAAGTACCGCATCGTGCGGCCGTGCGGTGTGCGATCGAGGAACTGTTCTGAAATGCCTGTCAGTTCCCGGAAGCGCTCGCGGCACTGGTCAGTTGCGACTCCGGGACCAGGGACTTCGTGGTGCAAAATTTCCTGACAGACCATACCTTGACGCTGGCAGTAGTTGGTCTGCCGTCGCACCCACTCGTACGCCCGTCCCTGCCACGTGCAATCGCGCAGCGGGATGAGGGCGTTCTCGCCGATCTTGGTGGATTGAAACCCGTGCCGATCAAACAGTGGCAGGTCGTGTTCGGACACAAGGCCGAAACAGGCCGTCCAACCATGCCCGCGGCAGTGTTCCATGAACTCGGTGAGAAGTTCTTCCCTGACTTCATCGGGTCCGATCAACCCGCCGATGACCACTGCGTGCAACCGGTGCAACACAAAGCCCAGGACCGCGCGACCGCCCGAGGACCAGAAGTAGTGGCGATCCAGATCCATCACCAAGTACGAGTCGTAGTACCGGCCGCAGCGATACGCCACCGCTTCGAGTCGCGCTATGGACGCGGCATCCATCGCGCTGGGACACATGATACGGTCGGGTGTGCTCGCGTCTTTGATGGGAACAGGGTATGCGATCCGAGGGATTCTACGAGCTGGAAAGATGGCGCTTTCTCGGGGAGTGCTGGCGGGGAGAGGTCAGCCGCCATGAGCATCCAACGTTCGGGAAGGTTGCGCAATGGTGGATGCGTGCTGAACCGAGAAAGTGATTCATCACGGTGAGTTCACGCGTGTTTCACGCGATCGCCTCATGCTTGGAATGCTCGTACCGGCAGACAGAAAACCACGATCGATAGAAGGACACAGCATGAAGGTCAAGACACTTGCAGATGTCTTTGTTGAGCAGCTTCAGGACATGTACAGCGCAGAGACCCAGTTGACGAAGGCTTTGCCAAAAATGGCCAAGGCTGCTTCGCACGAGGGACTGAGCACGGCGTTTACGAATCATCTTACCGAGACCAAGGAGCATCAACAGACCGTTGGTGAGATTCTCGAAAGTCTGGGCAAGAAGCCCGGTCGCAAGAAGTGTGCGGCGATGGAAGGTCTTGTAAAAGAGGGTGCCGAGGTGATCGAAGAGGATGCCGAGGATGACGCGCGCGATGCGGGGCTGGTCGTGGCAGCCCAGAAAGTTGAACACTACGAGATTGCTTCCTATGGGTGTCTCCGGACATTCGCGACGCTCCTTGGGCACAAGGACCATGCACGTTCGCTGAGCAAGATTCTGGAACAGGAAAAGGCGGCGGATGTTCATCTCACTGAGCTGGCGATGAGTGTCATCAATGTTGAAGCGCTTGCCTGAGATCTTGTATTGCGTGCCTGAGCATATGAAATGCCGCACGATGTGGATGGCCATCAGGCCTGAAAAGCTTTTAACGCCGCGAGTGCGGAAGAATGGATATGGATTATGAATACTCCCATGAAAGTTGCTGTCGTGACCTTAATCTCACTTGTAGGTGCGGCGTGTGACCGTAACGATGGCGATGTCACGAGCACAGGCCGACCGACCGGCAATACATCATCGTCAACGACAACAACGACGCCTTCAAGGACAACCACGACAACCCCCGCGGTAGACAATACCGCGCGGAACAAGGTCGATCGTGACTCTAACCTGAAGACACCGATGGATCAGTCGGAGAACTCTTCGGACATCAAGATCACGGCTGAGATCCGGCGTGCGATCATGGACGACAAGGCGATGTCCACCAACGCGCAGAACTGTAAGATCATGACGGACAAGGGCGCTGTGACCCTTCGCGGTGTTGTGGAGAGCCAGGCGGAAAAAGATGCGATCGAGGCGAAGGCTCGCACCGTGGCGGGTGCAAGCAGCGTCACAAACCTTCTTGAGATCAAAACCAAGTAAGCCTCTTCGACGGCCTGGCTCTTCCATCACCAATCACTCATCACCACACTTTCAAGGAAAATAATCATGGCTACTTCAGTATTTTGCATCTCCCAGAGCGAAACCCAGGCGACGACGATTGTGAATCGGCTGAAGACTTCGGGCTTCACCGACAACGACATCTCAGCCCTCTTTCCAGACAAGTCGGGCTCACGCGACTTTGCGCACGAGAACCACACCAAGGCCCCCGAGGGCGCGGTGACGGGCGCGAGCGCTGGTGGTGTGGTCGGAGGTGTGCTCGGTCTGTTGGCGGGCATTGGCGCGCTGGCCATCCCAGGTGTCGGCCCGTTCATCGCGGCTGGTCCGATCATGGCGGCACTGAGCGGCATCGCTGTGGGCGCGGCAGTGGGCGGAATCGCGGGCGCACTTATCGGAATGGGCGTTCCGGAGCTCGAAGCCAAGCGCTACGAGGGAAAGGTAAAGGATGGCAACATCCTGATCTCGGTACACGCTGAAGACAGCGATGAAGTCCGCCGCGCCAAGGACATCTTCGAGCAGGCGGGTGCGACCGACATCTCGGCCACTTCTGAGAAGTCCGCGCCTCAGCCCGAAGTACGCACAACCTCACGTGACGCGGTACGTTTGTAAGCCGAGCATGTGTTTAGGGCGGGAAGGCGCAAGCCTTCCCGCCCTTTTTTTGAGTCAGGCAATCGACATGTCGTCGTGTTCGCGTAACGTCGCACTCATATGAAGTCGTCTCCGTCTGCTGTTCACCGAAGATTCATGGCGACGGTCGAGTACTCTTCTTGGGGGAACGGTCGGCATTCAGGGATGTTGGTCCGGCCTCAGGCCTCTTGGAGACCGACGTGCTGTTGATCACCACCACCTTCTTAGTGCTCTCGGTTGCCGGTGGATTGGCGGTGTTCAGCGGACCTGCGAGTACGCACACCTGGCTGCTGGATGCGGCATTCATTTTGAGCGTCATCGGGTTTCTTGTCAGTGCGGTCAGGCTGTTGACAAAGCGCGCCCACATCAGTGCGCACGGGACAGCGATCCATCGTATGTATCGGAAAGACGAACCCTGAAGGGGATGGAGTTTACCGGTGGAGGCTGTTTTCAGTGCACAGTTAACATGCACGCGGGGAGGGATCAGCCAGTGGGATCAGCCAGTGGGAGCTGCACGCTGAACTCGCAGCCTGAATCATCGCAGTTACGAACCGAGATTGTGCCTGCGTGAAGCTCGGCTATACCCAGCGCTATCTCCAAACCCAGACCGTGTCCGCGCCCCCCGCGGTTGTCGTCGCTTGTTTGAGCAAAGCGATCGAAGATTCGTGGGAGAATGTCGGGTGGAATTCCTGACCCGCGGTCGCGAACATGAATGTTGACGTGATTCGATTCAAGTTCCGCACGGACCATGATCACCGACTCGCGCGGGCTGAAACGAACGGCGTTGCGGATGATGTTGTCAAACATGATGCGGAGCAGGTCGCAGTTGCCAATGATAGCGACATCCTCAGCATCACCCTCGGGAAGGCGGAGTTCGACCCGCACATTGTAGAGTTTCGCGTACGGAATACACGTTGCGTACGTGTCGAGCAGCACATCGCGAAGATAGCATCTGGCCGACGCGGGCACCTTCGTCACACCATGGCGCACGCGCGTCAGGAGGAGGAAGCTGTCGATAGTGTGTGACAGTTTTTCAAGTTCCTCGGTTGTACTCCGTAGGAAGCTCTTGAACTGATCGGGTGCGCCATCTGGCTTGAGCACTTGCACTTCTGTCAGGATCGTTGCTATGGGTGTTTTCAGTTCATGCGAGACGTTGGACATGAACCGCTCTTGCGTTGCAAAGCCCGCCTGGATCCGCTTCCTGGCCAGTTCAAGCTCTTCGCGCACGGCAAAGAACTCGGCGGGCATTGGGGTAATCTTGACCTCTTCGCCGATGGACTGAGGGGAGAGTTGTTTGGCTGCGGCTTTGATGGAGAGGAGCGGTCGGAGCGCGATTCCCGAGATGAGATAGGCACTGATGCCGGTTGCCACGAGTCCGATGGGGATGCTGATGAGGATGGCGCGCTCGAGCAATATCAGGAGGAGCTGCGCGAACTTGTCGTCATTGGCCAATACGAGAAAGTAGACGTCACCATTGCTCGCGTTTAAACGGGTCACCATTCCTCGCGCGGGTTCGCTCGCATCGACATCGGGACCGAGCGCCGCCGAGGGAAGTCGAAGCGGGATCGGTGTGGGCGAAACGAGCGCCCCGTTGAGCAACGCCCGTGTCAGCGTGATACCAGGGCGCGTGCTGGCGGCGATCAGTGCGCCCTCGCGATCCAGAAGGAAAAGTGAAAACTCACCGACCAGCCGATCGTTTGCCACCCTTTCGGCAACCCCGAGGATCATTTTATCGGAAACGTTGGGAAGTGCGGCTGAAACGTCGTTCGCAACGAGCTGAATGCGCCGAGCAAGACGGTCGTTCGAGAAGGACTCGACAGATCGTTCGTGATACAGGTCCAGCACGGTTGCAAGTGAAACCTGTATGATCAGGAAAATGGCGAGCATCCAGAGCGTGAGTTTCAGGCGGAGCGAAATCCTGTGCTGGATTGCCGAGGCTTTCTTCGGCCGTACGTTCATAGCGGTTAATCCATGATACCGAAGCGGTAGCCGGCGTTTTTCACGGTATGGATCAACGTACGAAGTCCCGGTCGGTCGATCTTTCTGCGGAGAGATGAGATGTACACATCAATCACATTGCTGGTGGCCTCGAAGTTAAGATCCCACACACGCTCACCGATCTGTGCCCGGCTGAGAACACGGTTCTGGTTGCGAAGCAGATACTCGAGGAGCGCGAACTCGCGCGTGGCCAGATCCCAATGCTGGTCGCCGCGTGCGGCCCTTCGGGTGTAAAGATCGAGTTCGAGATCATCGCAACGGAGCACTTTGCCTTCGGTGGCCTGGCCGCGGCGGAGCAACGCGCGAATTCTTGCAACCAACTCCTCAAACCTGAAGGGCTTGGGAAGATAATCATCAGCGCCAGCATCAAGTCCCTGGACCTTATCATCTGTGGATGAAAGGCTGGTCAGCATGATGATGGGTGTGACAACCTTGCGCCGACGAAGGTTGCGACAGACCTCAATACCATCACGGTCAGGAAGCATGAGGTCAAGCACGATCGCATCGAAGGGCTGGCCCGCCGCCAGATCTTCACCCTCAAACCCGCTGTGACAAACCTCCGCAGCAAAGCCTGCCGCCTGAAGACCGGTTTGGATACCTTTGGCCATCTTGGGGTTGTCTTCGATCACCAATACACGCATAATCGTGCCTCCTGGGCAGCGAAACATTCTCGTTCTACGCTCGCTGCTCCGCGAACGAACAGCAGTGTATGGTCACAAGCGTCGCCATCCAAAGGAATAATACTCATTATTCAGCACATTGTGACCTGTTGCGTGAGTCCGGAGTGAGCCGTTATTCATAAGCGATTCACTGGGGTTGAAATCATTGGCGCATGCTGCTGGTGTGAAGAACGGGTTGCCGTCGCACGGGATTTTCAGGAGCAAGGCATGGCCCGCAACGAGCATGATCAGAGCACGAGCCTTGATGCAAGACGGTTACTCGACGCTGCGGACCTGCTGCTCAATGCCGCGCAGGACCGTCCTGACGGACTTTCGTTGATCGATTTGTGGACCGAACATGATGGTGACGCACCGGTGAGTTCATTCTCGTCGGATGAGTTGATCGAAGCCATGCTCTTTCTCTTTCGGCTCGGGCTTGCCGAGCCAAGAGTGTGATCTTTCCGGATTTATTGTACGTCAGACAGACTTGCAACCTGTCAGGTCGTGCGAGCAGAAAGTTGGTACGCCAACGATTTTCTGTCCATTACCCTGATCTCTCTCTCCTCCAGTGGGGTGCTGTTTACGTGATGGCGCCCCGCTTTGTTGACCAGCTTCTCCTGAGGTCAATGTACCCAATGCTCTCTCTCGCACAACGAACGGCGCGCTCTACGATGGAGCGCCGCCGCTCGTTGATTTTTGGCCGTTGGACGATCCGTCATGCGTGCTGTCGTTCTTGCGCGACCTTGGACCTCTTGCGCGACCGCGGCACTGTCGCGCGATTCAGGCCTTCTGCTCGGTTGTTCGCGGCTAATCCGACTGCGCGGTCCGAGTCAGCTTCATCATCGCGGATTCAAGCCGAATCTTTACAATACGGGGCGCGACACCCATTGAATCCGCCAGCAGGTTCAGGGAACACGCTTCACGGCCGCAGAGTCCAAAACGAAGTTCGATTACCTGTCGTTCCTGAGGCGAAAGCAGATCGAGCAACGCGCCAAGTCGTTCTGCCTGACGTGAAGAATCATTGCCGTCATGCTCTACTGTCTCTCGCGTCGGCACGTGGAACGTGGAATCAGATCCATCGTTCAGCGAGTGCGTCTGAGTACGCCCCGCGATAAGCCGCTGCACACTTCTCACGCGGTCGGGCTGCCAGTCGAGCGCTTCCGCGAGCTCATGTTCAGACGGCACCCGTCCGTATGCGGCGTGAAATGTGGCTGTGGCGCGATCAACGGCGTTGACATCTAGCCGGTCGCTTCGGGTCAAACGAGCATTCCTCGATGATCGGGCAAAGACTTCCGAGATCGAGTGCCGGATCCAATAGACCGCGTAGGTGCTGAAGCGAGCACCGGCACTGGGATCAAAGTTATCGACAGCGTGAATCAGCCCGAGATTGCCCTCGGCAACCAGCTCGTCAAAGGCTACACCCCGATGGCTGTAACGCTTGGCCATCATGATTACCAATCGCAGATTTGCCGTGATCAGGCGTTCTCGTGACTTTGTGCAGCCGTTCGTGCGCCACGCGGTCGCGAGCGCGGATTCCTCAGGGAGCGTGACGCGCGCAAGTGTACCGATGCTCTGGAAGTAGCTTCGCATGTCGTTCGAGGAAGTCGGAGAGGTAGATTGATGAATGTGTTTAATGGCCGCGTGTCCTTTGTGAGCATCAGTCGTGGGTATCAGTTGTGAGTATCAGCTTTGTGCTCTCTTGGGTCCATCCCTGCGCTTGCACCGATCGACTGACTATCACACGCGTGCGTTATCGGAGCCTGAAAGTGGGATGAAAGGGTCCTCATACTGACTGCGTGGGGGCAATGTGGCGAACGTGGTGCTGGCTCTTGAAGGTACTACGCACACGTTGTGAGTCTTTCTTCATCCGCTTGTCACTGGCCCGGACGTGGTAGGCCACACACTTTGCTCGTTCAGTGCACAGGTTCATCGTGGATCGCGGGGCATCGCTGGAGCGTTTATGGATCTGACATCGGGCTCGCTGTTCTGGCCCACAACATGTCTGCGCATGCCAGAGGCGGCTCCGCTCAGGGCTGATACGCGATGCGATGTGTTGGTCGTTGGTGCCGGAATCACCGGAGCACTGATGGCCGTCGAACTCGCACGCGCCGGGCTTGATGTTGTGGTAGTTGACCGGCGGCGTGTAGCGGCGGGAAGCACATCGGCAAGCACGGCGCTGATTCAGTATGAGATCGATACGCCGCTGGTCGAGCTTACGGAGCTGCTCGGAGCTGCGCACGCCGAGGGCGCGTATCGGGCATCGCGGCGAGCGATCGACGGTCTTGCAGAACTGATCGCGACCCTCGATGATCCTTCCGAGTGCACCAGACGGCGCAGCCTCTTCCTCGCAACAGAGCCTGAAGATGTGGACCTGCTCCGCAGGGAACACAACGCGAGGGCGAAGATCGGCATTGACGTCGAGTATCTCGATGAACAGACCCTGCGGCAGGTTTTCAACATCAGCAGGCCGGGAGCACTGCTCTGCGATGTGGCGTACGAACTCAACCCGGTGCGCGTCACAAACGCGCTGTTCCGACACGCCAAGACGCTCGGCGCTCGCATTTATGAGCAAACGGAACTGGAACTCGAGCCCTACACGGGCAGCATGCACCGTGCGAGAACCACCGCGGGGCATGTCATCAGGGCCGAACACGTGGTTCTGGCGTCTGGGTACGAAACGCCCGAGCAGTTCATGGCCGTCAGATCACTGACAACGCTGAAAAGCACGTACGCGATCGCGGGCACGCCATCGCAGTCCGGTCTCTGGCCAGGCAACGTTCTTGTGTGGGAGAGCGGCGATCCGTACACATATATGCGAACCACGAATGACGGACGGGTGATCATCGGTGGTGAGGACAATGAACTCGTTGACCCCGACGAGCGTGATGCGCTGATCGCAACAAACACCGATCGACTTGTGAAGAAGGCCGCAAGACTTGTGGAAGGGCTTGATATTACCCCCGCGTTCGCGTGGGCCGGAACATTTGCCCAGACCGACGACTCACTCCCGTTGATTGGCGCCCTGGG
Source organism: Phycisphaerales bacterium (assembly GCA_038251595.1). Classification (GTDB taxonomy): domain Bacteria; phylum Planctomycetota; class Phycisphaerae; order Phycisphaerales; family UBA1924; genus JADLCX01. The sequence continues at coordinate 5,111 of JBBSBC010000036.1, read as the reverse complement.
CCAGTGGCCCGCTGTTCACTTCGCTCTCGGGTATGGGGGTAACGGCATCAGCTTCAGCTACATTGCTGCACAGATCATTCGCGACGCAATCACCCACCGTCCAAGCACCGATGCGCAGTACTTTTCATTCGAGCAAGCCCTGAACCGGCGACAATGGACTGAAAGCGACTTACTGGCAGCGAACCCGCGATGAACTCACATTCACATGAGCCTCATGCGTATCTCAGGGTGTCGAGGCATAATCATGCGTTGAGGGCGTGCGCGAACGCTCACCTTTCCGTGCTTGACACGGTCGCATTCATTCGCAGGAGGTCCACCATGTTCAACAGGATTCAACGTCATTTGGGTTCGACACACTTTCTCTTCGTCTTCACGCTCGTAGCCACCTGTGGCCTGCTCTTCAGCGGCTGCAACACAACTCAGGGTGCCGGAAAGGATCTTGAGAACGTCGGCGAAGGCATTCAAAACTCTGCCGAACGTAACAAGTAGTTTCCCTTTCAACGTGCCAAATGTTCACGAGGAGTATCAATCATGCTTTACTGGGCCGCAGTTTTCTTTGTTGTCGCAATCGTTGCCGCCGTCTTTGGATTCGGCGGAATCGCCGCTGGAGCGGTCTCGATCGCCAAAATCCTGTTCATCGTCTTCCTGGTTTTGTTTCTCGTCTCGCTGCTCATGGGCTTGACCAACAGGGGTGGCTCTACGGGCATCAAGCTCTGATGCCCCGTCAAACCACCCGCAACTCAGTCTCATGAAAGGAGCAACCATGATTGCCAAAGCCCGCACTTCGAGGAACAATTCCCTCGCCCACGCCCATGAGATGGACAGCCTGCGGGCCGAGATCGCGGAACTTAAGGAAGGGCTGACTTCCAACGTTCACGATCTTGGTGCCAACGGAGTTCGCGTCGTTCGTAGTGCAGCCTCGGCTGCACGCGCAGCCGCAGAGCACTTGGCGGAACGCGGGTCTGATAGGGCGCGCCTCGCGACCAAGCAGGCTCAGGACATCATTGTTGAACGGCCGTTTACATCAGTTGCGATCGCGGCCGGCGCGGGTGCCGTGCTCGCGGCCACCATGATTCTGATGTGGCGACGCGCCTAGGCCGTCAACCCTACACCTACACAAACCTACGCGATTCCCTCGGGGGGGGAGGCGCTCTGCTCGGATGTGTTCAACAGTGTCAGCAAGCGTTGGACGGAGACTGCTGCCGGCCTGTGCCCCATTGATGTTCAACGAAGATTGGAGCACACCATGACGACCATTCCTTTGCAAGATGCGGAACCTATACCGGGTAGGATTCCCAAAATTCATGAAGTGAGTCCACCCGAGGCCACGCTTCCGGTCGAGATGCCAGCTTCACCCGAGCGAGCGGCCCGCGATATCGACGCGATCGGTGTTGAGGGCCGTCCGGCCGACCCCAAGTGGGGACCCGGCAGCCTCGTCGTAGCTATGCTCGTTGGTGCGGGTGTCGTAATAGCGATCGCCGGGTTCATGGCTTGGTTTTTCGGGTGGGCAATTGGTTTGGCCGGACTCGCGATCGGGCTTCTCGCGATCATGTTTAACCCGGTCTTCGGGGCCACCATCCTCCGCGCCAAGGATCGCAAGAGGGTCGCCGACAAAGAGTCGAAACAGAATGAAATAGCCATCGAGCGTTCTCCCTCACGGTGAACGGCCCATTTCCCAGTCCATGCTCGTACCTCGACAAGCGGTAGGCGCACAAAGGGTCAACAGCCCACTCTGTGCCGGCCGCCACGTTCGGCACACGCACCCAGTTCGTCAATAAGAACAAGGAACTTACATGAGCATCATCAATACACCACAGGGTTGCACCGTGCTCCGCAAGGAGACGACCGATGCCGCCAATCGCCTGGTCAGGCTGAACATCGACAGTTGCAAAGGCTGGACCGTCGCGGCTGAAAACACCGAAGACCTCGCGCTTCGCGCCAGGTTCTTCCAGTTCGCCCGGATCCGCGATGAGTCCGGTTCGGAGCTTCAACAGTTGGTCCGCTCCGCCAGCCAGGTTCCGCCCGAGACCGGCACGGTCGAGGGCTCGGTTCACCGTTGGTGGTTGAACATCCGTGCCAAGATCTCGGGTGCCGATCTCCACGCGATCCTCGTTGAGGCGGAGCGCGGCGAAGATGCCATCAAGAACGCGTATGAATCGATCCTTCAGGAACCCACTTCCCCCGAACTCATGGCTGTCTTTGCGCGGCAATACACCCAGGTCAAAGCGATTCACGACGAAGTGAAGGCGATGCGCGATTCGCCCGAGTTCAAGAAGTAACGTCCCCCGCTCACACACGTAAACCCGCCCCATCCCGCACCATCATCACCGATCGAACGTTCACATACCCATAACGGGAACCACCCGTTAAGAAAGAGGATCACATGAGAGGCTTATTCCGTACCGGACTGGCTGGCTTCGGCGCTTGGAAACTTGGTGGTGGGATCATCTCCACGATCCTCATCTTCCTGCTCATCTTCTGGCTTCTCGGCATGCTCTGAGCAGTATTGTACAGTCTATATGACCCCCGATGCCTCCTCCCATGCATCGGGGGTCGTTGCGTTCAGGGCCTTATCGCTTTAAGCGCGGCATCCATTCCTCACCGGTTCGCGAAGCGCATCTGTCTGATCCCGATATACACGAGCGCCTCAAAGACCATCATCCCCGCGACAAAGCCCACGAAGGGCAAGACGATGTGGGGTATGGACGCATTGAAACCCGCCGCGCTGGTCGCTCGCTCGATGGTAGCGAGCACGCTCGGGACGCTTTGCAGCCAGATGCCCGTCCACGTCAGGACCGCGCAGAAAATCCACCCAACCGTGGCGTGTCCGCAGACCGTCTGCGCGATGGCAGGCGTAATCCGCCAGCCGCGCCGCTTGCCGACGAAGCGCACACCGCGCTTCTCGAGCGCGATGAGCAGGAGCACACAGACCGTCAGGAAAGGCATGCACACGCTGAAGAAGACCATGGACAGCAGCGCGAGATCCGCGAGTCTTGCATCCTCGGGACGTAAGTATTTTCCTATTGGCAAAAAGGGACGGGCCGCCAGCGGTATCGCCCCGACCACTCCCGCAACCATCGACATCAGCACTTCCAGGTTTCTCGACCGCTTCTGATCCACGCGTACCGTGTCCCACCCCGCCACCGGGTGCCTCACCATCAGCCAAGCCGTTCGCATCAGGGCGCCCGGCCCGGGCTCGACCAGCCAGGCTGAGCCTTTTCGCCGCGATGGCAGGCTCGCCGCGATCGCCAGCCCGCACTCAGGGCAGTTGGCCTCCGGCCCGTGTGCAGGCAGTCCTTCCAACGGATACCCGCACCGCTCGCAGAGCAGCAAATGCTCTCCAACCGGCTGGTTGTTCCTGCCCATGGCGATTCCCCCCTATCGATCGATGACCGGAGAATAGCCCGAACGCTGCGCCGCATTTGCCGGGCTCGCGCAGCCCTCCTTTACTTGCGGCTCGTTCTGAGTCGCCATAGCTCCCCACACTTGTCCACCCGCTGCCCGCACCCCCCCGCATCCCATGGTCACCATCCGCCGCATCACGCAGGATGACCTCCTCTATCCCCAGCAGTGCGCGCTGCGAGAGACGGTCCTTCTCAAGCCGATCGGGCTTGATATGCCCAAGTTTCGCGCCCTCTTCCCGGGTGTTGAGGAGCGTTTCGAGCACTTCGTCGCTGTCTTCAACCACCCCGGTGGTGAGCGGGTGATCGGCACCGCCTCGCTGCTGGCCGATCTGCCCACATCCGGTGTCGGCAAGCTCATGCAGATGGCCGTCGATCTTCAGCGTCAAGGTGAGGGGCTCGGCACGCGGCTGGTGGTGGCGGTTGAGCGGCGGGCCTTTGGCGAGCTTGGTCTGCGCGAGCTTTTCTGCCACGCCCGCGATACCGCCTACGGCTTCTACAACTCCCTCGGGTGGGACTTTGATTCCGACATCTTCATGGAAGCGGGCATCCCGCACCGCAAGATGGTCTTCCGCAACCAACCGCCTGACGCCTGACTGGTGCTCGATCACGCCGACCGCTCGCCCGCGCAAGGTATTGGGGGGGGGAGGGGAGGGGGGGGGGGGTGGTCCGGGGGCGCGTGGTGACGAATAATCCTCTGATGGCCATGAAACCACTACCGACGCCTGAGCCACGTGTGCTCTTCGAGCAGAACGACCTGCGCTGGACCAAGCAGCGTGAGGAAATTTTCTCCGCGCTCCGCGCCAGCCTGGCTCACCCGACGGCCGACGAGCTGTACCGGCTCCTCAACAGCGAGAGCGCGGCCGATCTTTCCACCACCCCCGCGCCCGCAACACACATCAGCCTCGCGACCGTCTACAACTCACTCGAAGCCTTCACACGCTCGGGCCTCTGTCGCCGCCTCACATCACCGACAGCGACGACCGAGGGTGTTGGCGCGTTCCGTTACGATGCCGAGATGGCCGACCACACCCATTTGGTCTCACCCGATGGCCGCATCACAGACCTCCCCGACGACCTCAACACCCGTATCCTTGCGCACATACCGCAAGAGTTGGTGCGTGAGGTCGAGTCACGTCTGGGCATCACGATCGACCGCCTCAGCGTCGAGTTCATCCAAGCAAAATGAGTGCTCCATCAAGCATTCGGCGCATCGCTGCGGAGTGAATTTCCGCGTTTCATGCAGCCGCGAGCCGAGACCTACTACCATTCAACGCACGCAACCACCACTCTCCGGAGCAGCCCGTGATCACCCCGCGACTCGCACTTGTGCTGGGTATTGCGCGATGCTGATGGCCGCGACGGCGGTCGCGGCACCTCCGACGCGGCGCGGCGCGTGCTGCAAGACCGATGGCTCGTGCCAGGTCGTGACCCGCCGCAACTGCACCATCGCCAACGGGTCGTTTCGCGGCATCAACAAGGTCTGCACCCCGGCGCGGTGCCAGTCGGTCGGGGCGTGCCAGTCGACGAACGGTCTCTGCACCATCCGCGCGCGAACACCCTGCCTCAACAGCGGCGGAACCTATAGTGGCAACGGCACCAACTGCACGGTCTACCCCTGCACCGCCGCGAGCGGGGCCTGCTGCACGACGACCACGTATTGCCGAATGTACAACTCCGCCCAGTGCATTGAAGAGTATGGAAGGTTTC
>JBBSBC010000035.1:0-25408 GCA_038251595.1 Phycisphaerales bacterium | reverse complement strand
TGCTGAACGATTCGCTCCAGGCCGCGGACCCTGATGTCCCGCTCGGATGCGAGATGTCGGTCGTTGAGGCTCTCGACCGAACCGCCGCCAACCTCGACTCAACCGTGCATGATGCGCGAGTGCTGGCCGCAGTACGCTCAACGCTCTCGGCGACATATCAGAATCTTGGCAAGCTTGGGCCTGCCGAGGTGCAGGCGAGCAAGGCTCTCGAACTTTGCCGTTCGCTCTTCGGCGATAGGCACCCTGAAACGATTGCCGCCATGCGTCAACTTGCGAATGTGTACGCGGACATGGGCCGCTTTAGTGAGACCGATCCACTCGCGCGGGCGGCCCCGACACTCACAAAGGACCTCTACGGTGATCGCTCCGGCGGAATCGTCGGCCCGCTGCTCGATCTCTTCCGCACGCTCCACGAATCCGGGCGACATGCAAAATCCACAGAAGTCCTCGAACAGGCGCACACACTTGGGCGCGAGATGCTCGGTGAACGCCACATCCAAACCATGTTCGCCATGCACAACATGGCCTCCGCACTTAAGGATGAGGGCCGCTTCGACGAGTCAATACGTTTGTTCAGACAAGTCATTGAACTGCGACGTGAAGTGCTCGGCCATTCTTACACGCAGACCCTGAGTTCTATGAACAACCTCGCCGCGACGCTTCAGCGCGCCGGTCGGAATCAGGATGCCCTTGATCTGTTGACAGAGGTTTACGATCTTCGCAAGAGCATGCTGGGTGAGGACCATGCCGCGACCATCACTTCACTCTCGAACATGTCGGTCTGCCTGGTATCGATGGGAAGATTGGACGAGGCTGAACCGTTGGTTCGCAAAGCACTCGATGGCTACACACGCGTCGCTGGCGAACAGCACACCAAAACGTTGACGACCATGGCCAACCTCGCCTTTGTCGAAGACGAACGCAATAACGATGACGAAGCTGAAAGGCTGTACCGCCGGGTCATCGACTTGCGGCTGCTCGCGGGAAACCCCAACGACCCCGAACTCCTGACCGTGATGAACAACCTCGCCATGCTCCTGCAACGCAGAGGAGACTTCAACCAGGCGGCCGGAGTCTTTGCTGATCGTGTTTCAAAGTGCAAGATTTCGCTCGGCGAAGCCAACTATACATGTGCGATCTTTACGAATAACTATGGCGACTGTCTGGTTGACCTTCGCAGACTCGACGAAGCCAAACCTTTGCTTGAGAGAAGTCTTGCGACGCTGAAGGCGACGTTCGGCGACACGCACGCGCGTGTCGTGAAAGCAGAGCTGCGACTGCGCGGGTTTGAAACCGTGCTTCCGTCGAAATCCACTACGCTCGATTCAACGCGATCGACACCACCGTGGCGTCGTCGGTTGGCGCGGCACCTTCCTCAAACGCTTCCAGCGCCGCGAAGACCGTGATGGCATCATCAGCTTCGTTCGATGATTGCCTGAGCGCGGCTTCGAGTCTCTCGATACCGAACTCAGCACCACTCATGTTCCGCTGCTCGAGGATGCCATCGCTGTAGAGCACAAGCCGTTCGCCCGCGCGGAGCATACATCGTTCGGGGCTGTAGATTCGGAACGGATCAATGCCCAGAGGGATATCGCCGCCGGATTTCAACTGCTTACATTCACCCTGCGCGCCGATCATTCTCGCATGTCCATGTCCGGCGTCGACATACAGCACTTCGCCATCGGGCGCGATCAGCCCGATCCAGATGGAAACGAATCGGCCCCCTTCAAGCCGATCGCATATGAACCTGTTGACCTTCGTCAACGCAAGCGCCGGATCGCCGAGCATCTCAACACCCGAGTGAAGGTGCGCCTGAGTCATGGCCATCACTATGCCCGATCCGAGTCCGCGCCCGGACACATCACCGATCACCACGCCCGTGCGGCCATCTTCCAACGGAATAACATCGTACAGGTCGCCCGCAACCACGAGACCCGGACGCATCTTCGCTGCGAAGCGAATCGAGCCACACACTCCAATATCCGAGGCGACAAGCATTCGCTGCGCCTCGCGGGCCGCGGCCAGTTCCTGCGCCATGACCCGCTGGCGGCGTTCGAGTTCGTCACGCTTGAGGTTAGCGAGCGCCAGGCCACAGGCACGCGCAACCGCCTCGCAGTACGACGTGTTCGCGGGATCGGCGGCCCGCTCGCCGCGACGCGAATCCAGGTACAACACGGCGGTCACCGCTCCGGCCAGATGGATGGGCAGACAGAGGGCCGTCTGAATTCCGATATCCGCAATGCTCCGCTCATCCACATCGGCACGGCGTGAACTAAGCGCCACGGTGTGCCCTTGCATGGCCTCACGAACGAGCGAGCGGCTGAAGATGAATCCATCGATCGAGCCCGGATCACGCCTCAACGAGGCAAGCACTTCGATGCTCTCGCTCTCACCCCCGGAAACACCTCGGAGCAGGGCCGCACGGCGAAAAGATGTGCCCTTTAATGCGGCGTGGACCGCCGCGGCGGCGAGCGATTGCTCATCGCACGCCGAGTTAAACCCCGCGATGCAATCGATGAGCAACTGCAACCGCTGCTCGGCACCGGCGAGTTCAGCGGGACGATCGATCCGCTCAATGGCCAGATCGCGCGATGCGGTATCGTCAAGCGTGGGAACAGGCGAAGGGTGTTCGGAAGACAATCTGACGCACAGAATCCAAGGACCGATGGCGATCAGGTCACCGATCCCGATCGCGACCGGCTGGCCGGGCACGATGCGAACCCCGTTGACCATCGTGCCCCCGACGCTGCGAAGATCCATGACGGTGCCCGCACCGTCGGCCCAACTGATCGTCGCGTGCTCGCGCGACACGCTCCCATCCGCCAGGCAGAGATCGCATCCGACTGATCGTCCGATAGAGAGTCGTCCACCATCGTTGAGTTGACGATCGACCGCGGTCGGACCAGCGATGGCCCGCAACGTCATGCTTACAGCGTCTGCCTTCATGCGAGCTCCTCGTGAACTCAGATTATCGGTGCGCGACTTCGCTCGATATCGGGAATCGGTGTGAGTGTCATCAAATGCAAAAAAAAAACCCCTCGGCCATTTTTGGGCCGAGGGGTAATGGAAACACGTCAGGCTTCAGCAGGAACTGAAGTGTAGGTGCTGCTTATGGGCAGCCGGAGAAGAAGATGTCGAGGTAGTCGAAGAGATCCTGAAGGGTGACATTGCCGTCACCATTAACATCCTGCGGACAGGTCGGGGGCACAATGATCGGCACCGGGCTCGGATCGGTCATTCCGGGTTGAAGCGCCTTCGCCGCGATACGGAAGGCGAAGTCGTTCGCAACACCTGTCCAACGAACCACGCCACGACCCGGAGCAATCTCCTTGCCGGGCATGAAGTTGATCAGGCATGTATCGCATGGATCGCGGTTCCATGCGAAGTAGGCGCGCTGAATCTGGCTGAAGGTGTCCTCGACCGAGATCGAGACCCAGTAGTTGCGGTTGCGCTGGAAGATCAGTCCCATCGGGTATTGCTGATTGGGCACTGGGCAGAACGAGACCTTGTAGACGCGCAACTCGACACCGTCGATGGTCACGGTGTACTCAAGATCAACCACGCTCTCGGCCAACCAGCGGAAGTAGGGTGTGCCCGTGAGGAGATACGCGGGCATATTGCAATCGTTCTCATAGATCTCAAGCCATGAGTTGAAGCCGATGCAGTTGGTGTAGATGTAGCCCTCGATCACGCAGACCTTGTAGTCGTTGCAGGTGTTGATCACGAGCTGATCGGCTGCGCGGGAGTTGCGAGACGGGGAAGTGGACTTCTCGGAACGAGAGCCACCGGCCGTGCGTGCCGGCCCGGGCTTGCCATTGTCGATCAGGATCTTGCACATCTCAGCCTCGACACAGAACGACAGATCGGTGCACTCGATGCAGCATTCGTCGAGAGGGCGCCACGTCTGATCAACGCCGATTTCCATCTTCTTGGGAACAGAGCCGCGGATGACGCGGTTGTTGGCGGTGACCCAGTAGGCCTCATAGCCCTCGGTCAGTTCGCCACGACCTTGCAGCGAGAACCAATAGGTCGCGCCACCTTCGAGCCAGAACTTCTCATCCTGATCCATCAGGTTGAACTCAAAGACGATCTCCTGGAAGCCGTCGGCATCAGGATCGCCAAAGCGGCAGACGTTATCGATGTAGGTGTCATCGAAGACTTTGATGACGCGGCCGGGGCAGCCGTCGCAGTCCTCGTAGAGGGTGAGGGTTGCCTTGTAGGGCAGCGCGGGGTTCTGACGGATTCGCATCGTTCCGGCGAACTTCTTGAGCTTGTGCAGGTTGCCCTCGCAGAGGCTGAAGTCGTCGGCAACTTTGATCTCGGGGAACTCGTAGAGCGCGGGAATGGCGGAGAACGCGCCGTCGATGCGGTCGTAGCGACCATTATCCCATGCGAGGTGGGGGTCTTCGCAGGGCACGCACCAGCAGCATTGCTCGGGCGGGCAGAGGCGAACCTGTGTCGTGGTCTCGGCAGGCGGGCAGGGGCAGGTGGCGGGGTTGTTGGGTGTCACACGGACGCGGTAGAGGTCGGGCGTATCCATACTCGGCGGAGCGACGACCGTGATGCACGAAGAGTTGGTGCCGGTAGGTGAGCAACCGTCGAAAGTCTGACCGTTGAACTGGTAGATCACGCCATTCTTGAACCATGTGAAGCAGTAGATCACTTCGGGGACACCGTCGCAGCCGTCAACCGTTGCACAGAGTTCGGTGCGCTGATCGGGGCAGACACACAGCGGCGGAAGCATGACGATGATCGTGTCAACATTCACACGCACCGTTGCACATGCTTCGCAGACACCGATGGGGTTAAGGTTGGCGTAGGTGATGCAGAGCTGGTAGTCACCGGCATCGCCATCCTGAACATTGGTGATGCACACCTCGCGGGTGTTGGCCGCCGCACCCGGACGGAAGGTAAACCGACCGTTGACACACCGATTCTCCTGCACGCCGGGAGTTGCGGGGTTGTCAAACTCAGGAACGTTGGCGCAGAGGACGACCGCGCCCTTGCGCAGGGTGAAGAGTGCGGGGCAGAGCGGGTTGTGGGTGTAGCTGAACGTGAAGCACTCTTCGCTGTCGCCGCGGCAGGTAGAAACGGGCGGGGGCGGTGAGATGGTTGGCGGTTCGAGGATATCGACGCGGAAGGTTGTGCAGACCTGATCACACTTGTTGGAGTTCAGGTTGGAGCAACTGAGGCAGATCTCGTAGAGCCCGCGATCGTCGATCGTGGCGTTGCGGATCTTGAACTGGCGAGTGCCGCCCGTGCCGGTGAACTGGAAGTGCGAACCAAGGCTGATCGCCACGCCATCCTTGCGGAAGCTGAACGCAGGGGTGCAGCAGGGAGGCGCGGTGAACGTGATGTCCGACATCGAGTCCTGACCAATGCAGATCTTGGTAGGTGTTGTCGATGTGATGGATGGAGGATTCTCAACCGTCAACGTTGTGCAGCACCGTGTGGGTGGGCACTTGGTTGGGCTGATGTTTGAGTAGGTGGCCTCGATGCAGTATTCGCCAGCATCGCTGTCGAGAGCATCGATGATCGAAACGCGGCAGTTGATGCGACGCTGAGCGGTGATCGGATCGCAGGTGAACCGATCAGCCGCGAGGACGACGCCGCCCTTCTTGATCGTGACCGCCGGGATGCAGTCGGCCAGACCAACCGGGCAGAACGAAGCGGCCGGCCCAGTTGGAAGCGGGAAGGTAGCAAACAGGTTGATCGTCTGATCGCCGCCGCGGCATACGCAAGCGGGCGAATCGGCCCCGCAGGTTGGCGCGGGAACGACGCAGAGTCGAGCACATGCTCGGACCGGCGGGCACTTGGCCGCCGTCAGGTTGCTGCAACTCAATGAAGCACAATACTCGCCCGCATCAGCCAATGTCGCGCTTGGGATGACGACGCGGCAAATCTGAGCGTTGGCATTTAGGGGCGTGCAGGTGACCTGCGAGGCGGGAAGATTCACACCATTCTTGGTGATGGTCACGATCGGTGTACATGCGCCGGTCGGGCAGAAGGCAGGGTTTCCGGGCGGGTAGTTGGCCGTGAACTCAAGAGTCTGCTGGCCGCCAACGCAGACCTTCTGGTCGCTGGTCGAGATGCTCGGCTGAACGATGCAGAGCTTCGCACAGTATCGAGCGGTTACGCACTTGCCATCAGTAAGATTGCTGCAAGAGGCTTCGATGCAGTACTCGGCCTGATCAGCCAGGGCTGCGGGGTTGAAGCGGATGCGGCAGTTGATGCGGCGAGCCGCGGTGATCGGATCGCAGGTGTAGCGGTTCGAGGGAAGAGCCACGCCATCCTTCTTGAGCACCACGGTCGGTGTGCAAGAAGCGTTGGTGCAGAACTGGCAGGTGCCGACGGGGAAGTTGGCGAAGAAGTTGATCGTCTGATCGCCATTCAGGCAGACCGTCGCATCAGGATCACCACCCGCGGTGGGTGGGGCGAGCACGCACAGGCGTGTACACGCACGGGTCAGGCCGCACTTGCCGGTGGCAAGATTGCCACAGGTCGCTTCGATGCAGTACTCGGCACAATCCGCCAGTGTGGCCGTATTGATGACGAGGCGGCAGTTGATGGTGCGGCCAGCGGTGATCGGGTCGCAGGTGTAGGAAGCGGCCGGAATGATCGCGGCACCCTTCTTGAGAACGATCGAAGGTGTGCACGAAGCACCGGTGCAGAACTGGCACGAGCCAACCGGGAAGGTTGCTGAGAAGTTGAGCGTCTGGCGGCCACCCTCGCAGACCGACTTATCCGGATCAGCCGAGGCGGTGATCGGAGGCAGGACACAGAGCGTGGTACACGCACGGGCGATGCCGCACTTGCCCTGGGTCGAGAGGTTGCTGCACGTTGCTTCGATGCAGTATTCAGCACAATCGGCATTGGTCGCCGAGGCGACGCGGACGCGGCAGTTGATGACGCGGGCCGCGGTGATGGGGTCACAGGTGAATGAGGCCGCGGGCAGGACAACGCCAGCCCTCCGGATCACCACTGAAGGTGTGCAGGACGACGCTGTGCAGAACGCACACGCACCGACCGGGAACGTGGCCGAGAAGTTGAGCGTCTGAGCACCGCCGGTGCAGACCGACTGCGGCGGATCGGCCGTCACAATGGGCAGGGGAAGGACACAGAGGTTGGCACACGCACGGGCCAGCCCGCACTTGCCATCCGCAAGGTTGCTGCAGCGGGCTTCGATGCAGTACGTGCCGCAGTCGGCAGCCACCGCTGAAGCAAACACGACGCGGCAGTTGATCTGACGGCTCGCGTTGATCGGATCGCAGACATAGGACGCGGCGGGAAGGGCGACACCGTTCTTGGTGACGACCGCCGAACCGATGCAGGGCACACCGGGGCAGAAGACGCACAACGAGTTGGGGAACGTGGCGGTGAAGGTCAGCGTCTGGGCGCCACCTTCGCAGACGGTCTTATCGCCGCCCGCGGTGGCTGTGGGCGGAGGTGTGACGCACAGATCGGCCGCAGCCGATGCGGGCGTGCACTTGCCGGCGGCGAGATTGCCGCAGTTGACGGTCAGGTTGTAGCGGGCGCAATCTGAGTCTTGAGCATTGGTGAAGCAGAGACGCCAACGCTGAGTAGCGCGACCGTTGGCAATGACGGGTGCATCGCTCTGGATGCGAGGATCGTTTGAAGCGATGGGAACGGCCGCGCCTTCGATCGCTGTTGACTTGGTGAAGGCGAACGTAGGAATGCAGGCGATGGGAGCAACGCTTGTGTACCCGCACTGTGTGATGGGCGTGGTCGGAAGGACGGCCCACGTCACATCCCACTCAAGGCATTGGTTGCTTGTGCGGCAGACGATGTCGGGGTTGGGGGGAACAACGACAACGGTGGGCGGATCAATCACGAACAGGCGGGCAAGCTGGAAGGCGGGCGGGCAACCGAAGAGCGGGTCGCAACCTTCGACGTTGTAGTTGACGTCATTGACGGTCACAAAGCCGCCGAGCGGGGCGAAGACACCCAGCCCGCCGCGGAAGACCTTGACCTTGAAGACGGTGTTGTCACGAGCGATGGCGGGGTTGATCGTCAGGGTTGACGATGTGCCCGGTGTTCCGTTGCCGGGTGAGACCGAGTAACCCGGTGCTACGGCCTGGCCGGGAATGAACGGATTGTTGATCGGGACCTCAATGCACACTCCGCCAACACCAACATCAAGCCGGCACCACTGGAAGAGGAACGTCGGGCCAGCGGTGTTGGGGTCGCAGGCGGAACGGTCGGGGCAGTTGGCCGTCGCGGTGAAAGACTGCGAGCCACCAAGACAGACGACCTTGTCGGCGATCGGTGGCACAACAAAGAGGTTACGAGACTCATCAGCACCCATATCCGACTGGCACTGCGTCGCGCGACATGTGCGGATTTGTACTGCCTCACCACCAATGTACGGTGTCGAACGGCAGTTGGCGGCGGGGCAGGCTTCATCGCCAAGCAGGCTGTATTGCCGTGTTTCAATCGGATCGCCATCAGTAAAGGCCTTGTCGTCGTAATCGTGGCCGAAGAGCTTGACGAACAACGGCAGATCTGCGCCGGTCAACATCGCTGCGGCGGTAAGGTTCGAAGAGGGAGACGTTGCACGGTAAGTTTGGAAGACCGGGCTGTCGTTCAGGTTGACAAACTCCGCAATCTTGGCCAAAGCGTGCGCAAGGCTCGCACGATCGATCGCGGGCGAGGGGCATGTCAAGTGAACGTTGCCATCGGGCGTCAGTGCCGCATCGGTGCCATCGAGGTTGACAAAGCGAGGGTCCGAGTCGAAGTTCGATCCGGCAACGGCAGGGAGAAGCGGATCTGATGGGGCGCGAGTCGCCGGGAACGAAGAACCGTCGAGCGTATCGATAAGGCTGAAGCGGACGAAGACCGTGGCGGCCGAACCGGCGAAAGGCGGGCCAGCACCGGCGGAACTCAATGATCCACCGTTGTTGCCCGACAGACCGCGTGCGTTTCCCCAGATGATGCAGTTCAGAATGTCAGCACCGGTGGTCACCGGCTGGCCGGTGTCATCGACCACGGAGCGATGAACACCCGTACCGCCCGTGATATTACCCGCCGCGGGAGGTGCAAGACCGAGGCCCGCGCTCAGGTTCCGAGCGATCGTTGTGTGCAGCATGGATGGTGTGGCATCCTGAATCCAAACACCGCCACCTTCGTTGCGACCGACGTTGTGGGTCACAACGCAGTTGTAGATCAGGGCCTCGGCCTCGGCGGCCATGCCGATACCACCGCCGCGGATCGCACGATTCTGTTTGAAGACGCAGTCATCAAACAAAGGGTTCGACTTGTTCTGCATATACGCACCACCGCCGGTGTTGTCGGCAGAGTTACCGGTAAAGCAGCACTCTTCAAAGACGGTTGTGCCTCCGAGGCCGAAGGCACCACCACCCTTGCCGATGAACCCGCCCTGCGTGCGTGCCCAGTTGTGGTCAAAGTTGCAGCGAATGAAGCGAGCGGTCGAAGCAGTGACAAACACACCGCCACCTTGAGGCGCGACGTTCCAACGGAACTGGTTGGAGTTCGGGAAATCGCTCGGACCTGCGGGTGCGGTGCATGCACCACCATCACAGACCTGGCTGCCCTGCTGACCGAACTGCGACCTCAAAAGGATCAGTTCAACGCTGACCAGGTAGAGTCCACCACCGGCCTCAGCCGCCGAGTTCGAGTAGAACTGCGCGACAACATCCTCTTGCGGGCCCAGACCGAAGCCATCGGGTGTGTCACGAGTCGCACCGTTGATGAACGCACCACCACCGCTGCCCGAGATCGAGTTGACGCTGTTGCAACTGAAGATGACCGGCCTGGCTGCGGTGTTCGGGCGGAGTTGGAACTTGAAGGGGGCGAGGGCGCCGCGGTTGTAGAACAACCCGCCGCCGTTGCCTGATGTTGAGGGCGAAACTGGTGAGGTCGAAACGATGCTGTTGCACGTGATAGACGAGCCAAGCAAGAGGAACTGGGATTCGGTTGAGTAGATACCACCGCCACCTTCGCCCTGCGATCCGGCGTTGGTCACCCGATTGCCCTGGACGGCGCAATCGTTGATGATGAGTCCGAAATCATTGCGTGCAGCGCCGAAGTCGCCCTGAAGCTCCTGCCGAGGCGGAGTCTGGCGAGCAAAGATGCCACCACCCTGGCTGCGAGCCTGGTTATTCAGAATGGAACAGGTCGTCAATCGGAGCAGGTCGCCTGATGCACTGCGAACCGCGCCACCTTCACCAGCGCTGCCATTTTCAAGTTGCAGGTTTTCGAGGATGAGCGAGCCACCAATTTCAACGTTGAAGATACGGAAACGTGCGTTCGTGTCTGCGCCAACATCCGTGTTCCTCGTAGGATCGCGGCGGATGCGGATCTGTGTGGCCCCTTCGCCGCGCACCGTGATGACGATGGGCAACCCGCTGGCGTTGCTGCGAACCGTCTTGGTGCCGGTGAGGCCTGCCGCTGGTGTGCCGGAGTCGAGAACCTGGCGATCCAGGACATACGCGAAGGCTGGTCCACCCGGACCAGCTTGAAGGACAATTTCGTTGACTGGTCGAGGGAAGTTCACAAGCTCGTCCATGGCCGCGCGAAGCGCGGCTCCGGCTTGAACGTCGCGAACGGCGTCTGGTCCCGGCAACGCTGCCGGGTTGATCACGATCGGCTGAGCGTGTGTCGAGGAGACACCGATCAACACCCCGATAAGTGAAGTCAGACAGGCAACCAACGGAAAACGCACGCTAGACCGAATATTCAAATTGAACACAGCACACATCCCGATAAACGCCGGTGTTCTTCCGTCGATCGACCCAGGGCATCCAGCGTCCTGAGGAGTCTGTGGCAAGCAGATCATTGATTCGACAGAGTGGGAACCTCCCAAACTGGGCGGATCGTCTCTCAATTCGACTCACGAAACAATGCCCAGAATAGGGGGGTTCCTTGCGGATGCGGTCCCATAACGTAGACCAGACGGCAGTCAACTGACTGCAAGTCTAGTTCTGACAGTTACTTGCAGTATCTTCACGAGAACGTCGGCGTGGTGATCAAATTTTCAAATGAATCTAAAAAAGATACGGCGGGGTCAACTTTGACCCCGCCGCGAAGGTTTTAGAACTGTCAGGTGCTCACCTCAGCAACCGCTGCTCCACACTCCGATGAACATGTAGAGGTCGTGAAGGGCGGTCTGACCATCGCGATCAAAGTCGCCGTTACCGCTGAAGTAGGCTGCGAAGAAGTCGAACAGATCCTGCTCAGAGACCACGCCATTGCCATTGAAATCGGCGGGGCAGGGAGGGGGCGGAGGCGGCGCGATGGTGGAACCGGGTTCGATTTGAACCGAGACCACTGAGCGACCGACGGATGAACTTCCAGTCTGCAGATCGGAGATGAAGACGAAATGACCGTTGTCGCCAAATGACCCTGCGGAGCCAGCGACCGGCGCGCCGTATCGAAGCGCCTGGCCTGTTTGACCATCAACCGTTCCGTTGACAATGGCCATGAGCCGAAGGTTCCCGAACTCATCAGCACGCAGTAATGCACCCTGAGGAGTTCCGCCCGCGGCATCGATGACGCTCGCACCAAAGACGACCTGCCCTCGGTTGTTAAACCAGGTGCTTGTTGTTGACGTGATCTCGTAGATCGTCAAACCAGTGGCACCCGGAACAGCATCGCCTTCGCGAGCGATGGTGCGCACCGTGTCGCCAACCTGGACGACAATCGCACGATCGTTGTATGCCGTGATGTTCGGGCCCGCAACTTGAAGATTGGCAAGCACATCGCCATACCTATTGACGCGGATCGAGGTGCTGATCGAGCCATTGACGATCGTCGCACCGTCACGTGCCCCAGGCAGAACATCGCCACCACGCAAAATCATGCGGCGGGTGTTTGTTGAAGCGTCATACGACATGACGGCGCGATCGTTGCCGGACCACACACCCGTGCCGGAAAGCGGGGTGATGGCGACCACCTTGCCCGATCCGTTGCCGCGTGAGTCGCAGGCGAAGACGTGCTGGCCAGTGAAGGGGGTGAACATTGACCCAAAGGTCACGCCGGTGCCGGCTTCAGTCGCGCTTTCGCGGCTGATGGCGATTGCTCGCAGAGAGCCGCCCATGTTGGTCCAGATGCCGGAGTCGTATCCGACACCGTTGGCATCGGAGAGCAGGGCGGCAAAGGCGAGCGAGCCTGATGAGTTCATCTGGGGCTTGGTATTTGTAGCGTACAAACTGTGGAAGTTGCGACCACTCGAGTTTGGGGCGGGATTGCCCGCACGAGCAACAAGCGTGAGTGAGCAATCCGCTTCAAAGGTCGAAGGCGCGGTCACACGCCAAATGGCCTGGTCGCTCGGACCCGATGTCCCTGAAGAGCCACGCACCCGAACGCCCGACCCAGTTAAGTTGGCGTAGGCATTCGCGGCACCAGCATCGTTGACCACCATCTGCACTTCGCCGAAGGAGACATTGGTCAGAGTTGGCACAGGGTTCCCTTCTCGGGCAACCAGATGCAGACTGCCGTCGCTCAACCATGCGACCTTGTCGTTTCCATAGTTCACCCCGGAACCAACAAGATTCGAGCGGAAAGCCATCATCCCGCGTTGGTCACGCTTCGGGAACTGCACATCACCAATCGCTGAGATATCAAGCACGGTGCTCAACTGGTCGGGAACATCGGCACCCTCACGAGCAAGAAGGTCATAGGCAGAGGCACCAAACTTCCAATACCCGCGATTATTCACACCCGCGGTGATCGTTGGGCCGGTGATGGTTCCGGAGAACAGCACATCACCTTGATCGCTGAGCTGCGGCGAACTGATCGCCGTAAACTTAATTAGCGGGTTGTTGAGGTTGGGAGCGGCCGACTGTGTGCGCATCACCAATCTCGGAGCAGGATTTGGTTGTGCGCTGGTCGCAGGTGGTGAGAGCCAGATCGTCTGGCCATTTGTGGTCGTGATGCCAGTGCCGCGAACTGTCGCGGTAAAGGACACGTGCCCCGACGCACTGACAATCGGCATGACGGTTCCAGACCCGAGGTTGAAATCCGCGATCGTGCCCGATGCGCCGTCGAGCGTCACCGTGTCACCGACCTTGGCCACCACCCTCACAATATCGGCCGATGCACTTACGGTGCTGCCGCAGACCGCGGCGAGAACAGCAGGTGCCACACCCCAAAACACAAGGGACTTCATCATGTTGCTCCAGTCGCGGCGAACAGAAAGGGTGCCGCGGTGGCACACTGATCGGGGTGAAGATTGCGCAGCTTGACTTTCTGGCTCGCATTGCGTTCCGTGGGTGTGAAGCTGGAGCAGTGATTCGGTCAGTGAGGACAAAAATCTCACCGATAACGAAAGCAGGTTGAAGCAAGGGAGATTGGACCCTCGACCGAGAACGCAATTCGACGGTTTGTTCGGCGTGGACATTACCATGCCGAAGGTCCCCTTTGAAGGAGAACTTCGGGCGGAACGGCTTTCGGGATGACCAACGCGGTCCCGTCTGCACAACGATCTTGGTAGCGCAAACTACGTATCCTCTGTTGCTGATGCCCCCGAGCATTGTGCCCGGGTGACTGAAGGTTCACAGGTCTCAAGAACACATGCGGCAAACTCCGATGAATCCACCTGTTTGGGTGTAACGCTGATGGATATGAGACGTTGCGCATTCAGAAGGAGCAAAGAATGCGCATGTTGATGTGTTGGGCAAGAAGATGCAAGTCGAATTTGGACGAATTTCAGAAATTTTCGAGATGATTGACGACGACTTAAGGGAGTCCGGGGCACGCAGTGGTTGCAAGTCCATATTGACACTGGAGTTGCAGGCGACACAACTGGTTTTGGGGATAGACAAGCCTTGAACGCGGCGACTGTTTCAGAACATGGCGGCTCTGGCGTTACGTCAACGTATTCTGAGCGAGCATGGCCAGGCCGTCCATGCTACAAGTAGCAGATCATTCCTCAGCACACTACTATTCGCCAACCATGAAGACGCGGTTCGCCAAATATTTGGCTGCGGCCTTCAATGCTCGACCTTGGGGCATGTTGGTGGCACCGAACTGGGTTGGGATTGGGACCTTTGCACTCCTGGGTGTTCTCAACCCGGGGTTGTGGCTGATCGGGGCCGGGCTCGAACTGCTCTATATGTTTGGGTTGCTCAGCAGCAACCGATTCCGCCGGTGGGTGGACAGCCAACTTCTGGCCGGTGAGCGGTCGGTCTGGGACACTCGCACGGATCGGCTAGTTGAAAGCCTGACGCACTCGGCACAGATCAGGTATCAGTCGCTGAAGACTCAATGCCGCCGCATGGTGGCCGCGGCTGAAGGATCGGATCAATCAACAACTCGCGAGGCTCTTGGCGAAGCGCTGGGACGGCTTGTCTGGGTGTATCTGCAACTGCTGGTCACTCGACAGGCGACGGCTCGACTGATCACCGATGGAGAGAGCACATCCGTTTCAAACTCGCGTGTGCGCGGCGGGCTTTCGGAACGCGTGGCTGATCTGGAGCGTCGGCTGAACAGCGGTAAGCTTGAAGAGGAACTCGAACGGAGTTTGCGTGGTCAGTTGGAGCTCCTGAACCAGCGACTCCGCGCGCAGCGAGAAGCACGCGAGAAACTCGACTACATCGACTCCGAACTTGTTCGTGTGGAAGAACAGGTTCAACTTGTGCAGGAGCAGTCGGTGCTCACGCACGACCCCGAGTCGGCATCGCGACGAATCGACGCGATCTCTTCAACACTCGGCACGACGACCCAATGGATCAGGGAACAACAAAGGATTTCCGGAGAGCTGGCTGAAAGCCTCGACGGAAGTCCTCCAGCGGTTTTGCCTCTAGAGGCTGAGCAACAATAATCAGGGCGCGGATCGTTACCCACATTTCCAAGGTGAGGCACAGGCAATGAATCAGAGCAGTCAGAATCAACCGGGCACGGGCTTCACCACGCTGGGCAAGTTGGTATCCCTGTTGCTGATCCTGGGCTTGATTGGTGTCGGCGCGTATGTTGTGTTGAAAAAGTCAAACCCGCCGGGTGGAGCAACCGGGGGCACGGCCAAGGACACGAAGTCAGGCACGCTGACATCGAAAGATGGTGCGGTTCGGGCCAAGGATGGCGCGGCCACGAAGCCCGCAGCATCGCTTGATGACCTGAAGGTGACCGAGGCTCAGCCATCGGTGCCCACGCTCTCCCCCCCACTTGCGTACACGCCAAAGGACAACATCGTCGAGATCGAGTTGAGCGAGTATGCCGGATATTCAGGGCTGATCGCCGCGAACGGCGGGCTTGCGCCGAACGATGATTCGTACTTTGCCAAGAAGCACGGGTTCAAGGTAAAGTTGACGCTCAGCGAAGAGGAAAGCTGGTCGGCGCTCAACAGCGGCAGAATGGGGGCGAGCGCAACGACGGTGGATGTGCTTGCGGTTTATGGCAAGCAGTTTCAGGTTGTGGTTCCGGCGCAGATCGGTTTCTCGCGCGGGGCGGATGCGATTGTCGTTCGACAGGACATCAAGCGGATCAACAATCTGAAAGGACAGGTTGTGGCCGCGAGCCAGTTTACCGAGAGCGAGTTCTTTCTGCGGTTCCTCGCACAGGAGGCGGGCATTGGTGTCAAGGTTCTTGATGAACTGAGTGCGGGTCCGGATCCGGACAAGATCAATCTGGTGTTTGCAGCAGACGCCTTTGAAGCGTGCGACATATTTGCGGAAGAACTGGGTGAAGGTCAGGGTCGGGTCGCGGCGTGCGTGACGTGGGAACCGAAAACCAGCGAGACGGTGGCCGCGAGCAAGGGTGAGGCGCGGATACTGACGACGAATCGCAACCTACTGATCGTTGCGGATGTGCTGATCGTGAACAAGGGCTTTGCACAGGCGAATCCAAAGATGGTCGGTGGGTTGGTTGATGGGCTGCTGTACGGAAACAAGCTGGTACGCACAAACCCGGAGAGCCAGCTTGGCGTGATTGGCAAGGCGTTTGGTTGGGACCAAGCCAAGACACGCACCGAGCTTACCAAGGTTCACCTCTCAAACCTGCCGGAGAACATGGCGTTCTTCTCCGGCGCGATCGACATGGCGGGCAGCTTTGGCGGGATCTACCAAAGCGCGGTGTACGCGTATGGAAAGGAGTACATCAAAGACCCACCCGCAGCCGAGCGGTTCCTTGACCTGTCGTCGTTACAGTTGATCGCGGCAACGGGGATCTACAAAGATGAGAAGATCGAAATTCAGCCGATCAAACTCTCGGTCACTGGCTCGATCGAGACTGATCCGCTGTTGAGCAAGGACATCCGCTTCCTTTTCCTGCCAAACTCGGACAAACTCGACATGAACAATCCGGACAACATCCAGCGGCTCGAGTCGATCAGGGCCTTGTTGCAGGTCAGCCCGGGATCGACGGTGCTTCTGCGCGGACACGTGGATGACGCGATGATCGGCGACTTCAGGAAACAGGGTGGCGAGTCGTTTGTACGGCAGATGGCAATGAAGGCCGCCGAACTCAGCAAGAACCGGGCCGCTGAGATCAAGAAGTTGATGATCGAGCGGCACAAAGTGGAACCGATGCGCATCGAGACGGTTGGTCGGGGATGGGACGAACCATCTGGAAAGGACTCCGAGCAGAATCGCCGCGTGGAAGTCCAGTGGTTCACGGTTGAGTAACCGCCTCGTCGGGTGTTGGGCTATTGATACGGGCTGATGCTTGCCACGGGCTGATGTTGGCGCACCACGAGAGTTCACAAGACAATGATTTGCCTGGTCTCGATACTGCGCCGTTCAGCATCGAGCAACTCGGCAACATCGACCGCCTGATCGATGGTTGCCCGCAGGTCGTGGTTTGAACGATCACGCCGCACCGCATCGACGATGTGCATAGCCTGCCCTTCGTAACCCGCCCCTTCCAGACAAAGATCCTGCACGGGTTCAGAGGCACCGTTTCTGCTGAGCAGAAGATGTGGAGTGCGCATCAAATCCCAATCCACCGTTGCCTGTTCAAAGACGACAACGAACCTCATCTTGAACCCGAAGCCGGCAGAATGGTCCTGCCCTCCCTCGGCCACAACGTGTTTCGGCCCGCTTGTGGTGTTGAATCGGTAGAGCGTTGTTACGTGCGCAAGTGAGCCGGTGCCGACGACTTCGAGCGGGCGACCGAAGCACCACAAGATGAAATCCGCATCGTGAATGTGCAGATCAGTCATTGCGCCCCCGCTGCGTGCGGTGTCGTTGTAAAAGTCGCTGCTCCAGTTGGGTGGTGAGCCGAGCCGCTGAAACGTTGCGCTTAGCACGCGCCCGAAGACACCATCACGCACGCGCTCTCTCAGCCAATCCCACCCCGGCCAGAACCTCATGCACATCGCGGGCATGCACAAGCGTCCGGTTTCATGCACCACC
This sequence comes from Phycisphaerales bacterium, assembly GCA_038251595.1. Classification (GTDB taxonomy): domain Bacteria; phylum Planctomycetota; class Phycisphaerae; order Phycisphaerales; family UBA1924; genus JADLCX01. Next base: position 8,081 of record JBBSBC010000035.1, on the reverse strand, counting down.
TTCGCCAACCGCCGGATATCCGACGCGCCGAGCGCGACCGGCTTTTCCACAAGAACGTGTTTGCCCGCACGCAGCGCGGCGATGGCCAGTTCAACGTGTGAATCGGTCGGTGTGCAGATGCTGACCAGATCAATCCCGTCAAGTTTCAAAAGCTCCTGCGGCTCGCGAAAGGCTTGCACATCTTTCGCATCAAAGAGTGGCACCTCTTCCCCACCCGTACCACTCCCCAGGTTTCCGGCCGCGGAGACTCGACCACGCAGACGCTCGTCATTCCGATCCGCAACCGCAACGAGCCGACACTCAAACCCCGCCTTCGCGGCGGACGCGTACGCACGGATGTGCGTTGCCCCCATAAAGCCCAGCCCGATGATACCGATGCCGACCGGCTTGAGTCCCGTGGGCGCGCTCATCGCCGTTTCCCCGCGCGTGTAGTGGTGCGGACGCTGGTCGCGGCTGCGCGGGCTGATCTGCGGGGTTTCGCGGTTGGCATTTTCCAGGCGATCTTTTCGATCAACTTGCGGGCCGTGGTGATATCCGCTTCGCGTCTCTCGCCAGATTCTCGCTCGATCAGGCAGTCGCACCGCACAGCGTGTTTCGCGAGCGCGTCAAAGAACATCGACCAATCGACGGTGCCACTTCCGACCGCAACTTCGGTTCCCCACGTTCCGTGCTTGGTGGTTGGCCGCGCATCCTTGATGTGAATCTGCACGATGCGATCGGCCAGAGTGCCGACGGCCTCGATCGGGTCACCCATACCGTACAAGATCATGTTGGCGGGGTCAAAGTTGATGCCGATCTGCGCGCCGCCCATGCGGTCGAGCTCGCGAAGCGCATCAAGCAATGTCTCTGCATTCTCCTGACCGGTCTCAAGAGCCACGCGAACGCCGCAATCATCAAAGACATCGGCAAGACTGCGGAGCCGATCAAGAAGTTCGGCGCGCTCATCGCCTTCCTCGTGCGGGATGAACCCCGCGTGGAACGTGACCATGCAGATGCCGAGCCGCCGCGCCAGACGCGCGTTGGCCCGAGCGGCGATGATGTTTGCCCCCCACATCTCATCCGGGAACACACCCCCGGTCTTTCTGATCGTCTCGAGGGATGAATAATCTTCACCGGCCATCGCCATCATTCCGGAGATGATCTCGATTCCTGCGGTTCGCAGTGCCTGCACCGTCTCGATCTCGCCCCAGAGTCCCGTTCTGATCGGATCGAGCGCGAGCTGCACCGCGTTCACACCCACCGTGGCAACTTTGGCCGCGAGGTCGCGTGGCGATGTCGGTCGCAACGACCATGAGCAGACGCCGAACTCTGTTCCGTGATGATTCTTCACGCTTGCATCCTCACCTTCTTCACAGCTTTTCTTCGCGGTCTTCGATTCCTGCAAAGCTCTGCTCGGTTCGCTCATGCTTGGCAGGCCCGAGTTTGTTGCTGAGCCTCGCTCGCTACTCTCGGCGGCCCTTTCCGCGTTCACCAACCACCCTCTGCCATTGAAAGGCCGGGCCCGGGTCGATTTTGTTCGACTGAATGTGGTAGTGCCCGAGCAGACCGCGATAACCGGCCAGTTGCTCATCGCTCAGTTTGCCGGTGATCAAGTCGCCCGTTGCATCGCGCGGGTAATCACGCGGCATGTTCGGGAAAATTCGGCAGAGGGTTTCAGTCAGCTTGCTCAACGATTCATACTGCTCAGGTGTCAGGTCATACATCACCTGCTTTTGCCCCTGAATCTCCGCTTCAACAGGTTCGTCGGCGAAGGGTCGTCCGATGAAGTTCGGAGTTCGCACCCCTCCGTTGCCCATTACCTGCGGAATCGTGATGATGGTCTTCCCGTTCGCATCCTTCGCGTACCAATTCTTGAGCGGCCCGACCTCGCGATCGCTGTAGGCTCCGATATTGGCGATCTCGATCCCGATCGAACGATCGTTGCTTGTCGTCGCGTGCCATGCCCGCTCTTTGAGGTCGAGCGTCTGATAGATGGTGCCATCAATATCGAGCATGAAGTGAACGCTTAGCCCACGCATATCGTGCAAGACTCGGAAACACTGGCGCGAGGTGCCGCAAACGTCGTAGTGCATGACGAACTGATCGACGATGCGCTGCAGCGTGGACAGGTCCCATCCGCCACCACGGATGCGCTCAAACTCATCGGCGCTGATTGGGCACTCGGGACGGCCGAGCGAGCCAGCAAAGCGGATGTTGTAGCGTGTGGGGGTCGATGGACCCGGTGCATCACCGCTCCCACTATTTGCGCCGGGCGTGGCTACCGGCGGAGTCCAGGCCGCGCGCTCCCACGGCACAAACCTTTTCTCCATCCGATACGCGTCGTACCCGCCCGGATCGGTCCACAAGACCACCGGCGCTCCACCCGTGTGAAAGTATCGGCCGCAGACCACGATTTCATCACCAATCCGGGCCGCTTCGTGGCCGGGCCGATGGTGGCACCCCCACACTCCTATCGCAAGCAGCATGGTCGTGATGGAAACAATCAATGTTCGGATGGGTATCTTCATCAGGCCAGCAGAGTACCACGAACTCGCCCGCCCGACCAGGCCTGAGGATCGATCGATATCGGCCAACCGGCAAGCGGGCTGGGCCGCTCGCGCCGAGCAAACGCTCATGCCGTTCAGCGACTGGCCGATGCCCTCAAAGCCTACTTTACCAGCTCGACCGCCCGGTCAAAGGCGGCCGCGGTGGCAAGCCCATCATCGAAGCTCGCGAGCGTTGCTGCCGCTTTAGAGCTGGCGTTGGCGCTGGCTTTGCTTCCACCTTTTTTGCCCCCGGTCTGGCAGGCAGCGGCAAAGGCGATCATCTGGCGCGCAAAGCGCACATCGTGGCTCTCGACCTTGTGCATCTCGCTCTTGCCATCAAGGTCCTTCAAGACCAGTATCTCGGGGTTCTGGTAGTCGTAACTCATCATTCCCTCATCACCGATCAGGGCGATGCTGAACCGCGAGGTTTCGGCCCATCCGCTGATGATAGAGCCCGCCACGCCGGGCTGGTTGTTCCTCACACCCGTCGCGGATGTTGTGCTTTTCAGAAGAACGGTCCCCGCCGTCTCGGTGCGGCCTTTCCATGAATGGTTGAGCACCGCACCGGCGACCTCGCTCTGGCCGACAATGAAGTGGAAGAGGTCAATCGAGTGGCTGCCCATATCCAGCAAGGCGCCGCCGCCGGACTTCTTCACGTCGCTGAACCACTTGCCCTTGTGCCCGGGCAGGTCACAGGCAAAGGTATTTTCATACCTCACCAGTTCGCCGATCTCACCAGCATTCACCATCGACTTCATCACCTGCACAGCGGGCACGAATCGGTGGCAGTACGCGACAAAGGTGCCGCACTTCGGGTGCTTCTTCGCCAGCGCGGTCAGCTTCCTGGCATCGGCCAGCGTATGGGCAATCGGCTTCTCACTCAGGATGTGCAGCCCGCTCTTCAGGCAGGCCTGAATGATCCCGATGCGCATCGAGGGTGGTGTGCAGATCACCACACCATCGGCCTCGATCCTGCCGGTCTTGTGGGCCTTCAAAAATTCATCCACCTCGCTGAACGCGCTCGCCCCCTGATGGGCAGCCGCAAGCGTCTGGACCGCGGCCCGGTTCGGATCGATGGCGGCGGTCAACCGCACGCGTCCGCCTGAGCCCATGATCGCCCCGCTGTGTGCCCCCGAAATACCGCCCGCGCCGATGATCGCGACTTTGAAGATGTTGATCGCCATGCGGTCGGACTCCCGGGGTAATCGATCGTTACTGCGTGAGAGAGTACACCGATGCACGCATGCGTGCAGGCGATCGTGACGATTGGCCGCGCGCCGACCTTCGCCGTGATGCGTGGGTAGCCCCGCCCCCGAGCCGATCGGACCATCACCCCGCATTCCGAGTGGACAACTGATACTCTTGCGGCATGACCAGATGCTTCATCCTCGCGGCCGTTTGCGTGCTCACGATCTTCACGTTGGCGCCCCCGAGCCGCGCGCTCGATGCCCCACCACCCGCTTCTGCGATCCCCAACACCAGCACGCAACCCTTCATCGGTCTCTGGATCACCCGCTTCGACTATCTGACCGCCGCCGATGTCCGCGATGCGATCGGGCACGCCGCCGACCTTGGTGTCACCGACATCCTCTGGCAGGTTCGCGGCCAGGGGGATGCGCTTTATGAATCCATCCTCGAACCCTGGGCCGAAGAGCTGACCACCAAGTCGCCGGGGAGAAAGGGAACCATCCCGCCTTTCGATCCGTTGGCCCTTGCCGTCGAGCTTGCGCACGCACGCGGCCTGCGGCTGCACGCGTGGGTCAACATCATGCCCCTTTGGAAGGGCAAGAACGCACCAAAGGATCTCCAGCACCCGTTCAACGCACACCCGGAGTGGCGCTTGCGCGATGCGGCGGGCACACCTCAGCCACTCAACGACCACTACGTGATCGTGAACCCGCTGCTCGACTCGGTTCATAATCACATTGTGAATGTGTGCAAGGACATCTTGAAGCGTTACCCCGTCGATGGTCTGCACATGGACTATGTCCGGTTCGTGAGCGACACCATGAAAGACCCGGCGGCCTATCCCGGAGATCCGCGCAGCATCGCGATCTTTGAAGAGGCGACGGGTGCCAAGTGGATCGGGAGTGATGCAAACAAAGTGGCTTTCCGTGATTTCAAGCGGCAGCGCATCACCGATTTGGTGCGCCGCATCCGCAAGGAAGCGATCGTTGTACGCCCCGGGGCGGTCTTCAGCGCGGCGGTTTGGCGCAGGCCCGACCTGGCACGCGAATCATACCTGCAGGATGCCGCCCTCTGGCTCAACGAGGGGACGCTCGATCGCGCCCTCCCCATGATCTATTCCAAAGATGATGCCCAGTTCGCCGATGATGTGGACGCATGGATGGCCGCCGCGCCGAACGCGAGGATCACACCCGGGCTCGGGATCTATCTGCACACCCCAGCAGGGAGTGCGAAGCAGCTTGAGATCTCCGCAACCAAGCGCACCAGCGGCTTTGCGCTCTTCGCTTACGCCTCGCTGTTTAAAAGCCCCGACAAGAATCAGGATCGGACACCTAAGCACATCGCCGAGCGTGCTGAACGACTGAAAAACATCACCGCCGAGGTCGCCTCGCGCCGCGCTGGCCGCACACCATGAACCTGCTGGGCATCGATATCGGTGGAACCAGCATCAAGGCGGCGTTGCTCCGCCCGCATGAGCACGCACCCGACTGGGTCGCCACCAGCCCACGCTACCAACATCCGACGATCGATGAACTTGCGTGCCTGCTTCGCGACCTTATCTGTAACGCACCGATCCCGAATGGTGAACCACTCGGCATCGGTCTGTGCGCACCCGGTCTCTATGACCAGACGACCGGCAGCATTACACGCGCCATCAACTTGCCCTGTCTGGTATCGGTTCCACTCGCCGGTTTTGTGCGCAGCGCGTTGCCAAGCGGGGCACCCTCGCCCGCACCACCGGTTATCTGCTCGGATGCGCTCGCCGCCGCCACCGACTTTCAGGCACTCTTTCCCGCACGCGGACGGCTCCTCGCCCTGAGCCTCGGCACGGGCATCGGCGCGGCCGTGCTTGACAATGGTCAGCCACTCGTGGTCTCGGGCAACTCGCCCGGACACTTCGGGCAGATGGATGTGAGCATCGAAGCCGGAGAACTTTCTCCTCCACTGGGGCCTGATGGTGGGCGCGGCGGGCTCGAAGGGTACATCGGCCTCCCCGCGATCATCGCGCGACACGGGCCAGACCCCGAAGTATGGCTTGCATCGCTCAAAGGAGCCGAGCCCGAACTCCGCGCGCTCACCCGGGCCATCCGCATCGCTCACGCGATCTACCGTCCAGAACGCATCGCCCTGCTCGGCGGGGTCGGCAGCCGCCTGCGCTCGGTCGGACCCGTGCTGCACGCCGCGATTTCGCATGAACTCACGAGCCTGGCACGCCCGGGCTGGGAACTGGCGTTCGGAACATCCGACCACCACGCCGCCAGCGGAGCAGCACGCATAGCGGGTTGCTCAACTCCCAAGGCTTGAACTGGCTACCGACCATCCAAGAGCCACCTGTCGGATTCGAACCGACGACCTGCGCTTTACAAAAGCGCTGCTCTACCAGCTGAGCTAAGGTGGCCACACAACCGAACACCAGAGCATATTCCACCCCACGACCCGGTGCTACCACCTGCATCCGAATCCGCACCCCTCTCGTTTGTGATACCCTGCAAGCACCCATGGCCGAGATCGCTCTCAAAGACGTGCAGAAGACCTACCCCAACGGCTACAAGGCCGTGCAGTCGGTCAACCTCGATATCCCCGATGGCTCATTTTTCGTGCTCGTCGGGCCTTCGGGCTGCGGCAAGTCCACAACGCTGCGCATGGTCGCGGGCCTAGAGGACGTGACCGCCGGGTCGATCTCGATCGGCGGCCGCGTGGTGAACAACGTTCACCCCAAAGACCGCGACATCGCGATGGTCTTTCAGAACTACGCGCTCTATCCGCACATGAGTGTCTACAAGAACATGGCCTTTGCGCTCAAGCTGCGCAAAGTGCCGCGCGATGAGATCGACCGCCGCGTCAAAATCGCCGCTGAGACGCTGGGCATCACCGAGTTGCTCGAGCGCAAGCCCGCGGTGCTCTCGGGCGGCCAGCGACAGCGCGTTGCGGTTGGCCGCGCTATCGTGCGCGAACCCAAGGCCTTTCTGTTTGATGAACCCCTCTCGAACCTCGATGCCAAACTCCGCGTCACGACACGCGCCGAGCTGAAGTCTCTGCATCAACGGCTCAAGACCACGACCATCTACGTCACGCACGATCAGGAAGAGGCGATGACGCTCGGCGACCGCATCGTCGTGATGTCCAAGGGACTTGTGCAACAGGTCGGCCAGCCGCTCGAGGTCTATCGCGCCCCGGTCAACCGCTTTGTCGCAGCGTTCATCGGCACTCCGCCCATGAACTTCATGGAAGGCTCGCTCGCGAGCGAGGGCGGAAGGCTGGTCTTCAACGAAGGCACGGCCACGGTCGGAGGCCGCGCGGGCGGGGCTGGGTGCAGACTCCCGCTTGCTGAGAGCCTTGCCTCACGACTCGCTGGCAAGTTCACCCCCAACGCGCCCATCGTGCTTGGTTTGCGGCCGCAGGTCTTTGCCCCCGCAAGCCCGGGCCTCACCGATCGACCGACCATCCCGGTCACGATCAACGTCATTGAACCGTTGGGCGATCAGATGGATATCACCTGCTCAACCACCAACAACCCATCACTGGTCGCTCGCCTCCCCGCCTCAACCGACTTCACCCCCGGCCAGACCGCGATGCTCGCTGTCGATACCGCCAAGCTGCACGTCTTCGAGCCGGGCGAGTTCGGCAGAAACCTAACGATCGAACGAACCTGAATCGGAGCGAGCGCGGCATCGGGGTCTCTGTAGAACGCGCTAACGCGCTGACTATCGTGGAACAGCCATAGTTTGATCTTGCGCCGGGCTCGCGGCGACGTTGAAACGCCGCTCCCACAATGACAACGGCCCCATCGTTCGCCGGTGCCTTCGGTAACTCCATTCGAGTTGTCGCGGTTCAGAACCTCACGCCGCGATCGTCGCCTGCGCCTGCTCGCTCCACGGCCCGCGTTCGCCGGTGGGCGATACCCACCGCATCCACACATAGTTGGTCTTGCCGCCATCGGTGGAGTCGAAGTTCATGGTGTACGGCGCGTTGGTATCGACTTCGACGAATCGCAAATCGGATTGGCCCGTCGGAGGCGTGATGCCGACCTTGTTCCAGATTTCCAACTCTCAGATTGGGCCCAGCACACCGGCGGGCCTGGCCTTGGTGGGGGGGCGGGAGGATCGCGGCGACATACGCGGCCCGGTTCTCATCCTTAGTTTGTTTCGCGGCCCCAGCTACTTATTATGTTGGCTTGGCGGCGTTGACGGCGGCCCCGCACGACTCGCTCGTGCATCCTCTCAACATAACTTATATGTCGTAAGGAGGCACGAGCGAGTCGTGTTAGATCGAGTGGGCGGGGAACGCCGTGGCCCAGCCGGTCTGCGCGGCGGTGATGGGGGCCATATCGGGCGCGGTCAGCCCGAGCGCGACGAGATTGGCGTTGGC
>JBBSBC010000034.1:0-25437 GCA_038251595.1 Phycisphaerales bacterium | reverse complement strand
GGGGGAGAGATGGACCTGCCGCATCACACGATCTACATCTCAAGCAAGTACCGCGAGAACCTTGACGACATCTCGAACGGGAACCGGCTCAGCGATGACCCTTCGGTATATGTCTGCAATCCATCGCGTATCGATCCCACGCTGGTGCCGGGTGGTCGGGATCGGGAGGGGCGAAGTTCGCTGTACGTGCTGATGCCGACGCCCAATCTCAAGACCGGCATGAACTGGGCGGCCGAGAAGGATGCGGCACGGCGTGCGGTGATCGGTCAGCTTCGCGATCGGTTTGGGATACGGGATATTGAACAGCGGATCGAGACCGAGATCATCTGCACACCCGATGATTGGCGAGCGCAGGGAATCAACTTCGGCGCGACCTTCAACATGGCCCACAACCTTGGGCAGATGCTGCACAAGCGTGTGCAGCACCGTATGACGGGTGTCGATGGGCTTTGGTTTGTCGGTGGCGGAACACATCCGGGGTCGGGTCTGCCCGTAATCTTTCTCTCGGCCCAGATCGCGGCGGGATTGCTCGAGAATGAGATCGCTGGCGGGCAGAAGGCCCGCTCGCGAAGCCTTCAGCAGGCGGCGGTCTGAGGGCGCGAGGTGGGTCAGACTTTGATCAAATCGCCCCATTGCGGCAGTTCGGCGGTGAGGCCGATGGTGGTCCGCAGCCGGTCGGCGAGCATTCGGCGGGGCTCATCCTCACCGTGCGTGAGGACCAGACGCGGGGGCTTGCCTTGCTGGGCAGTGCTGACCGCAGCCTTAGCCCAGCTGAGGAGGCCGGATTGACCAGAGTGTGCGGAGAAGCCGCCGAGTGTGTGGATCTTTGCCTGGACTTCAATCTCCTGCCCGAAGATGTGCACCAGCTTTGCGCCATCGACGAGGGCACGACCGAGTGTGCCCCGACCTTGAAAGCCGACGAAGACAATGTGCGTCGTGGGCCGCGAGAGTGAGTGGCGGAGGTGATGCACGATCCGGCCACCGGTACACATTCCGCTGCCGGCGATGATGATGCGGCCACCCTTGAGGTCGTTGAGGGCCTGGGACTCCTGCCGACTGCGGGTAAACTTGAGACCGGGAAAGTCGAGTGGCTCAAGCCCGGTTCGGATCAGGTTCGTGGTCTCGCTATCGTAGATATTCGGGTGCGCTTCGTAGATTCGGGTTGCGGCGGTTGCCATGGGGCTGTCGATAAAGACATCGGTCGGTCGGATGCGCTGATCGCGAATCAACTGACTGATATGATAAATGAGGTCTTGGGTGCGGCCGATCGCGAAGGCGGGGATAAGAATTTTGCCATTCTCACGATGCGCCGTCTGGATAATTCCTGCGAGTTCCTCGATGGTGGGACCGAAAGGGCGATGGTCGCGATCACCATAAGTCGATTCGAGCACGACCAGGTCCGGTCCGGCTGTGCTGGCGGTGGTGGGGGGGACAGGGTCGCGGAGGATGGGCGCGTTGCGGACACCGATATCACCCGAGAAGATCAGGTTGCGCTCAGGCTGCCCGGATGGCGCATCGGCATCGATCGTGACGAGCACGCTTGATGAGCCGATGATGTGCCCGGCATCAAAGAACTGCACCGAAATGCCGCGGGCGATGTTCTGTCTCCGACCATATGGAAGGGGCTTGAGCTGTGCGAGGATCTGTTCAGATTCTTCTATCGTGTAGAGTGGTTCGACCAGGGGTCGTCCCTGCGCGGCGAGCCGGCGGTTGTCATCTTCTGCATCAGCCTGTTGGATCGAGGCTGAATCGCGCAGGATCAGGCCCGTGATGGCGCACGATGCGGGTGTGGAGTAAATCGGTCCCTCGTAACCATGCTTGCGCAGCAGCGGGAGGCGGCCGCAGTGATCGAGATGACCATGGGTGAGCACCACCGCGTCGAGTGTGGCCGGATCGATCGGGGGCATGGTGTGATTGCGGGTGTACGCCTGCGGATCGCCCTGATGAATACCGAAGTCGAGAAGGATTCGGGCGTGTGGAGTGGTGATGAGGTAGCACGAGCCGGTGACTTCGCCCGCCGCGCCATAGAATGAGACTTGTATCACGGATAGTGCCTTTCTGCCCTTTTCGTCGTAACCGAACTTGTGGAGTGTATGGTGCGTGGGTGAATGTGCGGTGTTAGTCTGATGGATGGTGTGAGAGGTGTGGGGGTATGGGAATGATTGATCCAAGGATCGCAAAGGCTCTTGTGGTGGCGAGATCGGGTTTGCAGAGGTATCCGCGGCAGATCGCGGAATCTATCGTTTCAGCGACGACGGCCGTACCACGGGTCTCACCACAAATCAACTTCGATCATTTTCAAACGGGACGTATTGCGGCCGCGTGGGTGGGGCACGCCACGGTGCTTTTCCGAATAGGCGGGTACACGATCCTAACGGATCCGGTTTTCTCGAATCGTATCGGAATGAGGCTTGGGGGCGTGACGGTGGGGATCAAGCGGCTGCTGCCGCCAGCGGTGGATGTCGAGCACCTGCCGAAGATCGACATCGTTCTCTTGTCGCACGCGCACTTTGATCATCTTGACAAACCCTCGTTGCGAAGACTGGCCCAAGGTCCGGCTCGGGGCGCAACCGTGGTCACGGCGGATCGAACACGGACGCTGATTCCTGACGGGTTTGGCGAAGTTGTGCAACTGGGCTGGGGTCGAGAGATCAGGCTGGCGAACGCGGGGAGAGGGGGTGTTGGTGCTGGAGATGGACTCCGGATCGAAGCGCTGCAACCTCGACACTGGGGTGCGCGGGCAGGTGTGGACAGATATCGCAGGTACAACGCGTATGTGCTTGAGCATGGGCGCGATCGGGTCCTTTTCGCGGGCGACACGGCCTTTACGGACGCATTTGATGGACTGCGGCCGGTAGACTTGTCGGTCTTTGGCATCGGGGCCTATGAAGGTTGGGATGGTGCGCACGCGACTCCGGAACAGGTGTGGAAGATGTTCACGAAGTCGAGCGGTGGCGAGAGCGCGGGTGGTCTGCTGCTGCCGATGCATCACTCAACGTTTGACATGGGTGAGAAGCATGTTGATGAGCCGATGCAAAGGCTCTTGATCGCGGCGGGCGAGCAGTCGGGACGCATCATCTGTCGCGAACAGGGCGACGTATGGACGGACCGTGCAAGACCCGGTGCGGCGAACTAAAGCAGCGGGCCGAGGAGCTTGGCGGAGTTGTCGCGAAAGATTTCGAAGATCGATCGCTGCCGCCACTCATCAAGCTGAACTTCGGTTGATTGGCGGAGATAATCGGTCTGCATGAAGCGGACGACGCTCGCAAAGTCGTCGTCATAGATGAAGAGCGAGACTTCAAAGTTCAGCCAGAAGGATCGGGCATCAAAGTTTGCGGAACCGATGAGAGCGATCCGACGATCGACCGTCACGGTCTTGGCGTGCAGCAACCCGCCGTGATAGTGCATGATGCGGACCCCCGCTTCGAGCAGATCAAGATAGTGTGACCTGCTCGCGGCGGCAACAAGAAGAGAATCGGAGATTGCGGGCATGACGATGGTGACGTGAACTCCGCGCGTGGCTGCGGCCTGGAGCGCGGTCCTGGTGGCATCGTCGGGGACGAAGTAGGGTGTGGTCATGACCAGCTCTTCGCGTGCGGAATAGATGGTCGTGAGGAGGGCCTGATGGATCGCGTCAGGCGCAAGCCCGGGACCGGACGCGACCACCTGAACGGTGCAACTGCGTGAATCGCTTGAAGGCGTGAGCAGCGGGAGGAAGGGGCGGAGGTCTTCGAGGGTCTCTTCGCTGTCGAGCATCCAGTCGCGGAGGAACGTGATCGCAAGCGCGTGCGCAGCGGGACCTTCGATGCGAAGTGTGGCATCGATCCATGGGCCGGTCTTGCGGAAGCGGTTGGAGCGGAAGGTGGAATCGGAGATATTCTGACTGCCAGTATACGCGATGGTGCCATCGATCACCACGATCTTGCGGTGGTTGCGCAGATCGAGGCGCGAGAAAAGCATTCGGATGGGTTTGACTGGGAGGGCTGCGACAACCTTTACACCTCCATCGCGGAGTCGATCGCACTCGCGGGAACTGAGCATCTCGTTGCTGCCGACGGAATCAAGAAGTACGCGGCAGGAGACGCCGCGTGCGACGGCGCGGATGAGTGCATCGGCAACAAGGGTTGACATTCCGCTGGGCATCCAGATGTAGGTGAGCAGATGAACGTGGTTGGTGGCGGAATCGATATCGCGTGCGAGTGTTTCGAGCATCTCCTCGGATTTGTTGATCAGACCGAGGCGATTGCCGCGTAAGGGCGGAAGGCCGGTGACCGCTGTGCCGAAGCGTGCGATGTGTCCCCACTGGCTATCAAACTCCTCGGTCGCGGCGTGTTCCCTAGCCCAGAGAGAGACGGCCTTCTCCTCGAGCGATTTGCTGAGCCGCTCGTAGGCTCGCAACCGTCGCGAACCGAGCCGATTTTCACCGATCAACAGGTAGAGACCGCAGCCAAGGAAGGGGACAAAGACCAGCACGACCAACCATGCGAGTGTGGTGGAGACAGGTCGCCGCCGGATGATGACGAGTGTGGCCAGCGCGAGGCGCAGCACAAGATCAAGAATGAAGATGGTGATTGGAGAGATGGCGATTGACATATCGTGAAAGCTCGGCGCGGCGGTGGGGATCTCTGGGGTGGGCGCAGGTCGGAGTGGGTGTTCGGAAACCGGGTCTCTGAACAGACGTATCGTATTGGATGCAGATGCTCATCGCGATGATGGCCCTGATGTGGGTCGGTGGCGCAGGACTTGCGGGTCCGGACCCATGGAGAATCCCTCCATCCTCATCGGTGGGAGGGGTGGCGAATCAAGTGATTGCTGCGGTCACATTTGACAGCGAGCACGAGGATTGTCGTGCGCCCCAGGGGTCGGAGATGTATCAGCGGGTGCATGGATATGCGGCGGTGCTGGATGGAAAGACTGTTCGGCAACTCGCGGCGTCGGCTCGACTGAAGCAACCAGATGTGGGGCCGAACCAATCGGAGCTTGTGCCGCTCTACCGGGTTGGTCAGTGCGTTGGCGCAGAATCAAAGGCCACGGTCGTACGCCTGAGCCAGTCGGCGAATGGATCGGTGTGGGCGATGGGTGAAGGTGAGGATGCCAGCCGCGTACCTCAACTGCTTGAGTCATCCAAAGTCCAAGGGATTTTGAACGATTGGCCGAGCTACGCGGGAGAGTTCGATGAGCGAACGGGTGGGCATGGTCTGGTGAAGGTTCTCTCGAAGCCGTATTGGTCATCTCGACATGTTCTTGACAAGCCGACCCTTGGTGACCGCTTCCTGCGCGGGCGCGCGGTCACGATTGACAGTGCCGATCGGCTGCTTGCCCTCGAGTCCATGTACATGCGGCTCCCGCGCGAATACGACGCCAAGTCGCCGGCAGGACTGCTGGTTTGGATTGACTCTTCGGATAAGGGTGAGCCACCCGAGTGCCTGTTTGAAGTGTGCGATTCGAGCAACATTGTGATTGTCGGTGTCGCGAACTGCGGGAATATTCGACCCATAGCCAACCGCTATCAGCTTGGGCTCGATGCCGTGGCGACGGTGAGTCGCCGCACACATATTGATAAGCGGCGCATCTACACCAGCGGACTCTCGGGCGGGGCACGTGTTGCATCGGTGCTCGCATCGTGCTTTCCGGATGTGTATGCGGGCGCGATCCCTATAGTGGGGCTAAGTTGTTACGAAGCCGTAGCGGTGCCGGGGCGCGGACGCTACGCGCCGGCGTTTGCCAAACCTCAAGAGAGCATGCTGTCGCTGCTGCGCAAACGACGCATCGGTGTCATCACGGGCGGGAAGGATTTCAATCAGCCCGAGATCATCGGCGCCGCACAGGTGATGAGGGGCGATGGGCTTCAGGTGCGGACATTTGAGCGCGTGGAACTCGGGCATGAACTGCCGACGCCCGAGCACTTTGCGCAGGCAATGGTGTGGGTTGACGAACCGTATCAGGCTGTACGCAAGGCGGAGATCGCTCAGGCGCAACGACTGCTGAAATCGGCGATGGCAAAGATCGGCGAGCGCGAAGTGCTGACGGATGCTGATCGATCCGCGTTGATGAGGGTTACTGAAACGGGACCCTGGTCAAGCGAAGCGTGGAAGGCCATCGAGTTGCTGGATCGTTCGGCGATCGATTCCGCGCCACGGTGAATGCGAATGTGTGAACATCACCAGTCTACTTTGAGGGAAGCGACTGGAAGGCCTTCATCACACGATCCTTGACGGAGGCACGATCCACGAGCGTGGCTGGGTAATCGAGGCGGTTTCTCAGCAGCAACGGAATCTCAGAAGGATCGTGAACAGGTCCGTCACCCTCGGATCCGCCATCGAGATCGGCAAGTTCAGGAACGTGCGTGCGGATGTAGTTGCCTTCAGGATCGAACTTGCGGCTCTGGGTGATGGAGTTGAAAATGCGGAAGTATGGGGCCGCATCGGTACCGGTGCTTGCCGACCATTGCCAGCCTCCGTTGTTGCTGGCAAGATCTCCATCGATCAGGTGACGCATGAAGTGCTGTTCACCCTTTCGCCAGTCGATGAAGAGATCCTTCGTGAGGTACATGGCGACGATCATGCGGACGCGGTTGTGCATCCATCCGGTAGTTTGCAGTTGGCGCATTCCGGCATCAACGATCGGAACACCGGTCTTTCCCTCGCACCAGGCCTGAAAGTGTGCCTCATTGTTGGACCAGCGGATATGTTCGGTCGACGGCTTGAAAGCGCGGTGCATGCAGACGCGAGGAAAGCCGACCAGGATGTGACGATAGAACTCGCGCCATGCGATCTCGGAGATCCAGTGAACAGTTCCGTCATCGCCCTTGTCGTAGTGACCACCATTGGCCGCGAGCGCGGCCGCGACAGATTGGCGATGGGTGATCGATCCGACGGCCAGGTAGGGTGAGAGGACGCTGGTGCCGTTGATCGCGGGGAAGTCTCGTCGAGACTTGTAGTGCGAAATGCTTGAGGCAACAAAGCGCTTCAAACGCGACATGGCGACACCCTCGCCCGCGGGCCAGAGTTCGGCGGTAAAATGAGAATCAAAGCCAACTACTGATGTCGGTACTGGAGTCGATGAATGACCGAGTGGTTTCTGAGGTTTGGGCTCGGGAAGCACTTCGATGCCTCCGTTGTGAGTGAGGTAGGTGTAGAGAGCGCGTTTGAAGGGAGAAAAAACGGTGAAGTATCGCCCCTCGCCGGTTCGGACCTCTCCCGGTTGAGCGAGACATTGGTCAAGGAACGACCGTGCGCGCAGGCCGCGCTGCTGGAAGAGGTTGATGACAGCCTCATCGCGACGGGATTCGTTCAACTCATATTCATCGTTGAAGTGCAAGGTATCGCATTGATGTTCCTGAGCGAGGTGAAGAAGCCGAGCGGGAACTCCGGCGAATGTTGATTCTTCAATGATGAGCAAAGAAATGTTTAGCTTCTTAAGTGCGTGGCTGAGCACGGCGAGATGGCGAAGGATAAAATCCACCTTGATCGGCGCCCAGTCGTGCATGGCCCATTGCTCGGCACATATGATAAAAACAGCAATGACGCCCGCTTCGGAATCGCGTGCGGCATGGTGGAGCGCGGGGTTATCGTGAGTGCGAAGATCGGCACGAAACCACATAAGTGTTCGCATGGTTCAGCCCTTGGTGTTGCGGCGCATGGGTGGTCTGCGCTTCCTGGTGGGGTTGGTTGGGGTCGAACACTGAAGTGGGGGAGTGGACGCTGCGGTACGAGAATGGTCGGTGAAGAGGAAACCGGTACCACTCGCCGGAGGGGCATTGATCGACGGGGATTGAGCTTGTGAATGCGGAGAAGCGGCGTCATGAGTGATACCGAAGCGAGATCTCAGGAGGGCCGCATCGACGGTGATCTGTGTTCGCTCGGATCTCGCCATGGTGTCAACACCCTTGGCGATCAGTGCCATGCGATGGTTGTCTCGCAAGTGTTCGCGCGTTCGAATGAGAAAGTCCCAGTAAAAAATATTCATCGGGCAAGCGTTGTCACCGGTTCTGATTGTCGGGTCGTATCGACAGGTTAGACAGTAGTTGCTCATGCGCTGAATGTA
This sequence comes from Phycisphaerales bacterium, assembly GCA_038251595.1. Classification (GTDB taxonomy): domain Bacteria; phylum Planctomycetota; class Phycisphaerae; order Phycisphaerales; family UBA1924; genus JADLCX01. The sequence continues at coordinate 17,391 of JBBSBC010000034.1, read as the reverse complement.
CTTGCCGCTGGCCGCATAGGGCTTGGTGCCCACGAGGCCCGTTACGCCCTTCGAGGAATCTCGGCGTGCATCGGCGTGCATGACCATCCCCAGTGCGTTGGGGAGTGTGACCCAATCCACGCCATCAACGTACATGGCGAGGTACCAGTCGGAGATAAGTCTCGGATGCACGCCGCTGATGAGCGCAAAGTTGCCGGTAACCATCAGCCGCTGAATGTGGTGACCATGCCCAGTCTCAAGAACCTGCGAGAGACACTGGTGCATGCAGTTCATATCGGTTCTTGCGGTCCAATAAAACTCGGGCAATCGACCATGCTGGTCGAGCCCGTTGCGTTCGGCGTAGTCCGGCCCTTCGAGCCAGTAGATGCCGCGGATGAACTCGCGCCATCCGATGAGTTGACGGATGAAGGCTTCAACCGACTGAAGTGGCGCAGCACGGGCGTCGTACGCTGCAAGCGCGGCCTCACAGCACTCGCGTGGGCTGAGCAGTTTCAGATTCAATGCGGGCGAGAGCAGCGAGTGGTAGACGTGCGGAACATCGGTCCACATCGCATCTTCGTATGGCCCGAAGAGCGGCAGGCGATGCCGGATGAAATCGCTCAAGACTTCCAGAGCTTGATTGCGAGTAACCGGCCAACCGAAGTCGGCATCGTTCGCCAGTTCCCCATACATGTCTGGAAACCTTCCACGAACCATTGTGATGACTGTGCGTGTAACTTCGTCGGGTGTGAAGCGGATGGGGCGGGGTGGGCGTGGCTTCGGGCCATCCTTTCCGAATGGTAATCTGTTGGACTTGTCGAAGTTCCACACGCCGCCTTCTGGCTGACCCTTCGGTCCGGGTGCATCCATGAGGTATCCGGTACGCCGACGCTGTTGTCTGTAAAAATACTCCATGGTGAGTGTGCGGCGGCCATTTGCCCACTCGGCAAACTCTTCCTGTGAAACAAGGAAGTGTTCATCGGGAAAGCTGTTGAGCGTGATATCAAGTTGTTCTGACACACGGCGCAGCGTGTTGAGCACGCGCCACTCACCGGGGTGTGTGAAGGAGATGTACTTGGGTTTGATCGCCAGGGCCGCGCGTTCGATTTCAGACTCAAACCGCTGGGTGTTTGATGGGTCGTCGAGTGTGACGTAGCGCACACGATAACCCGCTGCGACAAGCTCCGCGGCGAAATGTCGCATCGCTGAAAGAAAGAGCACGGTTCGCTGAATGTGGCTCGGAACGTGCGTGTATTCTTCACCAACCTCCATCATCAGCACGGTGTCGCTGGCGCGATCGAGCGTCGTCAGCATCTTTGCTGAACGGTCGAGTTGATCTCCGAAAACAATCGCCAACGTGGTGTCGGTGAGATCAACTTCAGAACCGGATTGTCGGAGATGAGAACCCTTTGCGCGACTCACGACTGCTGACCCGATCGAACCTCGCTGCGGCGTATCGGCAGCTGAACCTCGAGCCATTTGTCCGCATCGGGCCGATCGGGTCCGTTGTAGTGCATGGCTCGCGGATCACCAACAACGACCCAAGCCGGGTGCGCGGCCAACCAGGCGTTGAGTTTGTCGATGAGCATCTCTGTTCGATTCCATGAATACCCACCACGGCTCCCGATGGCCAGCACGACCATGGGTGCCGCGTCCAGAATGGTGATATTGTTGTCGGTCCCTTCGGGGCCTTGCGATGGGTCTCGATAGAGAAATGACATCGACCAGTTGCGCGGTGTCCCGCCTTCGTTTGCGATCGTGCCCGGCGCGTATCGCATCTCTACGGGCGACGTCATGGCGATATCACGCTTCTTGATATGTTGAAAGAGCGGCCAGAACGCGGCATACATGCCAATGTCGGAGTTGACACCGCCTCGAATCTCAGCTCTTCGTGCGATTGGATAGCGCTTGATCTCCAGAGCGCCCGGCGGTGTCGGTGGCGGATACCCATTGGGCAGGGGTGTATCGATCAACATATCCTTAAATCTGTAACCTTCGGCGCTTTGCACCACTTGCGCGGCAAGGTCTCCACCCACGCGCTCGACTTGTCGAGGTGTATCCGTTGGATTGTCTATCGAATCCTCCGGCATCGTGCTCACCGTTGGTTGGGCGTCACGACATCCGGACGAGAGACCGATGGATGTGCTAAAGAATATGATGGCAGACCGGCGGGCAAACGCAGCATTCATGTCGTGCTCCAGTACGCGTGAGAGTCAGGATTCTCGACTCGATTCGGTACTTCCGCACGCTTGGATGCACGGCGCTCCGAGCAGGAGTGACGAGATTGCAAGCAGGCAAGGAGTTCTCGATGAGGTCGGTTGTCCAACGAGTATCAGAAGCGAGCCTGACCATAGATGGAACGGTTCGCGCGGCGGTTCCACCGCCTTTGGGTGGCTTGGTGGTGCTTGTGGGACTTGAAGAGACCGATACGTCTGTCGAACGGGTCTGGATGGCCCAGAAGATCGCTCACCTTCGGATCTTTCCTGATGTGGAGGGCAGGATGAACCTGTCGGTTCTTGATACCTGCGGAACGGTGATGCTGGTTCCCAACTTTACCGTTGTGGGCGAAGCGCAGCGCGGGCGCAGACCGAGCTTTGATCGCGCCATGAAGCCGCCAATGGCCGCAGAGGAGTTCTCCCGACTCATTGACGCTGTGCGATCCCTCTGCCCGCGGGTGACACACGGGGTCTTTCAGGCTGATATGAAAGTCAGCCTGGTCAACGAGGGTCCTGTGACGATCATTCTCGCCTCACCATCCACGACACACGGCGATGGATGAATCTTTACAACTTCACTGCACGGTCGTCGCTGGAGAGACTGCTCACGCTTATTGGCCAAGCAGGTGTGCAGGAACCTGTCCGTGGTCGGCGCGAATCACCGTGCGAATGCCGCCGCGCCCTCGCCACCGCGTAATGACTTGCAGCCATGCGGGCTTTAAGAGTGTGACGAGATCATCGCGGATGCGGTTGGTGACCGCCTCGTAAAAAATCCCTTCGTTTCGGAACGACTGGTAGTACATCTTCAGGGCCTTGAGCTCAACGCACCCCGACTTACCCGCGTTGGTATCGGCCGCGGCGGGCTGGTAACGCAGGATGATCGTTCCGATATCCGGATGCCCCGTCTTCGGGCAGAGCGATGTAAACTCATCGGCCACATGTTCAACAACAAACGGCGTGCTTGAGGGTGTGGGGAAGGTTTCGAGGAGGCGAATGTCTGGCATGTTCAGCGTCCATACCTCGTGACGATCTCGTTGATCTGTGGCTGGTCGGATTCGATCTGCAATGATCGGCGCAAGCAGGAGATGCCGCGGTCTTTGATCCCCTGGTCCTTTCGGTCGCCCGTAATCCAATCGTTCAACAGACAGACACCCAAGCCGTTCAGCGCGGGAAAATAGTTGGTGTCGATATCCAGTGACTTCTGAAAGTTGCTCTTCGCCGCTTCGTAGTCCTTCACCCGAAAGCGGGCGAACCCGAGACGCTCATAGACGGCGGCAGATGGATCGACCTTCGCGGCCTGTTCGAGAGCATTGGCCATTTCGTCGAATCGCGAGAGACTCGCAAGGCTCTCGGCAAGGTTTAAGAGCAACGGGCCGTTCAGGTCCATCAACTCGGCAGCCTGCTGATACTCCTTAACCGCTTCCTGGTGCCGCCCGAGCGCTGCGTAGATCGCGCCGAGGTTCAGTCTGGCCGATCCATCATCGCCGTTCAGATCAACAGCCTTTTTCGCATAGGGCAGCGCCTGCCTGTTCTCTTCAAGCTGGTAGTACGCTGTGGCCAGATTGAGATTCGTTCGGAAGTCATCGGGCTTGACGGCCAATGCTCGAAGGTACGCCTGCACCGCTTCGGTCACACGCTCCATCAGGTGAAGCATCAGGCCATGGTAAAACTGGGCATCGAAGTTCTTCGGCTCAACTCGGGCCGCCTGCGCGTAGCGCAACTCCGCGTTCGGATAGTCGCGGTCCATCCGGTAGATATCCGCCATTCCCATGTACGCGGTGCTGAGATTTGGGTTGACCTCTATGGCCCGCTGAAACTCGATGAGCGCCCGCTCTTTGTCGCCAAGCCGCACAGCTTCCTCTGCGGTGCTGATGTGCCCAAGTGCTTCAGTCAAGCGCGGCGGAGCCGCCTTTGCCCGTGTCGGAGCATCCTCCACTTTCGGTAAACCTGATTTGCATCCGGGCAACACCGCCGCCATCACGACGAAGCTCGTCGCGGCACAGGGCGTCAGAAATTTCATCAATGTACGTCGTGGCATTGCGGATGATCCAGAGCGTTTTCTTCCACCCATCACTCGGGGTGGCACAACCAACGGGGCTTAGCATAGTCCAAAATGCCTAGGTTCGTTTGGGCTGCGATGGCTTCCTCGCAGAGTTGGAGGTACGGGACGATCGAGAAGAAGGTTCGGACTTTGACAAGCTCTTCAGCACCCCCAGATTCACAACATCCCATTGAACCCCCGGTTCGTGCTCTTCTTTGGGTGTTTCCATGATCTTTGGGCGGTCGGCAAAGATCGGTATCGCGAGCAACGCTTCAAACCCAGCAAGCCCGATCGAACCCACACCGATGTGCTCGTGACGATCGCGACGTGACCCGAGCGGAGTCTTGGAATCGTTGAGGTGAAGCACCCGTATGTGCTCTAGTCCGCAGGCATCATCCCATTCGGCAAATGCGGCCGCGGCGGTCATGGGGGTTGAGAGGTCATATCCGCCCGCGTGGGCGTGGCAGGTATCACAGCAGAACCCGAAGCGCTCGGTCGCGCCGGTAGCCTCGATGATCGCCCCGCGAAGGTGACCAAGCTCAACGAAGTCGCGTCCGAGCACCGACCCACCGCCAACAGTATTTTCCAGACAAGAGACGGTTCGATACCCCTTGGTGCGTCCGAACACATCTCTGTACGCAGCGGCGATCCGCGCCAGCCCTTCGGCACGCGTGGAACTTGTGTAGGCACCCGGGTGATGCACGAGGAATGGAATACCAAGCCGCTCGCACCGTTCGATCTCGTCGGTCATCAGATCGATCGATTTGCGCCAGAGTTCATCATCCGGGCTTGCCAGGTTGATGAGGTACGAAGCGTGCGAGACTGTTCGCATTTCCCAACCAAGTTCGGCGACTCTTGCCCGCCATTGGTTGGCCATGCCTTCATCCAGCGGTCTGGCCTTCCACTGTTGCTGGTTCTTCGTGAAAATTTGAACGGTGTCGAGTCCGAGTCCGGCCGCTTCGTCAAGGGCGTTTGTCAGTGCGCCAGCGATCGAAAGGTGTGATCCGAACATGCAAGGAGTGTACAGAACTGTCCAGACGTCCGCTCACCCCACCTGCACACACCAACGGATGTCCACATTCGGCACTGTGCCGTTTGCTCGTTATCATCAGTCGATTCGGCAGAGGCGAGGTGGGGGGTTGGGGTAGAGATCAGGAACCAAGGACCAAGCATGGCCGCGAGCGCAGAGACATTGGCCGGACGTATCGCCATCATCACGGGTGCGAGTTCGGGTATCGGCCTTGCCATCGCGCGGCAACTGGCGGCGAATGGATGCCGATCGGTCTTGAACGCGCGCCGCGCGCCCACGCTTAACGATGTGGTCAACGAACTCAATCGCAACATCCCGCATCTACTGGCGATCGGAGTGCCCGGAGATTGTGCCGATGAGGCGGCCATTCAGCAGATGTTTCTCGCCGCGAGATCCTCGTTCGGCGCGGTGCCCGATCTCGTCGTCGTCAACGCCGGGCGTGGGCTTGCAGGTTCGGTCGTCACGTCCGACCCTGAAGAGTGGGAGGAGATGATCCGTACCAACCTGCTGGGCGCGGCCAGACTCATCCGCGCCGCCGCGCACGCCATGCTCGGTACATCTGATCCTGCGGCCGCGTTGCTCGATCCCGATTGGTTGAATCGCTCGCGAGATATCGTCGTTATCGGCTCGGTTGTCGGTCGTCACGTCTCTCCCTATTCGAGCATGTACGGGTCAACCAAGTTTGGTGTCCACGGACTTGCGGAGGGGGTTCGGCGCGAGCTTGGGCCAAAGGGCATCCGCGTCACGCTGATCGAGCCCGGGTTTGTGGTGAGTGAGTTCCAGGGAGTGGCTGGGTACAAAGATGAATGGTTCAGGGGGGTGTTAGAAAAACTCGGCCCAGTGCTTAAGCCCGACGATGTTGCTCGAATGGTGAGCTTTGTCTGCGCCCAGCCCGCGCATGTTAACGTCGGGAACATTCTGATTCGTCCCACGCGGCAGGAGTATCCGTGACAACGAATTTCTCAGCAAACAAGCCGCGCAACAAGTAAGCGGTTCTCTCCAAGGAAGCGCATGTTCGTCCGTACCTTCGAGACCCGCGATGCGGCCCCGGCCTGCCATCTCACCAACCACTTTATCGAAAGGACGGTCGTTCACTTCGGAACAAAGCCTCACAGCGAACACGAGTTCCATGAGTTGTGGCGCGCCGCCGCGGATGGACCTGTGAAGTTCCCATGGCTCGCCGCGGAGATCGATGGTGTTTTCGCAGGCTACGCCAAAGCCAGCACTTGGCGTTCACGCGAGGCCTATGCCTTGACCGCTGAAGTCACGGTCTATGTGGACCCGAACTTTCATCGACGCGGCGTCGGTCGCGCGTTGTATGCCGAACTGCTGATGCGCCTTCGCAGCATCGGGTTCCACACCGCCGTCGGCTGCATCACGCTTCCCAACGAAGGCTCCGTGCGCCTTCATGAGAGCATGGGGTTCACCTACGTGGGCACCTTCCGCGAAGCCGGACGCAAGTTCGACCAATGGCACGACACGGGGTGGTGGCAGGCGATGCTGGTGTAAATGTGTTTGCCACATCGAGACGCAAACGGAGTGGCGGGATGGCGGTAGAACCAACGTTGAAGTGCAACAGGCGATGATCAATAACGTAAGGCACTCGCAATACCAATCACGCGGAATGCAAACTGGGTTACTACAAAAAACCCCGAGCTCGTGCTCGGGGCTTGTCTTTGCGTTGAAATGATGCCCGGTGCTTTCCCCTTATGGGAAAATCCCTCGCACCGCGTACACCTTGCCGATGTTTTCGAGTGCCGCGATGTACGCTGCTGTGCGCATGTCGCAACTGAACTTCTTCCTTGCGGCCGTTGTGCGACGTGCGGCGGAGACCATGTGCCGGTTGAGGGCCTGGTCAACCTCTTCAGCATCCCAACTCACGCAGCTCTTGTTCTGCACCCACTCGAAGTACGAGACGGTGACACCCCCGGCGTTGGCGAGGATCGCGGGGATGACCTCAACGCCGCGATCGGTGAGCACGCGATCGCCGGCGGGAGTGGTGGGGGCATTGGCGCCCTCGACCAGACACTTGGCGTTGATCCAGTGCGCTTCCTGTTCCTTGACCATCTGCTCCAACGCGGCAGGAATAATCGCATCAACTTTGGTCTTGTAGAACTCTTCGGTCGTGATCTTGGTGGACCCGGCAAAGCCAGCGACGCCGCTATTCTTGGCCACGTGAAGGGCAAGGGCTTCAACATCAAGACTCTTGTCGTTGCGGATCGCGCCCGTGTGGTCCATGACGGTGAGCAGCTTGGCGCCCATGCCGCCAAGAATACGCCCCGTCCAAGAGCCGACGTTGCCATAGCCGATCAGGCTGAAGGTCATGCCCTTGATCGTGAGGCCAAGCTCAGGGGCCAACTCGACAACCACATCAACAAGGCCCTGCCCGGTCGCCTTCTCGCGCCCGAGCGAGCCGCCATACTCCACCGGCTTGCCGGTGATAACGGCCTCGGGCTGGTGCCCGCCCATCTCTGAGAGGAAGGTGAACGTGTCGGCGATCCACGCCATGTGCTGCGCGTTCGAGCCGACATCGGGAGCGGGAATGTCATAATCCGGCCCGATCTGGTGCGAAATCGCCGTGGTGAAACGGCGCACGATGCGCTCCATCTCAGCCATCGAGTGCTTGCGCGGATCAACCTTGATGCCGCCCTTGCCGCCGCCAAAGGGGACTCGGACCAGCGAGGTCTTCATCGTCATTAGGAGGGCGAGCGACTTGACATCGTCGAGATGAACGTCAGGGTGGAAGCGGAGGCCGCCCTTGTACGGGCCGAGCGCGTTGTTGTGCTGAACGCGATAACCCTTGAAGAGCTTGAAAGTCCCGTCATCCATACGGACGGGGAAGTGAACCATGATCTCGTTCTTGGGTTGAGCAAGAATGAGCTGAATCTCATGCGGCAGCTCCATGACTTCGGCGGCCGTGAGCATGGTGTCAACGGTCTGAAGATACAGATTGTCCGGGTCACGCGGCAGCCCGACTTCATCAAACACGGGACTCTTGAACAGTTCACGACGAACGCCGTTTTTAGATGGGGCCTTGGGTGCTGCGACGGTGGTGTTGCTCATGGTGAGTTGCCTGACGAAGTCATGTTGAACGAGGTGATGGAAACAACGGGGTGCCCCTGCCAGGGCCAATCCCGCACGACAAACCGACAAGCGGTGGGGCTATCTCCGCCCGAGTCCGCTACCCTCATTCCGGAACTGCGGGGTTGGTTTGAGTGTTCACACCGGTTTGCGTGTGTACCGAAAGCGTTTTCAAGACCGCAACACCCGCACCTTTTCCGAGTTTCGGAGCCTAGATGATACTCTACCATTCCGCCGATCTCATCTGGGCAACAAAAATCAAAGGCGCGGCCGAAGCACTCGGATTTGCCGCTCGCCCGGTTCGTTCGATTGAGATGCTCGAAGCCCGTCTGGCTGATTCTCCGGTCGTGGCCCTGATTGTCGATCTCGACGCACCCGAGGTCGCGATCGCCCTTGTGCAAAGGGTTCGACTGAACCCGATGTCACCGTCGGTGACTTCGCAGAGACGCATAAAGGTGATGGCCTTCGGACCGCACGTCGCAGTGGCGGAAATGCAGGCGGCCAAAGCGGCTGGAGCAGACACCGTGATGGCACGCGGAGCGTTTAGCACGCGCATGTCCAATGTCATCAAGGACTTAGCCACTGGTGCCGCGATTGCGGACTTTGCGGAAGATTGACGAATACCGATCAGGACTGGATTGGCCAGCTCTCGATGCGGTGCTAGACTCACTGTTCCGGCACATGACTTGCCGGAGCCGTTCTTCCTTCGCATGTCGCGAAGGCGGCATTCCGCACCCCTCGCCGCCCCATTGGGGCTCCACAACAAACTGACACTTGGATGGACTCATGCTCCGCTCACCGGAGCCCGAGGGATAGCTGCCAAGCCGCAGTGCGATTTGCACGTGCGGCAACTGTTGTTTGGCCGCGAAGTTTGTCTTGATTGAAAGATCTCAATGATTGATGAAAACCTGATTGCATCCCTTTCCATTTCCGATGACGAAACCTTTGCGCTTCTGACGCCCATGTTCGGCAGCGCGGGGTCGATGGACTCGCTCCTCGAAAAAACGCTCGGATCGTTTACGCCCGGCTCGATCCTCGATGGTAAGGTCATCGGCTTCGCCGGCGACGATGTCGTCGTCGAAGTGGGTCTGAAGTCCGAAGGCCTGATTCCCCGCGAAGAGTTCGACAACATTACCGAACTTCGTGTTGGTGACAAGGTGCAGGTGCTCTTCGAGAAGATCGATGAAGACAGCGGCATGGTCGCGCTCTCAAAGCGCAAGGCCGACCGCATGCTCAACTGGCAGCGGATCATCGACACCACCCGCGAGGGCGATGTCGTCGAAGGCCGCGTCATGCGCAAGATCAAGGGTGGTCTGCTCGTCGATATCGGCGTCCCGGTCTTTCTGCCCGCTTCGCAGGTGGATGTTCGCCGCCCCGGCGATATCGGCGATTACATCGGTCGCGATGTTCGCGCCGCCGTCCTCAAGATCGATACCGAGCGTCGCAACATCGTGATCAGCCGCCGCAAGCTGATCGAAGAGGAGCGAGAGAGCGCGAAGAAGCGCCTGATGGATACGCTCAAGGAAGGCATGATTATCCATGGCGAGGTCAAGAACATCGCCGACTTCGGCGCGTTTGTCGATCTCGGCGGCATCGATGGTCTGCTGCACATCACCGACATGTCGTGGGGCCGGATCAATCACCCCGGCGACATGCTCCGCATGGGCCAGCGCATTGAGGTCAAGGTTCTCAATATCGACCGCGATAAAGAGAAGATCGCCCTGGGCCTCAAGCAGAAGGAAGCCAGCCCCTGGGAAGAGATCGAGAAGAAGTACCCCGTCGGCTCGCGCGTCAAGGGCGAAGTCGTCAACATCATGTCGTACGGTGCGTTCGTGCGGCTTGAGCCGGGTATCGAAGGCCTTGTCCACATCTCCGAGATGTCATGGACACGGCGCGTCAACCACCCGAGCGAGCTTGTGCAGCCCGCGGCACAGGTTGATGTGGTTGTGCTTGAGATCGACAAGACCAAGCAGGAAATCAGCCTCGGCATGAAGCAGACCGAGGTCAATCCCTGGGAGCTTGTGGGCGAGAAGTATCCTCGCGGCACCATCATCGAGGGCACCGTCCGCAACCTAGCCAACTACGGCGCCTTTGTCGAGATCGAGCCGGGCATTGATGGTCTGCTGCACGTCTCTGATATCTCGTGGACCAAGAAGGTCACGCACCCCAACGAGGTCTTCAAGAAGGGCGACATGCTCAAGTGCGTCGTTCTCGATGTCGATCAGGAGAAGCAACGCGTTGCGCTCGGCCTCAAGCAGCTCTCCGAAGATCCCTGGCTCCACGCCATTCCCGGTGCCTACAAGCCCGGCATGGTTGTTCGCGGCAAGGTCACCAAGATCACCAACTTTGGCGTCTTTGTCGAGCTGGAGAATGATCTCGAAGGCCTGCTCCACATCTCCGAACTCGCCGACCACAAGGTCGAGAATCCGCAGGATGTGGTCAAGCCCGGTGAAGAGGTTGATGTCAAGATCCTCCGCGTCGATATCGAGGACCGCAAAATCGGCCTCTCGCTCAAGCGAGCCCAGTGGGGCGATGTTGCCGGTGCCGACGAGCCGCGTCCGGAACGCGAAGAGAAGACGGGCAAGAAGTCCCCGAAGCGAGGCGGCATGGACGAGCACGGTGCCATGGGCACCGACAAGATCAGCATCTAACAGAGCCCCGATCGCAAGCTCGGGAGCTTCAACACAACGCCAGCACAAGACCCTGAGAGCAATCTCAGGGTCTTTTCATTGACCATCACATCGAAGACCTCGAAAACGAACAAAGCCCCCATCCGCGTGCGGATGGGGGCCTTTCGTTCGTGTGTGTGAACAAGGAGAGCATCCGTGCCTGTGTGGCGCACGGATCGTGTGTGTCGTATCATTCCAAGGCCCGTGCCCGCCTGAAGAGCGCGGCGGCAAAGGCGGGCAAGTGCATGAGTCTCAGCAGAGGGCCATAAAGCTCAGCATGGCGAGGATGGCGATCTTCTTGCGATTGTCGGTGAGCAGCGTGAGGGCAGCAACCATGGTCCAATCTCCAGTTGTATGTGGAGACTCCATTCAAGCCCTGTGCCAACCGGGTCCGTCCGGGGCCATGTCCAGTCTGCGGGCTCGCTGTAGCGGTTCAGCGTCCCAGAATGCACGTCTTTCATACTACCACGCCGGAGGAACGATGCACAGCGTCAACCGAGGATGTTCAATGTAGACAACACGCATCACCAGTGTTATCGGACAGTTTGCTCGCGACATCGTGGTCTGGCCCGCGCGGTGCGGCGTGAGCAGGCACGCTGCGAGCCGTGGTCTTGTGGGGTTGTGTGTGTTGATCCCGGGTGCGGTTGCGTCCGTCAGCCGTGCGCAGCTTGAGGCACATCAGCCAGCGGCCGTTGCTACGGCTGCCGACAACATCGGCGAGCAGCCGCCAAGTCCCGCCGAGACCATGCGGGCCTATAAGCGTGCCGAGTCGCTGGTCAGAACGTGGAATGTCGAATCCGAGTTGATGCCGGGTGGTGCCGCGACAATAGAGAGCCAACCACAGCCGGTCGCCGCGGGCGCGTGCATCGTTCTGCGATATCAGGGTGAGATTCTCGGTCGCGGCGTGGCCCAGGCATTCTGGGGCTCGATCGGTCCGGCCGCGACCGATGACCCGCGCCGCCGCGTGACCGACCTCGCAACGGCTTTGGCGATTGCGCAGGCCGACCCGGGCCTTCCAGTCGGCAATGACCTCATGCGCGAGGCTGCCGTTCAACACCTCACGCCCGACATACTCATCAGTTGCGAGTTGGCCGGTCGCCTTCGCCCAGTGCTCACCGATACATGGACCGAGCTCGATCTCAATCTCAACCCCGGGCTCGATAGTCTGGCCGTGCACATCGGCAAACCGGGTGAAGAAGCGCAGGACCTTGCGGTCGGGCGCATAAAAATCATCTTTCCATCGGAGATGATGACCAAGAACGCACTCCCGCAAACGATCATTCGCGGCCTGATCGCTGATGCTCTTGGCGAAGGTGGCGCGACCAAACTCCTGCTGTCGCCCAAGGAGTTACGCGACAAGGAAGCGGTACGGATCTGGACGTTCCAAGTCTCTCACCAGGCTCAGGCCAAGCCTCGAAGCGAACCGATTTTCCTGTACCGCGGCGCAGCCGTCATAGCAGCTTCAGAGATGACGATCGGAGAACTTCGCGATATGGCCGACCGGCTGGCGACAAATCTGGCGAATCGTGCGGACTCAGACGATTCCCGCACCCCGGACCTTTCGATCTATCAACCTTGGTCGAACCAGTTCGAGCGCACCGGAGATGGTACCTCGCCGCTGATTCTCGCAGTTGTATCTCTCTCTCGCTATCAAAATTGGTCCGACCCACCGCGGGCGGTGCCGACCCCGAACAAGGCTGATACTGCGATCAACAACTTTTTTCAACGTGCCCAAGTTCAAAAAGTGCAGCCCAAGTCCGCGATTGACTGGATGTTCTATCTGCTCGATGGGCGGCTCGGTGACCCAACCAAAAATTTGAACCTCAAACGAATAAGGGCGGCGAATGTTCTGAACCTCTGCGCCGACTACGCCGCCAACGGCAAATTGATCGATGGTCTGGAATCGGCCGAGGCGACGCGCGAGATCATCGATCTCATTCGGTTTGATAAACTCAACCTCACCGAACAGGCGGTCTTCTCGTACGTCTTAAGCCGGCCCAGTGATCCGAACGGACAAGGGCAGGTCTTCCAACTCTCGCGCCTGCTTAGAACGACATTCGCGGCCTGTCCCCCAGGGCAACTGGTTTCGCTTATGCCGTGGCTTGGCTGGGCGGAAGTTCGGGCCGCTGATTCAAGAGGGCGAGATCCCGGCACCAATCCGCTCCCGCCCGAACTCGCCCCCGGCCGCGACATCCCATCCGCCATCGCCCTTCGCGAAATGCGTTCACAGTGCTGGAAGCATCAACTCAACTTTGCCGACATCACCGATGAGTCATACGACTTCTTGGGCGGCATCGTCTTCACCCAGACCAACGGCACAAAGCTCCCGACGTGGCAGTCTGTTCGGCCTATCGCGTTCATTGCGACCATGCTCGGTGACGATCGCCTTACCGAGCCCGCCGAGCGCCAGCAGGAGACCTTCCGACTCATCCTTGCCCTCCGCTTCCTTCGTCAGCTTCAGGTCGATGAGTCGTGTGGATCGCTCTATCCCGACCCTCAGAAGGCCATCGGCGGCATCCGTGCAGCGACGTGGGACCACTCCATGCCTCCAGATGCAGCCAGCCTCACGCTCATGGCCGTCTGCGAGGCGATCAAGAGCCTGGAGAAGCTCGAAACCGAGAACCAGGCCCAACAAAAGCAGCCCTGAGCCTTCGGAGTCTCGGCCCTTGCCGAGCGCGAAGTCATGCGATGACTTATGCGCAGTTCTTATGCACATTTCGAGCAGGAATTCCCATGGTGCCGAGGGGAAAACTTGTGTCAATTTGCCTAGAATGAATGTCCGCCGGAAGGGTCATCAAGCCCTCCGATTTCCGCGGCCCGTTTGGTTCGCGAGGAGATCGCAAGGATGCCCGAAAACGACCCCGCCACACCCACCGCGCCACTCGGATCTTCACCGATTGCGCAAGCTGTTGGCCAGTCAAGTGGCCAATCTGCCGGAAGCGCAACCGAAGAACTCGCGGCCCCCGGTGGCATTGGGCGAAACGGTGTGGGCAAGCCCGTGAGTGTGCCCGCAATGGCCGCGACTGCGCCGGGTTCATCGAGCGGCTCCGGCGATGGTGAAGGCAACGGTGGCGGAACCGGCGGCGGCGGCGGGACTATTGGTGGCTCAGGTGGTGGCTCAGGTGGTGGCTCAGGTGGTGGCCCGGGCAGTCCTGGCAACAACCCCGGCCACATAGTTGATCTTCAACTCGAGCGCGAGCTTCAGGATTCGTACCTCACCTACGCCATGAGCACCATCATGGACCGGGCCTTGCCCGATGTCCGCGATGGTCTCAAGCCCTCGCAGCGACGCATCCTCGTCGCGATGAACGATCTGAATCTGCGACCTGGCAAAAAGCATCTTAAGTGCGCCAAGATCTGCGGCGATACTTCCGGCAACTACCACCCACACGGTGAGTCGGTCATCTATCCCACCATGGTCGGCATGGCCCAGAAGTGGCGCATGCGCGCTCCACTGGTTGATCCGCAAGGCAACTTCGGCTCCATCGATGGCGATTCGCCCGCCGCCATGCGATACACCGAAGCCCGCCTCATGCACTTTGCCGCCGACATGCTTGACGATCTCAAGCTCGATACCGTCGACTTCCAGCCGAACTACGACGAACGCCTGATGGAGCCCACAGTCCTCCCGGGCAAGTTTCCCAACCTGCTGGTCAACGGGGGCATGGGCATCGCCGTCGGCATGGCCACTTCGCTCGCGCCGCACAACGTCGTCGAAGTGCTTGATTCCATCATCCGTGTGCTTGAGCGTGCCGATATCCCGCTGCTCGAACTGATGGATGATGTGAAGGATGCTCAGGGCAAGATCATTCGTCGCGGCATCAAAGGCCCCGATTTTCCGACTGGCGGCATGATTCTTGGCCGCCGCGGAATCTTGGAGGCCTACGCCACCGGTCGCGGCAAGCTCACCGTTCGCGGCAAGGTTCACACCGAACCGCTCGCCGGCAGCAAAGACCGCATCCAACTCGTGGTCGATGAAATTCCCTACGGTCTGAACCAGGAGACGCTGGTGCAGAAGATCATCGAGGCCGTGAAGGATGAGCGGATCAAGGATATCTCCGATGCCCGCAACGAATCAGGCCGCGAGGCGCAGAGCCGCGTCGTCATGGAACTCAAGCGCGGTGCTGATCCGGCGGTTGTTGAGAATCAGTTGTACCAGTTCACGCCGTTGCAGGTCACGTTCAGCATCCACAACATCGCGCTGGTGAACCGCCAGCCGCGCACGCTGAGCCTGCTCGAGATCATCAAGTACTACATCGAGCATCGCTTCAACGTCATTCGGCGGCGCACGGCTTACCTGCTCGCCGAGGCCCGCAAGCGCGCCCACGTGCTCGAAGGCATGATCTACGCCGTCTGTGATATTGATGATGTGATCCGCCTCATCCGTGCCAGCCAGACACGCAACGAGGCGATTGAACGGTTGATCGACAAAAAGTTCCGCATCCTGCCGACGCACCCGTTCGCAACGAGAATCCCCGCGCGCCTGATGGAACAACTCGCCAAGGCCGAGGCACGAGGCGGCGTTTCGCTGACGCGCGTGCAGGCCGAAACTATCTGCAACATGCGGCTCTCCCAGCTCGTCGGGCTTGAGATCGAGCGACTGGTTGATGACTATCGCCAGCTCTCCATCCAGATCGAAGACTACGAAGATATCCTCGCCAAGCGCGAGCGCATCGCAGCGATCATCAAGGCCGATTGCGAAGAGATGAAGGCCCGCTACGGCCCCATGAAATCGCACTGGCTCAGCGCGGGCACCGAGGGCAAGAACACCTACGCCACCCGCATGACCGAGATTCACGATGCCGCCGAGGGCGATATCAATATCGAATCGCTCATCCAGATTGAGGACATGGCGGTCACGATCTCGAACCAGGGTTACGCCAAACGCGTCGCGCTCAACACCTACCGCCAGCAGGGCCGCGGCGGGAAGGGCATCATCGGTGGACAGACCAAGGAAGAAGACTTCATCTCGCATATGTTCGTGGCCAGCACGCACGACGACCTGATGTGTTTCACCAACACCGGCCGCGTGTTCAAGATCAAGGTCTACGAACTTCCCGAGCTTCCGCGCACCAGCAAGGGCCGCCCGTTCATCAACCTCGTCGAACTCCGCGAGGGTGAGAAGGTCCGCGCCTTCCTCAATGTCAAAAACTTCGAGGAAGGCAGCCACTACCTCACGTTCGTCTCCGCACAGGGAATCGTCAAACGAACTCCGCTGAAAGACTATCGCAACGTCAATAAGAGCGGCCTCATTGCCGTTGGCCTCAAGGAAGGTGATAGCCTTCTCGATGTCACGCTCACCAGCGGCACCGATGACATCCTGCTCGCAACCGCGCAGGGCATGGCCATTCGCTTCAATGAAGAGGATGTCCGCGTCATGGGTCGGCCAGCTTCGGGTGTCAAGGGAATCGAACTCGCTGATGAATCCGGCGGCGACCAGGTCGTCGGTGTCGTTTGCATCCCCATGAAGCCCGATGCCGATGGCGACCTCATGTCCGCCGATCCGGCCATGTCGCTGCTCACCATCTCTGCAAATGGGTACGGCAAGCGCACCCTCGTCGATGAGTATCGCGTGCAACCCGAAGTCGGCAAGGCCCGCAGCCAGTCTCGCGGCGGCAAAGGCCGCGTCGATATCGACGCGAGCGAACGCAACGGCCGCTCAGTCTCCGCCCTCGGTGTCAAAGATGGTGACGATGTTGTCGTCACCTCTCGCGGCGGAATGACCGTCCGGATGCCCGTTTCCGAGATCCGCACCACCGGCCGCGGCGCACAGGGAGTTCGCGTCGCCAAACTCGACGAGGGTGACAAGGTCGTCGCGGCAGCACCGGTTGCCTCAGACGAATAGTCATCTGAGTATTGTTAAGAATTCTTCATTATTGCTGAAATCAAAGACGATGCTTGACAGGAAGAGGCGGGGGGGGTACGCTAATTTACCCTCAGCAACACCCTAAACGTCAGGAGATGCAGCGTGACAAAGTTCAGTCGTTTCCATCACATGGCAATCATTACGCTTGCAAGCTTGGCATCGTCAGCTCATGCCGATGATGTCGTTGTGTATGTGGCTCCATTCGCGGTAGAAGCGAGTATGGTGCAGAATGTGCTTGAGGAGCCACCCCCAGTTGCAAGTCTCGACAAAGCACCAGATTCTCCTGTCAAGTTCACAGGATGGCGTTGTGATACGTTGACAGGATGCCCCGCTGGCACAATCAAGATCTTGGCAACAGGTGCGTATGCTGGATGCACATCTACTTGCGCCGGCAGTTGTGTTACGTGCTCAGGTGCCACGGGTTCTTTGGTCAAGCTCTGTGTTCGGTTTGGCGGCGAAGAGTGCCTTATCAACCCCAACGCATCACTCAACAAATGTGGATTTGT
This sequence comes from Phycisphaerales bacterium, assembly GCA_038251595.1. GTDB lineage: Bacteria > Planctomycetota > Phycisphaerae > Phycisphaerales > UBA1924 > JADLCX01. Next base: position 3 of record JBBSBC010000034.1, on the reverse strand, counting down.
TGG
>JBBSBC010000033.1:0-25851 GCA_038251595.1 Phycisphaerales bacterium | reverse complement strand
GATGTCCACCCCCGTGATCCATTCGGTCACCGGGTGTTCGACCTGCACGCGCGTGTTCACTTCGAGCATGTAAAAATTCTGCTTCTCATCCATGAGAAACTCGACCGTCGCCGCGCCCGAGTATTTGGCCGACTGAATCAGCCGCGCCGCCGACTCGCAGACCGCATCGCGCTTGCGGGCATCGATGCCCGGGGCGGGACCCTCCTCGATCACCTTCTGGTGGCGGCGCTGCATCGAGCAATCGCGCTCGAAGAGGTGGATGGCGTTCCCGTGCTTATCGCCGAGGCACTGCACCTCGACGTGCCGCGCGTGCTCAAGAAACTTCTCGATGAAGACCGCCCCGTTCCCGAACGCGCTCAGCGCTTCCTGACTGGCGTTGCGCAGGTTGGTCCGCAACGCGGCCTCATTATGACAGACGCGCATGCCGCGCCCGCCACCACCCGCCGAGGCCTTGATGATGACCGGGTAGCCGATCTTGGCCGCGACAACCGCCGCCTCTTCCTCATCTTCGATCGCTCCCTCCGAGCCGGGGAAAATCGGGACCTTGGCATCTTTCGCCGCGCGCTTGCACGCGACCTTGTCACCCAGCTTGGCCATCGCCTCGGGCGAGGGGCCGATGAACTCGATCTTGCAGTCGCGGCAGACCTGGGCAAACTCGGCCCGCTCACTCAGGAAGCCATACCCCGGATGGATGGCATCGACATTGGCCACCTCGGCCGCGGCGATGATGCGCGAGATGTTGAGGTAGCTCTCCTTGGCGGGGCCGGGGCCGATGCAGATCGCCTCATCAGCCAGCTCGAGGTAGGGCGCGCCGCGGTCGGCCTCGGAATATACACAGACCGCTTCGATGCCCATCTCGCGGCAGGCACGGATGATGCGGAGGGCAATCTCGCCGCGGTTGGCAATCAGAATTCGTGTGAACATTGATCCTCGCCTGGATGCCTCGATGCCATATTCCTTGATGCCTTCTTGCTCTCTCAACACCAATCAACTCGGCCTCACCAGGAACAACTGCTGACCATACTGCACCGCCTGCCCGTTGGTCACGAGCACCCGCTCGATTGTGCCCGCCAGTTCAGCCTTGATCTCGCTGAAGACCTTCATCGCTTCGATCAGGCAGACATTGGTGTCCGGCCCGACCGCCGTGCCCGAGGTCACGAACGAGGGTGACTCAGGGTTCGGCGAGAGGTAGACCGTCCCCACCATCGGGCTGGTCACCGGCACAAGGCCGGCCAAATCGGACCCGCCTGTGCTGGGCGCGGCCTCGCTCTCCTCACCGGCACCGGCCGTCGGCGCGGGTGTATAGCCCCCCACCGCGGGCGCAGCCGCGGGTGCGTGGTGAACGATCGGCGCCGAGCTGCCGCGCTTGATCGTCACCGTCTCCTGCTGATCCTGCAGATCAAGCTCGGAGAGATCGTTCTCAACCATCAGACGCACCAGTTCTTTCAGCTTTCGAATGTCGATCATCGGTTTGCTGCCCCGTGAATGGTTGACTCGATCCAGAACCTGTCACAACACCGCCCACTCCAACGCTTTGCTCATCGAGCAGAGGTTGTCGGCCCCGTTCTCGGTAATCACATAATCGTCTTCGATCCGAACACCCCCGACGCCCGGCAGATAAATCCCCGGTTCGATCGTCACCACCATCCCCGCCTCGAGCCGTTGTGGCGCGAGCATGTTGGTCAGTCTCGGGTCTTCGTGCCCGTTCAACCCCAGCCCGTGCCCAAGCCCATGCCCGAAAAACTCGGCATACCCATGGCGCGTGATGATCTTTCTCGCCACACCGTCGATCGCCTCGGTCATCTTTCCCGGCGCGAGCGCGGCCGCCGCCGCCTGCTGCGCTTCGAGCACGATCAGGTAGATCTCGCGTAGCTTGGTCGGCCACTTGCCGAGCGTGAACGTGCGTGTCATGTCCGAGTGGTAGCCCTTGAAGACCGCGCCCCAGTCAATCAACACCGGCTTGTTCGCGCTGATCTTCTTGCTCGATGGGCGGTGGTGCGGCAGACTTCCGTTCGCGCCCGCCGCGACAATCGTTTGAAACCCCGGCTCCGATGAGCCGCGCGTCTTCATCTCCGCCTCAAGCCGCGCCGCGATCTCCAACTCCGTCTGGCCCGGCTTGATCGTCGGTAGAACCGCTTCGAGCGCGGCCTGTTGGATCTTCGCCGCCTTGCGGATCAGCCCGACCTCGTGCTCATCCTTCACAATCCTGAGCCGCGAGACCAGCCCGACCGTGCCGGCAAGCCGCTTGATCCCCCCCGCGCCGAGTTTCCGCCCGATCGCCGCCTTTTCCGCAATCGTCATGTGCTCGGCCTGCACCCCGACCCGTTCGGAGCCAAGCACTTCAACAAGCGCCTCGGCCATCGACCTTGATCGAATATGAACACGCGCAAGGCCCGCGTTCTCGATTGGCTCCAACTCTTCCTTGTAGCGAAAGTCGCTCACCAGCACAGAAATGGCCGACTTCGATTCACCGTACCCTGCGGGCACGAGCAGATAGCTGTCTCCCCCGAGAAAGCCCGTGAGATACCCGACATCCTTTGGGTTGGTCACCAACAGGCTACCAATCCCCGCCGCCTCGACCGCGCGAGAGAGGCGAGCCATGCGCGCGGCGTGGTGGGTTTCGGACAAACGATTCGTGGTCAAGACTCTCGACATAGAGCCTGGATGATACCTACTTCACGTCCGTTCGCGGTAGACTCATGAACGATGCCCCGTTCCGCCCACATCCTCGCGGCCACCATCATCGCGTTGGTCGCCGTGTTTGTACTTGTTCCGTTCGGAACGGTTGCCGCTCGAATCCTGCTGACCCCAGGTTTACCAAACCCGCAACTCGACCTGTCACCGTTGCTTTCAGCCCTTCTGCGAACAGGCCTTTATGCCGCCATTGTTGGCCTGATCTCAACGATTCTCGCCATTCCCGGCGCATGGGTTCTTGCAGACCGATCGCGGATCTTTCGATCGTCTTTCTGGACTGTCGCCATAATTGGGGGGGGCTTGCTGCTGCCGAGCTACATCCCCTATGCAGGGTGGGGATTGCTTCGCGGGCCAGATACCTTTTTCGGGGATCTGCTTGCACGCCACCACCCCTCAATCTCGGTGGGGGTCGGACAAGCCCTGGCCTTGGTCGGAATGGCCCTCTGGTGTTGGCCGCTGGCGGCGGTGGTGCTGAGCTTGAGCGTGCGAGGGCTTGGGGCTGGGGTTTTGGATTCGCTGTGGATGGAATCTTCCGGACCGCATCGGGTCTGGGAAGTCGCAAGGGTTCTCAAGGGCGGGCTCATGGCCGCGGCGGGGTGTGTGGGGTTCGTCGTTTTCGGATCGGCCATTCCGCTGAATGTGTCCCAGACTCCGACCTACGCGATCGAGTTGTGGAAGACGATGCAGCTTGGCAAAGGCATGACCGACATCTGGATCGCGGCCGCGCCACTGGTGCTTGTGGCGGGTCTTGGCGCGTGGGTGATTGGCCGCAGGGTCATGCAACCGGCCCCCGGTCGCACTGCGGATGATGGAATAGGCGGACGGGGAAGGTGGGCCGCGATCGGGTTGTTGACGGTCTGGGCTCTCACCGTCCTGGCACCCCTTGGGCTGTTCATTTGGAGCCTGCGCAGTTGGCGATCGGTGGGGGCATTCTGGTCCGTGAGCGGCCCGGGTGTTCGTTCGAGTGCTGAGGTTGCGGCAATGGTGGGCATCGTCGGTGGCGTGCTGACCCTTGTGACCTGGGCGTGCGTGTCTGATGGCCGTTGGTGGATGCGGCGTGCGGCGGGGCTCGGGCTGTTTGGCTTCTTGTTCTCAGGCCTCATGCCCGGAGTCCTGCTCGGCGCGGCGTGCGCCGGTTCATGGGGATCCATCCCGCTCATCGGGCAGAACACCGCGATCCAAGTGATGGCCCACGCGGCACGATTCGGCTTTGTCGGTCTGCTCGCCGGGTGGTGGCTGGCCGGGCAAGAGGCGACCGAGGAACGCTGGATGCGTGAGTTGGATGCAGGACGATCCATCCGCGCATGGGCCGTGGCACGGGTGCGGCCGCGCATCACAACGGTGGTCGGGGTGGTGATCTGCACGGCGGCACTCTCGTTCCATGAGATCGAATCGACCGTGATGGTCGCGCCGCCCGGCGGCCAAAACCTGGCGCAACAAGTGCTCGACATGCTGCACTACGCTCGTGATGAGCAACTCTCGGCCGCGGCGATCAACCTGCTGGGGATCGGCGTTGTGTTGGCAATGCTGGGTGCCGGGTTCATAGGTCTGGGTGCAACGTCCGCCGCACGAAGGGGTAGGGTTGAATGAGGATGCATGACGCCGCGAAGAATGGCGGAGGAGGGGGGATGGCTGAGTCGCGCGGTGCGCGTGCGCGGCCAATCCGTAGACTTGTGCCAAGGGGTATTGACCTCAACGGGATTCAATGCGCTTTCGCGGGCGCGTGCTTGCTCGTGAGCGGGTGCGAACGGGCGCACGTCTCCGGGGAATCGATCGATGCAATCCACACTTTTGGCTCGCTTGGTGACACACCGGGCAAGTTTGCCTATCCGCGTGCGATGGATGGCTCACGCGATGGAAAGTCGGTCTGGGTGATCGACAAGACGGCGCGCGTGCAGCGCATCGATACGACCACGGGCCGATGTGTGGCGATGTGGCGCATGCCGGACTCGGAGCTCGGCAAACCCGTCGGGTTCTGTGTCGCACCCGGACGCGATTCGGATGGGCAATGGTGCGATGAGCTGCTCTACATCGCCGACACCCATTACGCGCGGGTGATGGTGTACAAGCCGCCGATCGATGGACCGTCGGCACTCCATTCAGGAATGCAACGACCCGGCTCGGAGAGCCGGGATACCGGGACTGCACCAACCCTCGTGAGGAAGTTCGGCGAATATGGGCAGGGTGATGGTCAGTTCATCTACCCGACGGATGTGGCGGTGCTGATCGGTGCCGACGGTCTGAGCGTCGAGCGCATCTACGTCAGCGAGTATGGCGGACACGACCGGATAAGCGTCTTTGATGGTGACTACCACTTCAAGTTCTCGTTCGGAGAATGGGGGGATGGGCACTACGCGGATAAGGTGCAGTTCGCGCGCCCGCAGAGCCTCTCCATCGAGACCATCGACGGACAGAAGCAAGTGGTGATCTCGGATTCATGCAACCACCGGCTCGGCCGGTTCACGCTCGATGGCCAGTTGATAGGCTGGATCGGTTCGCCCGCAACGGTCGGTGAGGCTCCCGGCGCGTTCAAGTTTCCCTATGGTCTGGCCAGTCTTGGCGATGGAACGATGATGGTGAGCGAGTTTGGCGGCAACCGATTGCAGCGCATCGACCTGGCAAGCGGACAGAGCCTCGGCATCTGGGGAAGAACAGGGCGCGGCGATGGCGAACTGATCGCACCCTGGGCCGTGGCGGTCATGGGCAACAAGACCTTTGTGGTGGATTCAGGTAATAACAGGGTGATCAGCTTTGCAACGCCGCGGCGACGATAGAGCCTGGAACAACGCGGAGGTTGTGGAGAATGCGCAGGGTCAGATAGGCGTAGAAAGGAGGATGGATGGCGTTTGAGTCGAACAACGTGAAGCCGTTGAACGGGCATCATGTCGCGCCGGAGTTGAACGATCTCATCAGAAAGATCGTCTGCGCTGCGATCGAAGTTCACAGACTGTCTGGCCCGGATGTTGGTGAGCACATCTGTGAGAAAGCGTTGCTTCGCGAGTTGGCCATCGCCGGACTTCACGCTCGCACGCGGGTACCGTTTCGCGCGATCGACAAAGGTGTGGATACTGGTGTCCGGGTGGTGGGCCTTCTGGTGGAGGATCGTGTGATCGTTGAGTGCAAATGTGTAACACACGTCACCGATGTGGACCACGCACAGCTTGTCGAGCGCTTGCGCTTCGCAGGTCTGCCCGTCGGGCTGATCATCAACTTCAAAGTCCTTCGCCTTGTTGATGGCCTTGTTCGGCGTGTGAACACGTCGCCCTCACCTCCTCACCCCGATTCGCTCGTCGTTTTCCGACCCCCGGCTGAACGCTTTGCCAGTGCCGCGAACTCCGCGTTGTCCTGACTTGCCATGACCCTCGCCGCCTTTCACATCATCCGCATTCAGTTTGACCAGCCCATCTGGCTGGCGCTGTTGATCGTCCTCATTCCGATGACCATCTGGATTGGGCGGCAGAGTTTGAGCGGGATGGGGACGGCCGCGCGGCGCGTGGCTCTTGGCGTTCGGCTGGTGGTGATCGCGCTGCTGGTGGGCGCGATCGCACGCCCCTATTGGCGCAAAGAGAGCAAGACCGTGAATGTGGTGGTGATCCGTGACACTTCAGACTCCGTGCGCCGACCGATCAAGATTAACCAGACCGGCACCGCGACGACCGACCTGACGCAAGAGGCGCGGAAGTTTGTGCTTGATGCCGCGAAGTACGCACGCCCCGAAGACCTCATCAGCCAGATCACCACCGCGCGAAAGAGCTATGTGCAGACGTTGCCCGTGTCCGCGCAGTACGAGCCCGAGAGCGAGGTGAGCGGCGAGACCGATGCCACCAACCTGGCCGAGGCGGTGACGCTGGCGATGGCCATCATGCCCGCGACCTCGGCCAACAAGCTGTTGGTCATCAGCGACTTCAACCAGACCGCGGGCGACCTGATGGTGGCGGCCAACGCCGCGAAGGCCGCGGGTGTACCGATCGATGTGCTTCCTCTCAAATACAAGTACGACAGAGAGATTCTCGTTGAGCGCATCGTTGTTCCGGCAACCGCCCGCATGGGGCAGAACATCAGCCTCAAGGTGCTCATCAATGCGCTCTCGCCCGCCAGCGGCCTGTTGAACCTGACGATCAACGGCGAGACCATCGACCTTGATCCCGCGGGAAGTTCGATGGGCATGAGGGTCACGCTCGACCGCGGCATCAACGCGATCACCATCCCCATCGCTCTGCCGCGTCCGGGGCCGATGAAGTTCGAGAGCGTCTTTACACCCGACGATGCCGCCGACGACGCGATCGTGCAGAACAACCGCTCGATGGCCGTGACATTCGTGCAGAGCGAAGGGCGTGTGCTGCTGCTCGCGCCCGATGAAGCGGAGTCGAGCGCCCTTCTCGATACGCTCGAACAATCGAAGATCGCTGTCGAGTTTCGCCTCCCCACCAACGCGCCCAAAGACCGCGGAGAGTGGGCGGGGTTTGACGCGGTGGTGATGGTCAACACCCCGGCCTATCAGTTCAGCGAACAACAGCAGGAAGACCTGAAGTCGTACGTTCACGACCTTGGCGGTGGTCTCCTGATGCTCGGCGGGCCGGATTCATTCGGCGCGGGCGGCTGGGTCGGCTCACCGCTCGCCGATGCGCTGCCGATCAAGCTTGAACCACCACAAAAGCGACAGATGCCCAAGGGCGCGCTCGTGTTGCTCATGCACTCGTGTGAGATGCCGCAGGGCAACTACTGGGGCAAGCAGGTGGGCCTTGCCGCGGTCAACACGCTCAGCCGATTGGACATGGCCGGCGTGCTCGAGTTCAGCCACACACGCGGCGATACATGGGTTCACCCGCTCGAACCTGTCGGGAACAAGGCGGCCATCAGCCGCGCCATCAACAGCCTGACCTACGGCGACATGCCCAGTTTCGACAACCTGATCAGCATGGCGATCAAAGATCTGCAAAAGGCGCAGGCGGGCATGCGCCACATCATCATCATCTCCGATGGTGACCCGCAGCTGCTTGATCGCTCGCTCCTCTCGACCTGCCGCGCGAGCAAGATCTCCATATCCACCGTGCTCGTCTGGCCGCACCAACGCGGCATGAGCACGCCCGACTGGCAGAAGATGAACGACATCGCCGTGCAGACCGGCGGGAAGTTTTATCCGATCATCGATGAAGGTGAGTTCGCCAAGCTGCCCGAGATCTTCATCAAAGAAGCACAAGTGGTGAAACGCTCGCTCATCTGGGAGGGCGACAGCTTTCAGCCAACCGTCGTCAGTACGATGAGCGAGCCGATGCGAGGCCTGGGCAACACCGTGCCACCGATCTCCGGCTACATCGTCGGCGCCGATCGCGAAGGGCTGAGCATCGTCACACTCCGCGGCAAGGAGAACGACCCGATACTCGCGCACTGGCAATATGGCCTTGGCAAGGCCGTCACGTTCACCAGCGACCTGGGCACGCGCTGGGCGCGGGCCTGGCCCGGCTCACCAAAGTTCAAGGCCTTCTGGGAGCAGCACGTTCGATGGGCCATGCGACCGGGTGGGAGCGCGGATGTGCGTGTGCTGACCGAAGACCTGGGTGATCGAACGCGCATCATCGTCGAAGCGCTCGACCCCAAGGGCGATCGCCTGAACTTCATGCGCTTCGTCGGGCGTGTCGTTGGCCCGGAGAACGCCGCGCAGAACGTCGAGCTTCGCCAGGAAGGCCCGGGCCGTTACACCGGCGAGATCGATACCAGCGTCTCGGGCGCGTACGTCATGAACTTCCGCTACCTCGCGCCGAGCGCCGAGGGTGTGCCCTCGCGCGAAGGGAACCTGCAGGCCGCGGTCACGCGCCCGTTCGCGGATGAGTATCGCACACTGCAAGATAACGCCGCGCTCGGCAAGCTGATCGCCGAGCGCACCGGCGGACGTGTCATCGACCCCAACCCGGCAAAGGCCGACTTGTGGTCGCGCGAGGGTTTGACGATGCCCATCGCGACGCGCTCCATCTGGTTGACGGTGGCGCTCAGTGCGATCGGGCTGTTTCTTGCCGATGTCGCGGCGCGGCGCGTGCGCATCGAACCCCGTGCCGTCATCGCGGCCGTTCGCCGCGGCTTTGGTCAGGGTCGGCGCGAGGCCGGCCAGCAAATGGCCTCGCTCAAGCAAGCGCGCGAGCGTGTGCGCGTCGGCCCCGGACAGAGCGGCGCCAACGAGGCTGACAAGGCCGTCGCCCGCGCTGCCGCTGGAAAGCCCAAGACCGATCAGGCAACATCGCGAGCCAAGTTCGAGGCGAGTGTGGATGAGTTGGTCAAGGGGAAGCGCAACGATGCGCTGCCAACGTTGATCGACAAGACCGAGAAGGCCAAGCCCGCGATAGCAGCGGATGCCGAAGCCAAGAAGAAGGATGATGAAGGCGGACTGGCGCGACTGAAGAAGGCTCGCAAGCGCGCGCAGGATGAGTTTGGTGATGAGTAGTCTCTCCGGTGTCAGGGCGAGTGGCCGCGGATGGGCCACGTATCGGTGGTCGTGACGATCTGAGCAGTGGGTTCATTCGATGCAAGGGAACTTCCATGGCGACAGCAACATTCAACGAAACCCAGACACCCGAGGCCGTGAAGGCGCAGTGCGAGGCGTTTCGCGCGACCTTCAAGCGTCTGAAGGATGAGATCGGCAAGGTGATCGTCGGGCATGGTGAGGTGGTCGATGCCACGCTCATCGCCCTCTTTGCGGGCGGCAACGTGCTGCTCGAAGGTGTGCCCGGCCTCGGCAAGACGCTGCTGGTGCGCACGCTCGCCGATTGTCTCACGCTGCCGTTCAACCGTGTGCAGTTCACGCCTGACCTGATGCCCGCCGACGTGATCGGCACCAACATCGTGATGGAAGACCCGGCGACGGGGCGACGCAAGTTCGAGTTTCAACGCGGGCCGATCTTTGCCCAGATCGTGCTGGCCGATGAGATCAACCGCGCAACCCCCAAGACGCAATCCGCCCTGCTCGAAGCAATGCAGGAGCGCAGCGTGACCGTCTCGGGCACGACCTACAAGCTCGACAAGCCGTTCTTTGTGCTGGCGACGCAGAACCCGATCGAACAGGAGGGCACCTACCCGCTCCCCGAAGCGCAGCTCGACCGCTTCATTTTCAAGATCACCGTTGGCTACTCACAGCTCGACGATCTGATGACGATCCTCGACCGCACGACCGGCTCCCACGCGCCCGAAGTGCAGAAGGTCATCGACGGGCCGCAAATTCTCGCGGCCCAGATGCTGATCCGCGATTGCATCGTGGCCCCGCACGTTAAGGAGTATGCCGCGAGGTTGGTGCTCGCCACGCACCCGCAGGGCGAGCACGCGCCCAACGTCACGAACAAGTACATCCGCTGCGGAGCCTCGCCCCGCGCAGCCCAGGCCTTGCTGCTCGGCGGCAAGGTGCGAGCGCTTACCGAGGGCCGCTTCCACGTCGGGTACAAGGACATTCAAGACACCGCCCTGCTCGCCCTGCGCCACCGCGTGATCGTGAACTTCGAGGCAGAAGCCGACCGCGTATCGCAGGACGACCTCGTCAATCAAATCGTCGCGGCTACACCGAAGGAACCGGTGAGGGGTGGGTGAGCAAGGAACGAGTCGAGGCGCAGAGAAGACGGAGGCCCAAACTCCGCTCAGTCCAGTCGGATTTATGAGCACTTTCCGACGAGCGATCATGGTTGAGCTTCGTCACATCGGCCTGAATGCTCGTGAACGGGCGCACCCATTCTTTACCGCATTGTTCCGATAGGAGAAGTGGTGGTCGATGTGCTGACGAATGAGCTTGTTGTCGTTGAGTTGAAGTCTGTCGACGAAGTGATCGACATACATATCGCTCAACTTTCAAGCTCCATGTGCCGTGGTGATTTTCCGATCTACCCGCTGATCAACTTTCGCGTTACGCATTACCGCAAAGGGATTCATCGCCGCGTCAACAGTCCATCAAGCCGCCTTTCCAACTCATCGCCCTTTGCGTGATCCTCCCTCTTCTCTGCGCCTCCGCCTTCCCCCTGCCCGCCCCATGCAACGCACCACCAATCCATCCCGCCCCAAGGGCCTTGAAGACCTGCTCACCCCCGAGCTTGTTTCGCGCCTTGGGCAGCTTGATATCTCTTCGCGACGGGTTTTCACCGGGAAGCTCAAGGGCGAGCGACGCAGCAAGCGTCGTGGCCAGAGCGTCGAGTTTGCCGATCACAGGCAATACGTCTACGGCGACGATCTGCGCTACATCGACTGGAACATTTTCGGACGGCTCGACCGACTTTTCCTCAAGCTCTTCATGGAAGAGGAAGACCTATCGCTGCACATCGTGATCGATTGCTCGGCAAGCGCGGATTGCGGCGAGCCCAACAAGTTTCTCTTCATGCAGCGGCTCGCGACCAGCCTCGGGTTCATCGGTCTGGTCAACCTCAACCGCGTGGCCGTCACCGCGATCGGCGAGAGGGTCATCGAAGGCGATTCCGGGCTCGATCTCGCCGCCGCCGAAACCACCGGCGTGATGTCCAATCTCCGCGACCTTCGCGGCAAGCGCCGCCTCACCGATCTTGTCCGCTACATGTGTACGCTCGAACCTGTCGGCTCGACCCAGTTCACCGATGCGTGCAAACGCGTCGCCATCACACGCCGCGGCAAGGGTGTGATGATCATTCTCTCGGACTTCTTCTACAAAGAGGGCTACGAGACCGGCCTGCGCATGCTCAAGGGCCACGGATACGACCTCTTTGCGATCCAGGTGCTCAGCCCGCAGGAAATGGAACCCAACATCGGCGGCGATCTCCGGCTCAAGGATGTCGAAGATGGGGACGCCGCCGAAGTTACCATCTCCGCGCCGCTCCTGAAGAAGTACAAGCAGATCCTCAACGCCTATTGCAACCGACTCCACGAGTTCTGCGCCCAACGCGACATCGTTCACATGACGGTCAAGACCGACATGGAAATGGATGTGCTGGTGATGGAGTACCTCAGACGCAGGGGGCTGCTGCGATAGATGATGACCAACTCGGAGCACGGGAAACTAGGGGAGACCATGGGAGCAGGAACGAAGGTTCGGAGCAGAACAATGTCAAGAAAGGCCATACCAATAAGAATGGAGCAACTTGACGGACCGGATATTGGTGGCAGCAATCGAATCGCCTTCGTGGCTCGGGCCGGAGAAGCTGGAACACATGCATGAAGAAGCCATGGCTGTTGAACTCAAGTCCATCGAACGGATTGATCCGATTCATCAGGCGCAACTGAAAGTCTGCGTTCGCTCAGCCGCTTCGACCATCGGCTTGCTCGCCAACTTCAAGCACCTCTGCCCTCGCGTGCGATCGTTGCCAGCTCTCTCTCCCATGATCTCTCGTTTCACCCATTCCTCTGAGTTCCTTCCGAAGGACAACCCATGACCTTTGCCACCCCACTCCTCGCCGCCATTGCCGCCGCCATCGCCATTCCGGCGCTCATCATTCTGTACTTCCTCAAGCTCCGTCGCCGCGATATGGAGATCTCGACCACGCTTCTCTGGAAGAAGGCTATTCAGGATCTGCAGGCCAACGCACCCTTCCAGAAGCTCCGCAAAAACATCCTGCTCTTCCTCCAGTTGCTCGTGCTCGCGCTGATCCTCTTTGCCATCGCCCAGCCCGAGTTCAAGGACAAGGGTCTCTCCAACGTGCGGCAGGTCATCCTCATCGATCGATCCGCCAGCATGTCGAGTCTCGATGGTGGCGAGGCGGGCCTTGCAAACCTTTCTTCTGAATCAGCAAGCAAAGAGTCACGACTCGAAGAGGCCAAGCGCCGCGCCGTCGCGATGGTCGATCAGATGAAAGAACCCGGCCTCTTTCAGGATAAAGCCGAAGAGGCGATGGTCATCACCTTCGACACTTCCGCCGAGGTGCGTCAGGCCTTCACCAGCAACAAGACCGCGCTCAAGGCCGCGATCAATGGCATCGACCCCACCGATGCACCCTCGGGCCTCGACCGCGCCATCACACTCGCCAAGGCCTACAGCGGCACCAAGAAGTTTGAAGATCAGGTTCAGGGAAGAGATACCCGCACACCCGGCCTCGGCTTTGTCCCCTCTTCTCCACCCGCCACCATCCACCTCTACAGCGACGGCCGCCTTCCCGATGCCGAGCGCGTGCAGACCGAGCCGACCGACAACGTCGTCTTCCATTCCATCGGTTCACCCGAAGCCCCAAACGTCGGCATCACCGGCCTGCGCGCCGAACGTTCCTTCGATAACGCCGGCAAAGTCTCGATCTTTGTCGGCCTGCAAACCACCTCCCGATCACCCCGGCAGATTCAAGTCGAACTCCTGCTCGACGACACCGTCGTCAAAGTCAGCGAAGTCGAGATCGCCGCGGCCACAATGTCCCTTCAAGACGATCCTTCCATCACAAGCACCGCGGGCACGGTCGTCGGACAACCCGATTCCGTGAAGCCCGAGGACATCTGGACCCCCGGCATCGGCGGCACCGTCTACAGCGTCGAACGCACCGAAGGCGGCATCGCCCGCGTCCGACTGAGCACCAAAGAGCCCGATGCGCTCGACGCCGACAATGTCGCCTTCCTCGTCATTCCCCCCGCGCGCCGACTCTCCGTCTGCCTTGTCTCCACCGGCAACATGTTCATCAAGTCCGCGCTCGACGGCATGAACCTCTCCAGGCTCGATGTGCTCAAGCCCGCCGACTTTCAGAACCTCCTCGACAACAACCGACTCGCCCAATATGACGTGCTCATCTTCGACCGCTGGCTCCCCGATGTGAAGTCCATCTCACTCGCCACGCCTCCCCCACCACCACCCGCCACAACTCCCTCATCCATCAACAACGTGCCGACACCCGCCGCACCACCGCCGCCCGCGCCGGTCGGCAAGAGCCCCGGACTGCCCCCCGGCCGTTCGCTCGTGCTCGGTGCGCTTCCCCCACCACCTCTCGGCGCTGTTGATGAAGGCGAGAGTGCGCAAACCTTCTTCGCGGCCAACTCGTGGGATCATCCCGCTCTGCGCATGGCCAACCTCGGAAAGGTCACGATCAACAAAGGCCGCAAGGTCCGAATCCTGCCCGACAGCTTCGCGAAAGACATCGCCACCACAACCGTCGGCCCGGGCATTCTCGAAATCACCGATGCCAGCACGCTCGCCCTCGTGGTCCCGTTTGATGTGACGGATTCCGATTGGCCCTTCGATCCCGGCTGGGTCCTCTTCCTCGTCAGCTCCACCATGTATCTGTCTGATGCCGCGATCGGCAGCGCCAACTCCGGCCTCATCGGAGATTCGGTTCACGTTGGCGATACGCTCAGCACCCGCCTTCCCGCCGGTGCAAGCGGCGCACGCATCACCCTTCCTGACAACCAGCGGATCTCACTCGAACCCGGCACCGATGGCTCCGTCGCCTTCGGCCCGGTCTCCAAATCCGGCATCTACACCGTCTCATGGGAGGGACAGGCCACCGCTGGCGATATAGAAGTCGATGGCCGCAACCGCCGACCGATCGCCGCCAACCTGCTCAGCCCCGAAGAATCCGACATCACCGCACGCAAGCAGCTCGCCATGGCCCGCGAGCTGATCAACGCACAGGAACAGAAGGAAGTTCAACTCGTGCGCAAGCTCTGGCCGTGGCTTCTGCTCGGCGCGCTCGCGTTCATCATGTTTGAATGGTGGATCTACAACCGCAAAGTCATGCTCTGATCACGCAGCAACGTCCGGCGATACGCTCATGGGCAACGCACCCCCGAATCTCCCGCCCACTCCGCCCTTTCCACCCCGCGACCACACCGCATGATCTATCTCTGGCTCGCCCTCGCCATCCTCTTTGAAGTCGGCTGGGCCATCTCCATGAAGCTCTCCATCGGCTTCACAAAGACCCCCTTCACCATCGCCACGATCATCATGTACCTGCTCAGCGTCGTCTTCCTCGCGCTCGCAACCAAGAAGATGGACATCGGAACCGCCTACGCGATCTGGGCCGGCGCGGGGGTCTCGCTCATCGCCATCCTCGGCATGACCTACTTCAAAGAACCCGTCAGTACGCTCAAGCTCGCCTCACTCGCGCTCGTCGTCGCGGGCATCATCGGTCTTTCAATCTCACGCGGCGGGCATTGATGCCTTCAGACCAACCACTCGCCCCCTCCCCACCACACACACACCATCACTCCTGCCGCACACGCAACACCTGCTCAGGTCCAGCTGCCGAACCCGACGCGGTGATCGCCTGACAACTGATCGCCCCTCCCCGTCCTCTGAACACAAGGTGGCAAGCCGTGTTGCCCGTGTCAAACCAGACCGCTTCGTACACCACCGGCGGGCTTGCATCATGCTCCGCCGCCACCACCCGAAACGCCTGTTGCGGGTTCGAGTCCATCGACCAACGCCGCGTATCGGCCGTGCTCTGCCATGAGGCTCCCGGCTCAACGCGATTCACAAACCCCTCGTGATTCGGCTTGCGCCCAAACACGCCGCGCGCCGGCATCGTCACTTCAACCTGAAGCGCTGCCGCCGACGTGTTGTCAATCGTGACATTCGCGGCCCGCTGCGATGAGCACGCACCAAGGCACCCGCACGCGATCAGGCCCAACGCTCCGACGCGGTTCAAAACGATCGTCATGTTCAGCCTCCAGATGGTCGCGAACGACACACTCAACACAAACCGTTCAAGCACCCGAATCAGTCACGGGTCTCACCGGCAACCCATCGTCCATCACCATGATCTGCGCCAACGGCTTTCGCCGAATGTCCGGCACTGCGCACTCCGTGCTCGGATACCCCACCGGCAACAGCAGATACGCACGCTCATGGGCCGGACGTTGCAGCACCTGCGTAAGAAACTTCATCGGGCTTGGTGTATGCGTCAGCGTCACCAGCCCCGCATGGTGAATCGCCGCGATCAGCAGCCCCACCGCAATCCCGACCGATTCGTTCGCGTAGTACACCTGCCCCCCATCATCCGTCTGCGCCAGTTTGAAGACCGCGATCAGCCACGGAGCCCTTTCAATAAAGGCTTTGTCCGGTGTCGTCTCCAATGGCGCAAGGTCCGCAAGCCACTCCGCGTTCGCTCTTCCCAAGTAAAACTCGCGTTCCTCCGCCTCCGCCGCCTCGCGAATCCGCGCTTTCACCCCGGGATCGGCCACGCACACAAACCGCCATGGCTGCTTGTTGGCACCACTCGGCGCGGTGCCCGCCGCACGAACCACCCACTCCATCGTCGCGCGGCTCACCGGCTGATCCGAAAAGAACCGAACGCTCCGCCGCTGCGCCATGACCTCATAGAACGCACGCGCCGCCTCTTCAGCAGGCATCCCCGGTCGAAACGGCCGGTACGCAATAAACGGATGTTCAGGCTGGTCAGTTGAACTTGGCATGGTGGTTTGATGCCCGAGTCGTGGCCGCGGCAGTGTACCGAGAGATGAATCCACCCGCACGGGCACACTGCATGATCTACGCTGCAAAGTGGCCAGGTGGCCAAGCGGCAGATGACAAGTCCAGAATACCAACGCCCCGCACCACGCACCCCTCGCCTACTCGGAATGAAGAGTTCCACCCCAAACATGCCGATAACACATCCATGAGTGCCCCGGTTCTACGCCCTCACCCTTCCACCCATCGTTCGGCGCGCTCATGGCTCCGCTTCGTCGGTATCAGCGTGCTCGGGTTCACCCTTTGCGCTGGCTCTTCCTTCGGCCAGCCGTTGCCCCCCTCCCCACTGTCTGCCCCCTCGCCCCCAAAGAGCGATGCGCCACGCCGCGTGCTCCGCCTCTTTGACTTTGACGATGCCAACAACCCCGACCCCGTCCCCATCCAATGGGAGCGCACCAGTCTCACCCCCGAGGGGCAGCCCCGAGCCGGGTTCCCCAAGTTCAATCTCGCCATACTCGACCGGAGCATTTCCAAATCCGGACAGATGTCCGTCAAACTACCAACCGCCGGCGGGTGTACCGCCCTGCGCCTCTTGCCGAGCGAAGTCCCGATCTTTGCTGATGCCGACTACGCCATCGCCGCGCAGGTCCGCACCGAAGGCCTCGAACACGCCCGCGCCTTCCTCACCGGACGGTTGCTCGATCAGGAGCTCAAACCCATCCCCGGTAGTGAGACCCGCAGTGAACCTGTCGCCGCCGGCGGGTTGTGGACATCCGTCAGCGTGCGTGTGCCCGGTCGCAAAGCCGGCGCGGCCTGGCTTCAGATCGATCTTGAACTCTTGCAAGAGCGACAGTTCACCAGCCCGCTCGCCGATGAGCCCGCCGCCAAGGCCCTCGCTCAGCACAAAATCTGGCGTGAAGATGTTCGCGGAGCCGCTTGGTTTGATGATGTCACTGTCCTGCAGATTCCCCAGGCAACGCTGACCACCACCTCTCCGAGCAACATCGTCGTCGGTGATGAACCACCAACACTCGTAATGACCGTGCGCGATCTCGGGGGCGATGCCCTCAAGGCCCGCGTGCGCGTCCGCGACCTGACCGGAAACATCGTTGCCGAACACCTTACCCCCATTGATCCGGGTGGTCGTCCCGTGAACTGGACCCCCGATCTTCCCGGCTATGGATGGTTCTCCGCACAGATGGATGTCATCATCGAGTCACGCACCAACGATCCACTCTCGCTTGAAACCGCCGTCTCTCGCGGCGAAACACGCTTCATCCACATCCCCGCACGGCGCACGCACACCACCGCACACACAACAGCCGCTGGCAAAACCTACCACCAGCCCGGCACCAGCTCGCCGCTCGATCCCGCCACAAGCACCGAACCCAGCAGGACTCCGCTCGATGACACCTCCCGGTTCGGCATCATCGCCGAACAGACCCCCGATGAACGCGTCGCTGACCTTCCCGAACTCCTCGACCGACTCGGCACCGGATTCGTCTATCTGCCCGCCTGGAACGACCACACGACCCTCGAATCCGCCGCCCCCTCGCTCGCACGGCGACGCGCGGCCATCGAAGCCCTCCTCCGCGCAGGTCAGGTGATCACCCTCTCGCTCGACGGCGTGCCCGCCGCGCTCGCGCGTGCGGCACGAATCCCCGCCGACGATGCCATCGCGCTTTCAACAGTTCCCACCAAAGAGTGGGTCGCCTACCTCTCCCCCACGCTCGACATCTTCGGCCAGCGCATCCTCCGCTACCAGATCGGCGGCCACGGCGATGACCATGCGTTCTGGAAGAAAAGCCTCGCGGCGGATCTCGCGACCCTCGAAACCGCATTGAGCGGCATGGTCCCCGGCCCGATGGTCTCGATTCCCTGGGTTGGCGATCGCGCGTGGTCACGCAACCTGTTCGCCGGTCGCGCTGGCAAAGACCAGAAGGGTGAGGGGACACACGCTCTGACCCTTGAGTTTCCTCTCGCGTTCCCACCTTCGGCCATCGCCGAGTTGATCGCCGACTTTCAAATGCCCGCCCCCTCCGATCATTCATCACCCTCGCTCCGCTCACCAGAGTTGACCGTCGTCCTCGACTTACCCTCCTCAACGCGGTTTGGAGGAGGGCGTGGATTGGCCAGTGTGACCGAGCTTGGACGGCGCGCTGTCGAGTATTGGCGCGTCTGCGCCGATGGCGCTTCGCCGCAAGCCCGCCTCGCCGTCAACCAGCCCTGGCGATGGAGCGATGATGCCTCATCACAGGTTTGGCCCAGCCCCGAGGCCGCGGCCTTTGTCACGCTTATGGATCGTCTCAGTGGCAGGCGGATCGTCGGCGAACTCCGCTCAACACCCGGCGTGAAGTGCTACGTCCTCGCCGCGAAAAACGCTGCGCTCGGCACGCTTGAGCGCGGCGCACTCGTCGCATGGAACGAGTCTGCCGATCCCTCAAAGTCCGTGGTGGAGGCCGCCTCCATCGGCTCCGAGCTGACCGTCATCGACATCTTCGGCAACCCGCTTCCGCTCGCCAGCAGTCTCGGCGGCGCATCCGCGGGCGGCGCAAGCCCGCTCGTCAGCGTGCCGGTCACCGAATCGCCCATCTTCATCGAAGGTATTGACCCCTACCTTGCGCTTTTCGCGGCGAGTTTCCGGCTTGATCCCTCCTTCATGCCCGCCGTCGTTCGCGAGCACGAACACCGCATCACCCTCACCAACCCCTGGCCGCTCCGCATCACCGGAAAGCTCCAGCTCAAGGAAGATACCGAGAGAAGCCCGAAGGCCACCCGCACCGTCATGGATGAGTGGCGCGTCTCGCCCAGCGGCATCATCGACTTCGATATCGGCCCTGGTCAAACACTCAGCGTTCCCGTCACGCTCTCGTTCGGACCCGGACAGCTCGCCGGCACCAAAGACTTTGTCATCGTGGCCCGCGCGATGGCCGACCGCGCGTACCCACCCGTCCGGCTCAAAGCCTCCATCGAAGTCGGCCTCGAAGACATTGAGCTCGAACCCGAGATCCAGCCCAGCGGGCCAAACAACCTCAACGATGTCGTGGTCGTTGCCGCCGTGACCAACAAGGGCTCCCGCCACCGCACCTTCCGCCTCGAAACCGCGGCCAAAAACATGCCGAGCCAGCAGTTGCAAATCAGCGATCTTCCACCGGGACAAACGGTCCTCCGTCGCTTCCTCCTCAAAGATGCGGCCAAGTCGCTCTCCGGCCGGCGCGTGGTCATCAGCCTTTCCGACCTTGAAGAGGCCCAACGACTGAACAAAGCCGTGATGGTGCCCTGAGGCTGTCCATTGCCGATTTCGACCTGAATAAACCCACACACCTGATTCAGGCCGATCGATTCGTTTACTCTGTCCGCAACGATCTACAGTCGCTCGATCAATCCGAATGTCGCGCCATGAACTTACCCGAGCCGTGGCCGCTCGCCGCACTGGATATTTGCTTGCACCAAATCCTCTTCAACCTGCACGGCCACAACCACTGGGCCACCCGCACGCTTCTCGAAAGATGTGCAGAGATCTCGCCAGAACAGTTGGACCAGGAGTTCGAGATCGGCCTCGGTAGCCTTCGCAAAACCATGACCCACATCGTCGGGGCCATGCTGCGTTGGTCCGAGCGCATCGCCGGTACCACGCTCTCTACCAGCATCGAAGACGACGGCCTCCGCCGCGAACCCGCCGAGTTGATCCGACTTCTCGAAATCGCATCGCGCGATCTCGGTACGCTTGCCGAGGCCATCGAGCGCGAGGGAGCGTGGGACGACAAAGTTCGCTTTGATCTGCCCGATGGCCTCACGCACCACTTCACCAAGGGCGCGGCCATGGCGCACGTGCTCACCCACGGCATGCATCACCGCGCTCAGGCGATGAACATCCGCAGGCGACTGGCGCTCCCTGCTCTTGGGCTTGATCTCGATGTTGTCGAGTGGGAAGCTGTTCGGACAGGTCTCATCAAGTGATGAAGCTGATGTGTTGGACGATTGATCCCGCCAGACTCGCGCCTCGCTCGGTCTTCCGAATCGGCCTGCACCGCGGCCAGATCTCCGACCTGCGCCGCGCCTTCGGAATGCCCTCTGTCTTCAACTGAAGTCGCTGAGCACGCACCGCACAACACCCACAATGCGCGGGCCGATCAGCGCGGCCTAGGCCTTCTTCTTCATGTACAAATGCACCGCCTGCGAGCCGTACGTGTGCGTCTCCGGACCCACAGCGTTCTCGAAGCTCAGCTTCACATCGTGCGGCACAATCTCATAGTCGCGCGTCCCCTCGCGCTGCTCTTCCCACGCATCAAGCGCGGCCGCGCTCTCACGCTCAATCTCATCAACATCCACCGCATCGCCGATCCATTCCTTCTCATCATCCTTGTCGTCCGCTTTGTTCAGCGCGCCGGGGTGCTTGCGCTCGTTCAGGCGCGCCTCCTTCTCTTCGGCCATGCCCACCAGCGGAGATCGCCACTCGCGCCGACCATCGGCATGAATGACCTCTTCATGCTGAAAGGGCCAGGGTGTCCGCAGCACGGCAAACCCATCGTCACTCAACAGATCAATGACCCGCGAGAACTGCCGCGCCACGCGCTCCCAGTCTTTCGGATCAAGCACAAGCGGATACGGCGTGTCAAAGAACGCCAGGTTCACCGGGCGCGGCGCACGCGTCAGGGTCGCCGGGCCAAGCACATCCGACTTCACAACCTCGCACTCATCGCCGCACCCGAGCATCTCGATGTTCCGCTCGAGGATCTCGATTATTTTCCGATCGCGCTCGACAAACACACACCGCGCCGCGCCCCGGCTCAGGGACTCAAGCCCGATCGCGCCGGTTCCCGCGAAGCAATCAAGCACGTTCGCGCCCTCGCAGTTCCCGTGCAACAGCCCGAAAAGCGATGTCTTGACCCGATCAGGAATCGGGCGCGTCGTCATCGCGTCCTTGGGCGTGTGAAGTTGTCTTGACCGGAACCGGCCTGAGATGATGCGCATGGGTGCGCAGCAAAGCACACAAACCTCAACCAGTCAACCCCCCGACCATCCTCCCCTTCACATCATCAACTCAACCGAACGCTCAGACCCCCACCTCGCGCCCGATCTCATACCGGTGCAGCTTGGGCGCGGCCACCCCTGTCACCACGCGCCACAGCGGGTCCTCACCATCGTCGCTCCACCACGCGCTGAACTGTCCCCGTGGGTCTTCGGCATACACATCCAGCGCCGCCCCGCCCACAAAGATCGCCCGCTGAAGCAGCAACAGGTCCTCGCTCACGTATTCCGACTCCGCCGCCACACCCGTGATCGCATCCACCAGCCGACCAAACAACTGCGCATCACGGCGAAGCAGGACATCGGCATCCAACCACAAATAAAACCGCTGCTTGATCGGCTCCGACCCTTTCGGGGTCAACCGGCGCCTGAGCGACCCAACAACACCCGGCGGAGTATCAATCGCCCGGTCAATGCGTTCAAAGCCCAACGATCTCTCGAGCGCGCTGCAGAACGACGAAAGGTCCGTGATCTTCGACCCTTCAAACACGCACACCTGCGTGTCATTCAGCCCGGCCAAGTGCCAAGCCAAATCAACACCAAACTTCCGCCGCCGATCGCGCGATGCCGACCACGCGCACAAGTGGTGCTCTTCAAGCAACTGCAACGCCTGCACCTGCCACGGAACGACTTCAACTGCCCGCCCGGTGATCGACCTGGTGCTCTTCATGGTGACCCGTCTGTCCTAAAGGACATGGGCACCCTTTCCCCGAACCTTGCCTTCGCCACCAACCTTCACCCTTCTGTACAGAGACATCAGCGGAACGGCTGCTGATCTGTCCCGTGAATCGGGGTGTCTTCTTCCAAGTTCCTCATCAACTCTGTACGCTAAAGTTCGGCTAAGCAAGCTCAAGATACGTACAAGATACAAGATTTAATATCCAAACGAATACCGTTAATGAACGTAAGTTCATTCCCACCATAACCTTAAGTTCTGATCTGAGACGAAGGCTTTATCACTCAGACGCGGTGTCCGCATCCCCGCGAACCACCCTGGATGAGGTATCCATCACATCCACCTTGGTCCCTCGAAACGCGCTGTAGCTCACGCGCGCGCCGGCGTTGGTGGTAAACCCGCCCGACCGATCTGGGCTTCTCATCAGCGTCTCAACCCCTTCCCCGCCCACCAGTCCAAGCTCCACGCTCCCATGGTCAACCCGCACCGATGGCCGCTGAGCCATGGCAGGTCCACTCGCCGCCGCCTCCTCAACCCTCACGCGGCTGAGCCTGCCGACTCGAACCTCAACACGACCCCCAACGCTCTCAACCTCAACCACCACCTCGGTATTCAAACCTGTGCGAATCTCGAATCGACCTTCCGCGCTCGCCCCCGGCTCGGCGGTTCGCCAGACCTCGACCCCATCACCGAGCGCGCGCCACTGAACACCCGCCGCATCGCCCTCAACCCGCGCGATGGCGACACGGGCGTTCTGCCACGTATACACCGGTTGGGCCTTTCCGCCCGCCCGGCCAGCAGGCGCACGCAGCACCACAAGACTCGCCGGGGTGGAGGCCACATCGTCGGCGGCAACCTTTGGCAGGTCGATCGGTGTTTTGTCTGACTCAGGCTTCTGGGGCGCAGGCTCTGGCGCGCTCGGAACTTGCGGTACAGTGGGCTTTGTCGCTGGCTGGGCTTCAGGCTTCGCCACCTCCGCACCTTTCGGTGCCATTCGCGGCCCAGCATCCGGGTTCACCGGCGCGGGCGCTGGTTTGATGAGACGACCGGTGGTTCCATCCTTCCCCTCTTCGCTGGGGCCGGTGGGCGTTGGCATCGGTGGCGTCACCATCCCCGGCTTGACCTCCGTCGCCGGGGCTTTCATCGGCGCGGCGAACTTTTCCGGGGGCGGATCACCCGGCAAAACCTGGCCCGGACGACGGTCCATCGCCTGCTTGGCAAGATCGATCACCGGTTGCTTCACGGGCTTGCCGCGCCTGACGGGCTTGCCCGGCTGCCTGGATGTTGTTCCTGCTGGTTGCGCGGGCATGGCCTGGGCCGCCCCCACCAGACCCAGCACCACCACCATGGCCAACCGCGTGTGCTTGCTCATGACTCTCTCCAACATTTGACATCGGGCCGCTTGCCCAAGATGCGCGAGGTGTGTGCGGCATGGCCGCGTGGTTCGGGGAGCTGATACGTGTTCACTTTACAGGCTTTGCGGGCCGCTTCAACGGTTTGCCAGGAACCCAAATGGTGGGCTTTTCAGCCGCGGGGGAGGGCGCAGCGGCCACCGGTTCACGCACGACCGCTGTCGGCTTACGCTCAACAGGCGCGGGCTCGGGCTTTGTCGGAGGAGGCACAACCTTCGCAACCTCCGCAACCGGACGGGGAGGGGTGGGAGGCGTGGGAAGGGTGGGAAGGGTGGGAGGGGTGGGAGGGGTTGGCGCTTCGATCGCAGCCACCGGCAGGGGCTCGGGGCGCGCTTGTGCAGCCCGACGACCGATCGCGGCCACTTCGTCTGAAGTTGCGCCTGCTCCCGCAACCTTCGGGTTGCGGACGCGCTCTTCACGCGCGGTTCCGATCAGCGTGACAAACTGCGCACCGGTCAGGCCCTGATAGGCCTTGGCCTGGGCTGGCAACCAACCCCGCGTTACCAGCCGCGAGACGGCCCGCTCCTGCGAGAGGCCATCACCCACGCGCGGGCCATCAACGATCCGCACGAGCATCTTTGAGACATCTCCGATCGTGACCGCCTCGTGAGATGGACGGTCAAAGCCGGGGTCGATGATCGCCAGCCGTTCGGCCCGCGCCACACGCCCGGCATATTCCGGCGCGCTCGGACCGCCCACCAGCAGCAACCCGGCGTGTACCGCATCGTCATGGCAGACCAGCTTTTGCACGCTGAGCCGGTCGAAGAACTCAAGATCGGCCGCGGCACCACCGACGGCAAGATCAGCCGGCGCGCCACTTTCACCTTCGACGACCGAAGATTCGAGCATGGGGCGACGGATGGTCTCTGAAGCACACCCACCCACTCCGCCAGAGAGTCCTGCCAGACCACCGAGCGCCACCGCCAGGGTCATGTGCCGCAAAGATCGCATCACGCGCCAATCCTCCAAGTCGTATCGACCCAACCAGTGTCCCACGAACGTCGCATGACCGTAGTTGATGCGATCAGGCACGAACAGTCAACCAACCGACAAGCTTAGGGGTCTGCCAGGCGGATGTTGACCCCCGTCATAGGCAGCACCGAGCGCAATCGTGTGAAACTCAATCCTCCGGCGCAGGTATGCCCGATCACTCTTTGATGGAGATGTGCATGACCATTCGCAGCGCGTTCAGAGGTGTGCCGATCATCGTTGCCGGCCTCTGTCTGCTGACGCTCGCGGCGTGTTCCGAGCCCGAGCCGGTTCGGCTTGAGAAGATCTACACCCTCAGCTCAACCAACCCGACGGGCGGGCAGGCGGAGATCGTCCGGCAATGGACCGCTGGTGAGCTGACCATGCAGGGCGCGCTCATGCTGGCCCACGAACGGCTTGATGAACGCAACGATGCGCCAAGCACCGCCTTCGCCTACGCCGTGCTGTGCGCCATCACCGAGCTTGAAGGGCCGATCACCAAGAAGGAAGTCAACGAGTTTTTCTGGATGCGCACCGGAACCCTTGCGGGCAAAGGTGCGGCCGTGGCGTGGAAGCTGGGCGACAGGCCCGGCGCGCGATTGATCGTGATGGCCGGGCCGCGACGCTGGCAGACCGATGACTACTGGATGCGCAACCCCGGCCACGATGCGCTGGCCTCGTACATCCTGCAGGCGAGCGGCGAGAAGGTCGAAGCCCTCAACCGCCTGCGCCAAAGGCCCGACCTCGCGCCCGAAGCGCAGAAGGCCTACGACGACATCGCGGCCGCCAAGTGATCCTTCGTCGGTGAGATCGACGTTCTTGTCGATGACGGCCCTGGCACCGCGGAGAGACGGTAAAACCTCTTTGTTCAATCCCAACCGCAACGAGCTTACGGGCAACCCGCGAAGTAGGCCGCGAGGAAGTCGAAGATGTCCTGCACACTCACAGTGCCGCTGTTGTTGAAATCGGCCCCGCAGACCTGCACGGTCAGGTTGATGTCGGCGGAAGTTGCTGAGCCACAGACGTTGGTGGCGGTGCATGAGTACGCACCGGCATCGGTCCAGTTGGGTCCGGTGCCCGGGTCGTAGATCGAGTTGATGGTGAGCGTGGTGGTGGTCGCACCGGAGAAATGGCCGTTGTTCGCGAGGGCCACACCATTGCGCTTCCATTGATAGGTCGGCGTGCCAACCGCGGTGACATTGACGGTGAAGGTCGCAGGCTGGCCAACATATTCAGAGAACGAGGGAGTCATAACCACGAGGTTGGGAATGGTGCAGGAACAGGTGCTGGTCTCGGCCTGATCGCCCGAGAGTGGTGTCGCGTATTGCAGGAATCCAAGCCCGATCTGGTCGAACCCGTCATAGATGCCAGCATCGATCTGCGACGGAATGCTCGTGCCCCACCAGTTGTTTGGGGCGTTGAGCGTTGTGCCGGTCGCCATCACCACGTTGAAGTTGTCGTTCTGATAAATATCGTTGCACTGCATCGAGTTCAGGTAGGGTGTTGTGATGCGCACGCCCGTCTGGTTGTTGATGATCGTGCAACGCTCGATCGTCACCACGTTCTCAAGGGCGAGGATGTTGTCGTGAAAGTAACAGCGATACGCGGCCATGCCGTTGCCATTGGGCGAACTGACGGCCACCTGATGCCCATCAAACTCGCAGTCTTCCAGCGTGATGCTCTCACTGAACTGAAACCCGTACGTGTTACCTACGAACCGGCAGTTGCTGTAGTGTTGATAACCCTGGCCCGCG
>JBBSBC010000032.1:0-25954 GCA_038251595.1 Phycisphaerales bacterium | reverse complement strand
GCTTTAGGCAGATTAGGAACGACCCATGGCGTTGATGCCCAAACGAGTGAAGTTTCGCAAGGAGTTCCGGCGAGTCCGGGACCGGAAGGCTACCAAGGGGAACTACGTCGCATACGGCGACTATGGTCTTCAGGCGCTCGAAGGTCAGTGGGTTCCCGGGCGCGTGTTGGAGGCGGGCCGAGTTGCCGCGCAGCACTTCCTGAAGCGTGAGGGCAAGTTGTTTATCCGGGTCTTCCCGGATAAGCCCATCAGCAAGAAGCCGCTGGAAACCCGAATGGGTACCGGCAAGGCGGATGTGGAATATTGGGCGGCCCGTGTAAAGGCCGGCACCATGTTGTACGAGATCGCCGGAGTGCCCGAGGCTACGGCGCGCAAGGCGCTGGTCCGTGCGGCCATGAAGATGCCGGTCCGGTGCAGGTTTGTCGGTCGGCGGGTCAGCGTTTGAGCTGTGTTGGACTTTGGTAAGACGGGGTGTTGGTGGCGGAAGTTTGTCAGGGTTTTCCTCTTCACTTGAAGCGAGTTGGCGATGAGCAAGAAGAACCGGCTGGTCAATACTGATGTCTTGAAGATGACCGACGAAGAGTTGGTTGTGGAAGTTGGATCCCAGCGTTCGCGTCACTTCACGCTGCGGTCGCAGTCGGTGACGGAGAAGGTCGAAGATCACTCGCAGTTCAGGGAGATCAAGAAGAACGTTGCCCGTCTTATGACGGAGCAGAGCGTCCGCAGCCGGGCCAAGGCCGCGCCGAAGTGAGTTGTTGAATCAGGATGGTTGTTTCGAGTCCAGACGTTTGAATCGTTAGCGAACAGATCAAGCACGAACGAGTCTTAGCGAAGGTCACTCATGCCGAGCAGCGCAACAAAGACAGTATCGACAAAGGTTGGGACTGTGGAATCTGATAAGCGGAGCAAGACCCGTACTGTGGTGGTTGCGTCGAAGACGATGCACCCGAAGTACGGGAAGTTTGTGAGCCACCGGACCACCCTGCAGATTCACGATGAGCACAACGAGTCGCACATCGGTGACACCGTCGAGGTCATGCAGTGCCGCCCCATGAGCAAGACCAAGCGTTGGAAGCTGGTTCGCGTCGTTGAGAAGAGCCAGCGTGTTGATCTGGTGACATCGCAGGTGTAAGGCAAGGGTGTGCTTTTGGATCACCAAGTGTCGCCGCGAGAGCGGGACACAAGTAGTGGTCAGGACAGTTGCTAACACCGCGGTCAAGTGGACCCGCTGTAAGAATAAGTCGTTTTGCGTCGGTCAGACAGTTCCAGTGCAGGCCAGTTCGGAAAGATCGTCAACATGCTTCAACAAGAGACCAGGTGTGAAGTCGCGGACAACTCGGGGGCAAAGATCGCCTACGTCATCCGCGTGTACGGTGGATCGACCCGGAGCGGCGCGTTTACACGTCGCATGGCCGGTGTGGGCGACAAGGTACTCATTTCGGTGAAGAAGGCTCTGCCCGGTTCCGACGTGAAGGCCGGAGACAAGTCCAAGGCGGTGGTTGTGCGTACGACCAAAGCCACTCGCCGGCCCGATGGCTCATACGTGAAGTTTGATGCCAATGCGGTTGTCCTCATCGGCGATGACGGCAACCCGAAGGGCACGCGCATCTTCGGACCAGTGGCCCGTGAACTTCGCGACAAGAACTTCATGAAGATCGTCTCGTTGGCCCCTGAAGTTGTGTGACCATTAGCGTCTGATGGGCCGAGTGTCGAGTTCAAGTCGGGTTTGAGTAAGCAGTTGTCCGACAGGAGCAGGTGATTTATGGCACGGCATGTACGAACGGGCGACCAGGTCATTGTGAACAGTGGCTCGCACAAGGGCAAGACGGGAACAATCACCCGAGTGGACTCGGGCTCGCTGCCCGGCCAGGAGCGCGTCCTGGTCAAGGGTGTGAATCTCCGGACCAAGCACATGCGCCCCACGCGGTTCAACCCCCAGGGGGGCATCGTGACCCGTGAGGCCACGATCCACATCTCCAACGTCAGCCCGATGGTCGATGGCAAGCCCACACGTGTACGGTTCGAGACCAAGGCCGATGGAAGCAAAGTTCGTCTCGCGGTTCGCGACGGCTCCGAACTCGGCATCATTCGCAGTGCCGATGCCAAAAAGCACGTTGCGGGCGATCGCAAAGTCGGTGCAAAGCCTGCCGCGACGAGTACGAAAAAGGGCGCAACCAAGCCAGCAGCAAAGCCAGCAGCAAAGCCAGCAGCAAAGCCAGCAGCAAAGGCAGCCGGGAAGGTTGCTTCCAAGCCCACGACGAGTAGGACCGCGGCGAGCAAGCCTGCGAACAAGCCAAAGAAGTGACCTGGCAAGAATAAACGCAACTCGCGGCAACCAGACGACGCGAATCTGACGACCGAATCTCAACCTGGCTGAACGCCAGTTCAAGCAACCAGACCAAAGCCTAAGGCGGATCAACGATGGCAAAGGACTCGATCAAACCGAAGAAGGGCAAGTTGGACGCGGCGGCCGAAGCGGCTGCTTCGGGACCGCTCACCCCACCACGACTTCGCGAAGTGTATGAGACGAAGGTTCGCGCTGGCCTTATCGAGAAGTTCGGATTGACCAATCCGATGCAGCATCCCCGCGTGACCACCATCACACTCAACGTGAGCATGGGGCGTCACCTCGAGGGCACGAAGCTTCCTCCGAACGTCAAGACGACGGTTCTCGAAACATTGACAAAGATCAGTGGGCAGAGGCCGGTCGTCATCAAGGCGAAGAAGAGCGTCTCGAACTTCAAGGTTCGCGCCGGTTACGATTCGGCCGCGATGGTTACGCTCCGGCGCGACCGTATGTGGTACTTCCTCGATCGTCTGATCAACCTCGCGGCACCGCGTATCAAGGACTTTCGCGGCGTGAGCGAGAAGGCCTTTGATCGCCAGGGCAACTACTCCATGGGCCTGCAAGAGCAGGGCGTCTTCCCCGAGATCGATATGGCCGCGGTGAACTTCACCCACGGTATGAACATCGTCATCCAGTTGAGCAACTCGACACCGGAGATCAGCCGGTACATTCTCGAGGAACTCGGCATGCCCTTCGCCAAGAAGGAAGAGAACAAGAAGTCTGAACGAGCAGCGTGATGCGACGACAAATCGCCCCACGCCACAAGTCCAGATCAGCAGTTTGAAGCCCGTGTCAGAGTCAGATTCAGCATCAGGTCCAGAGTCAGGTCCAGAGTCAGGTCCAGAGTTTGGGTAGGCCGGACCATCAGATTGGCCGGCAACCCGGAGTTCAACGAATATGGCCACCAAAGCCCAAGTCGCCAAGAGCAATCGACCCCCCAAGTTCAGCTCGCGCATCGTGCGCCGTTGCCAGCTTACCGGTCGGTCTCGCGGTGTGTATCGCAAGTTCCGCATCAGCCGCATCATGCTGCGGAAGCTCGCCCTCGAGGGCAAGATCCCCGGAATGCGCAAGTCGAGCTGGTAGTTCAAGAACCTCAGTCGGTGCAGGTGCGCCGGTTGTTCAGACTCAAGTTTCGGTTTCAGCAGGTCTCGATATCAAAGTGTTCAGTGCGCGGCAAGTGGTGCGTAACTGATCTTTCTTGTTCCCCTGTCCCGCCTCTTTCGGATTTCACGATGGCTATCAACGACCCCATCGCAGACATGATCACCCGCGTGCGGAACGCCGCGCGCAACCGCTCGAAGAATGTTGTGTGCAACAACAGCAAGGTCTGCCGCGGCATCGCGGAAGTCCTTCGCGACGAGGGTTACATCGACTCGTTCGAGGTGGTCGAAGACGGCCGCTCGGGCAAGCTAAAGGTGAAGCTTAAGTATGGACCTCGCGGCGAGACCATCCTTCACACACTCAAGCGTGAGTCCAAGCCAGGTCGGCGCGTCTACCGCCCGGTTGATGATCTTCCTTCGCCTCTTCAAGGCCTGGGTATCAGCATTGTTTCCACATCCCGCGGCGTGATGAGCGACCGCAAAGCCCGCACCGAACGTGTGGGTGGCGAGCTGCTCTGCACTGTTGACTGAATCCTTTCCTGTGTTCTCGTTCAAGGGTTGAAGCCGCCGGCGCGATGAGCGACTGGTGAGGAGCGACAGACCATGTCTCGTATCGGAAGAAAGCCAATCGCCGTCCCCGGCAACGTCAAGGTCACGATCAAGGACAACCTGGTCACCGTGACCGGTCCCAAGACCAACCTCGCGGTCCAGGTCGATCCGGCCATCAAGGTCACTTGGGCAGAGTCCGAGAAGGCCCTCAAGCTCACGCTTGAAACGGCGCAGCTTGAAGATCGCTTCCTGCGTGCTCGCTGGGGCACCGCCCGCGCACTCATCCAGAACGCGATCAAGGGCGTGACCGATGGGTACGAGAAATCAATGGAAGTGGTCGGCGTAGGCTGGACCGCTTCGTTGCAGGGCAAAAAGCTCAAGCTGGTCGTCGGCTTTGCCAACGCCATCTTCATGGATGTCCCCGTGGGGCTCGATGTCACGGTTGACAAGCAGTTTGTCAAGATTCGCGGTGCTGACAAGCAGTCGGTTGGCCAGTTTGCCGCCGAGATGCGCGCCGTCCGCAAGCCCGAGCCTTACAATGGCAAGGGTATCAAGTACACCACCGAGACCATCAAGCGTAAGCAGGGCAAGCAGTTCGGCGCTTGAGCCACATCGTGCCGGGCCAACCCCGCACTTGAAAACTCAGCTCCAAGTTCGATTCACGCAACGATCACGGCTTGTCAGACACGATTCAAACAAGCAGTTCACGAGAGCAAGACCATGGATAAGAACAAGAACAAAGCGGCCCGTCGCCTCCGCCGGCATAAGCGAGTTCGCTCGCAGGTCACCGGGACACCCGACCGGCCCCGTCTCGCGGTTTACAAGTCGGTTCGGCATATTCACGTGCAGGTGATCGATGATCTTGCCGGCAAGACCCTCGCCGCGGCCTCAAGCGTCGAGGGTGAGGCCCACGGCGGTGATGTCAAGACCGGCAACAGCCAGTCCGCGGCCATTGTCGGCAAGTTGATTGCCGAACGGGCCAAGAAGGCCGGCGTGAGCGCGGTCGCGTTCGATCGCGGCGGGTTCAAGTTTCACGGCCGCGTCAAGGCTCTTGCCGAAGCCGCCCGCGAAGCTGGCCTCAAGTTCTAGTTCTCGCCTTTCAGAACACGGTTTTCAACGTTCAGAGTTTGTCGTACATAGTCCCCTGTTCATGAGCCTCCCATGCCTGAGATGATCGACGAATCTTCGCAACTTGAATCCACGACCATCGGTGTGTATCGCACCGCCGCAACCGTGAAGGGCGGTCGGCGATTCAGCTTCGGCGCTCTGGTCGTTGTGGGAAACCGCAACGGGCAGGTCGGCTATGGCTACGCCAAGGCCAACGAAGTCCCGGTCGCCATCGAGAAGGCGCAGAAGTACGCCAAGCGCAAGCTCTTCTCAGTCCCGCGCATCGGCACCACCATCCACCACGAAGTTGAAGGAAACTACGCGGCCAGCAAGGTCCGTCTGATCCCCGCTTCACCCGGTACCGGTGTGGTCGCTGGCACGGTCGTTCGCTCCATTCTCGAAATGGCCGGCGTTACCGACTGCCTGACCAAGTGCTACGGATCGACCAACGCCCGCAACGCCGTGAAGGCCGTCTTCGCCGGGCTTGATCAGATCCGCATTCCGAGCGAAGTGGCCGCGCTTCGCGGAAAGGAACTGGGCCAGACACACATCGAAGGCCGCATCGAGCGCGGCCGTGCGTTCATGGCCGCCTCGGGTGCCACTGAGTCCGCAACCGGCGAACGCCGACAGCGCGGTCCTGTCAATACCGTTGGCGATGGCAATCGCCGAGGTGGTCGCCAGGGTGGCGGCGGTCGCGGCGGTTTTGGTGGCGGCGGCGGTGGTGGGGGTGGCGGTTCGCGTGGCCCTCGTCGTTCCGATTCCTCATCGGGCGGCTCATCAGGTGCTCCCTCGGGCGGCTCCTCTGGTGAAAGCGCACCCGCAGCGCCCGCTGCTCAGTAAGTTCCTCACCTGTCGAACGTGATGGGTGTTGGGTGGGTGCTGGTGATTGGTTGGGTCAATGGCTTTGCGTTGATTGGCTCAAGTTGAACGGTCTCTGATCCTGAACTGATTTCTGCCGGAGTTTTCCGAACATGATGATTCATGACATCACCCAACTGGCCGGTAAGTACAAGGCCCGAAAGCGCGTTGGGCGCGGCACAGGCTCCGGCACTGGTCGTCGAGCAGGTCGCGGCCAGAAGGGTGCAGGCTCTCGTTCCGGTACCGCACGCAAGACCGGCTTCGAAGGCGGCCAGATGCCCTACTTCCGCCGTCTGCGGAAGTTCGGCTTCAACAACGCCAACTTCACGATCGAGTTCTGGATCGTGAACCTGCGTGCGATTGTCGCTCACCCCACGTTCGCAAAGGGTGGCGATGTCAACGCCGAGACCCTCATCAAGGCGGGCCTCATCCGCGATACCAGCCGCGATCTCAAGATCCTCGGCGATGTCGGAGATGTGCAGATCACCCAGAAGCTGAACATCGTCGCCAGCCGCGTGACCGCCAAGGTTCGTGTCCTGGTCGGCGCAGCCGGTGGCACCGTCAAAGAGACCGGCACACGTCGCGACAAGGTTCGCGGCGTCGATCGCAACTCCGACGACAAGTCCCCCAAGAACCTCACCAAGAAGCTCAAGCGCGGCTCGAAGGCCAAGAAACCGGTCATCGAAACCATTGAAGAGGCCGCCGACGATAAACCCAAGAAGGGCGGCAAGGCCAAAGCAGAGGGCAAACCCGAAGGAAAGCCTGAAGCGAAGTCAGATGCCAAGTCGGAATCCAAGCCAGCCCCTAAGGCTGACCCCAAGCCTGACCCAACGAAGGATTGACAGCGGGTTGGTACGGTTCAGGCCCTCTGGTCGTAGACCCGCGGCCTTTCAAAACTTCGCTCCCGCTTTGCACACGGTTTTCATGGACGGATACGAATGCTGCAGGCCCTGATCAACGTCTTCAAGATCGCCGAACTCAGGACGAAGATCCTCTTCACTCTGGGCATGCTCGCGATCTTCCGTCTCGGGCATTGGATTCCTCTGCCCGGTGTGAATCAGGACAAACTCGCCGAGCACTTCAAGATTCAAGTCGAGAGCGGTTCCGCGGCCGGGCGTGCAGCCCAGTTCGTCACCGTCTTCTCGGGCGGTGCTTTCGGTCAATCGACCATCTTCGGCCTGGGCATCATGCCCTACATCTCTGCGGGCATTATCTTCCAGCTCGTCACCTCGGTCTCGCCGCGAATGAAGGCATTGCAGCAGGAAGGGCCGACCGGTCGCCAGAAGATTCAGGAGTGGACGCGACTCGCGACCATCGCGCTTTGTCTTGTTCAGGGCATCGGCTGGTTGAAGTACATCACCGCGTTCGGCCTCGTCTATCCCCAGTGGGCATCAAACCCCATCTGGTGGGTCATGGCCATCGCGGCACTCACCGCTGGCTGCATGTTCCTGATGTGGCTCGGCGAGCAGATCGATAAGTTCGGAATTGGCAACGGCGTTTCTCTCATCATCGCGGCGGGCATTCTCACACGAATGCCCATCGCCATCGGCGATGTCTACAACAACTTCGATCCTGCTGACCCCGCCAAGATGGGCTGGCCCGCAATCTTCTTCCTCTTTGCCGGCTTTGTGCTGGTCGTCGCAGGGTCGGTCGTCATGACCGTCGCCCAACGACGCATCCCCATCCAGCAAGCCAAACATACCCGCGGTCGAAAGGTTTTTGGCGGCCAGAAAAGCTACCTCCCTCTGCGAATCAACCACGGCGGCGTCATGCCGGTGATCTTCGCCAGCTCGCTGATGATCTTCCCTTCGGTCATCTTCAGTGCCCTTGCGCAGCAGTCGCGCGTCGGCGGTGGCGGCTCATTCTGGGCCGATACCACGCAGTGGATGAGCGATCAGTTCGCCCACGGACAGTTCCCCTACGTCATCGGCGAAATCCTCTTGATCTACTTCTTCAGCTACTTCTGGATTACTGTCCAGTTTAATCCTGAGGAAATGAGCAAGCAGCTTCGCGACCACGGATCCTTTATTCCCGGCCTCCGCCCGGGTCCACGCACGGCCGAGTATCTGGAAACCGTCATGGAACGCATCACCTACGTAGGTGCCGCCTTCCTCTCGGTTATTGCGGTCGCCCCCATGGTCGTCAACAAGGCGTTCAACGTCAGTGCTGAGGTGACACAGTTCCTCGGCGGCACGGGTCTGCTCATCGTCGTCTCGGTGGTGCTTGACTTCATCCAACGGGTTGAAGCCAACCTCCTCATGCGAAACTACGCAGGCTTCCTCGGCGGCACAGAAGCAAGTGCGGCCTCCCGCCTCCGCGGCGCGGCCTTCAACAGGTAATTTCTTGACTCGATTTCGCTTCAGAGTTTGCATTGAAGTTGGTTGACGGTGCTTAGATTGAAACTCGCTCTGGTTGAAACTCGCTCTGGTTAATGACTGATAGACATGCCCAGGGACCCCCACCCCGGTCAAGGTGGGATACCCCAAAGGATCTATGGCGAAACAGGACGACAAACTCACGCTCGACGCTGAAGTGATCGAGGCTCTTCCCAACGCCATGTTCATGGTGAAACTCCCCAACGGCCACAAAGTTTTGGCGTACGTCTCCGGCAAGATGCGCATGAACTACATCAGAATCCTGCCCGGAGATCGCATCACGGTCGAACTGAGTCCCTACGACCTCACCAAGGCCCGCATCACATACCGCCACTAGTCCGGCATCATTCCGGCGGTCAAATCGGTTTGTGTTCTTTGCGGGTGTCGCACATCTGCGGGTCTTTCTTCGTGGGTTCGAGATGACTCCCCGCAGTCAGGGTTCTATCATCCCTCTCGCCTCATCCGGAAATGGCCGGAATCAACGGGTAAAGGACGGTTTGAGTTATGAAGGTTAAAGCCAGCGTCAAGCGGATCTGCAATGCGTGCCAGGTGGTGCGCCGCAAGGGCAAGGTCCGCGTCATTTGTAAAGCCGATCCGAAGCACAAGCAAGTGCAGGGGTGAGGTTCGTCTCAGGTTCAGGCCCCGCGTATTTGCTCGGCCTGATTATCACCTGATGGTCACCCGCTGATCTCGGTTTCATGTTCTCTGTCCGAAGGAGCTCCCAGTGCCTCGTATCGCCGGCATCGACGTTCCCGAGAAGAAGAAAATCTACTTCGCGCTTCAGTACATCCACGGCATCGGCCCGAAGTTTGCAAAGCTGATTCTCGATGAGGCCAAGGTCGATGGCGACCAGCGCGCCAGCGAGGTCGGTGAGACCCAGCTTGCCGCCATCAACTCCATCATCGACGGCAGCTACCTCGTCGAGGGTGCGCTCCGTCGTCAGACGCAGCAGAACATCCAGCGCCTCAAGGATATTCGCAGCTATCGCGGCGATCGCCACCGCAAGGGTCTTCCCACCCGCGGCCAGCGTACTCGCTGCAACGCCCGCACACGCAAGGGCAAGAAGAAGACGGTCGCCGGTAAGAAGGGTGTCAAGGCCAAGTAATCAATACGCGCCCTCTGCCCACGCAGAGGGTTCTTTTCGTTTTCAACACACGGCGGGTACGACCCTCACCGGTCGGCTGATCCCCGGAGGATTTCATGGCGAAGAAGGCAAAGAAAGTCCGCAAGAACGTCACCCGCGGCATCGTCCACGTTCGGGCGAGTCACAACAACACGATTGTCACCATCACCGACGTCAACGGCGAGACCCTGTGCTGGGACTCTGCCGGCACCATCGGCTTCAAGGGCGCACGCAAGAGCACGCCCTTCGCCGCGACCCGCGCGGGCGAGTCCGCCGGCCAGAAGGCCCGCAAGATCGGTGTCAGCGAAGTCGAAGTCTTCGTCAAGGGCACCGGTTCAGGTCGTGAGTCCGCCGTCACCGGCATCGTCTCAACCGGCATCCGCGTGACCGCCGTCGAAGACCACACTCCGATCCCGCACAACGGCTGCCGTCCCTCCAAGCGCCGCCGCGTCTAAGCCTGCGCACAAAGCGTGCCCCCGAGCGCAAGCTCGGGTGCTTCCGCTGGCAACAGTTCGCCTCGGCACCCTTGCCAGTACTGACTCGCGGCCGTTTGCACCCGTCCTCGCACACGTTTCTCAACACCGCTTCCGCACAGAAGAGCATCCGGGAAGGTCCGACGGCCCGGCTCAGCTCGCATCAGCCGGTCGCGCGTGCCATTTCCTTGCAGTCTCCGTCGGACATGAAGGTGATTCCCTATGCGCATCCGTTGGCGTGGGCTGGAACTCCCCAGCCGGGTCAGTAACGACCCCAAGTTCAAGAGCGAGACCTTCGGTCGTTTCACTGTTGAGCCCTTCGAGAAGGGCTTCGGAACCACGATCGGCAACTCGCTCCGTCGCATCCTCCTCTCCTCCCTCGAAGGCGCGGCCGTCACCGCCATCAAAATCAAGGGCGCTACCCACGAGTTCACCACGCTCCCCGGTGTAATGCAGGATGTGACCGACATCGTCCTCAACATCAAGAGCCTGGTCGTTGCCATCGAGGGCGATGAATCCAAGGTCATGACCGTCGCGGCCACCGGCCCCGGCGATGTCACGGCCGAGCTGATCGAGGCCGATGCTGCCGTCACGATCGTCAACAAGGAACTTGTCCTTGCGACGCTCACCGACAAGGTCGATTTCGAGATGGAGCTTCGCGTCGGCAAGGGCCGCGGCTATGTTCCCGCCAGCGAGCAGTACAACCGGCAGGAAGATCAGGAGATCGGCCTCATCCCGATCGATGCGATCTACTCACCCGTGCAGCGTGTGCGTTACAAGGTCGAAGAGACCCGCGTCGGTCAGCGCACCAACTACGACAAGCTCATCATGGATATCTGGACCAACGGCACCGTCACGCCCGAGATGGCGCTGGTCGAGGCCGCCAAGATCCTCCGCAAGCACCTCAACCCCTTTGTTCAATACTTCGATATTGGCAGCGAACTCGTGAGCGAAGATGCCGCCAAGGCCGCCGGTGTTGATGAAGAGTTGATCCGCAAGCTGAACATGCCCATCGGCGAGCTTGACCTCTCCGTTCGGGCCAGCAACTGCCTCGAATCCGCCCGCATCACCACCGTCGCCGACCTGGTCATCCGCACCGATTCGGACCTGCTCAAGGTCCGCTCGTTCGGCCGCACCAGTCTCCGTGAAGTCAAGAAGAAGCTCTCCGAGATCACCCTCGACCTCGGCATGAAGTTGCCCGAAGGTGTCAATGTCACCAATCCCCTGACGCCGGCTTAAGTAACCAACCTGCCTGATGCAACCGTACCGGTTGCATCAGGTCTTTGTCCTGCTTCGATGTCTTGGCCTCAATTTCCTGCTCGAATAGCGGGTTTTCGCCGCGGATTCCGCTTTGGTCTTTTGCGGCGGCCCGGCCTACCCTTACGCCCTTGTTCTTAGTCGGGCTGAGTTTGCAGCCCAAGTCTGGAGTTTGGATCATGCGTCACCTTCGCGGCGGATATCGGCTCGGTCGGACCACGGCGCACCGCGCCAGCACACTCCGCAACATCGCGGCCGGGCTCTTTGAGCACGGCCAGATCACGACCACGGTCAAGAAGGCCAAGGCCGTTCAGCCCTTGGTCGAGAAGATCATCACGCTCGCCAAGAAGGGCGACCTGCACGCCCGGCGCAACGTGATTGCCAAGCTCGGAGCCGATCGTTTGGGCTTTGATTGGATCTATCTTCCCAAGAACGCGACCGACGACGAGAAGAAGGCGGTGGGGGCCCTCCGCGATCGCGCCAGCAAGTTCTTCAATATCCCCGACAGTGACAAGGTCGAGCGCAACCGCTACGGCGAGCTTCGCAAGGCCCCCAAGCTGGTCAAGCACATCTTCGAGAACATCGCCCCCCGGTTCAAGGATCGTGCGGGTGGCTGCACCCGGATCGTCAAACTGGGTAAGGCCCGCATCGGCGATGGCTCCGAACTGGCCATCATTCAGTTTGTCGGCGCAGAAGAGGGTCCGGAGATCGGCGGTCGTCCTTCGACCCGTCGCCGTCAGGCCGATAAGCGGGCCGCTTTTGCCGCCAAGGTCCGCAAGGCCATGTCCGAGCCGGCAAAGTCATAAGCCTTTCAGTACAATTTTCTCCCAGGATCTCTGCATCCCTGGGCAAACTGGTTGGTACTATTGTGCGTACACCCCAAGGCGTGATCGGTCGGTTCCCAGTGTCGGTCCGAGGTCAAGCCATTGTGTTCGAGCGAATGCTCTGAAACACCCGACAGTACTTAGGACTTCGACCATGAAGAAGTTCTCAGTTTCCGCCCTCTGCTGCATCGCTGCCTGCGCCCTCACCCTCGGCGGCTGTAACGTCCACACGGTCGCGGAGGAATCTCGCCTTCCGCCAAGGCAATCGGTCTGCAGCATTGAAAACTGCACTTCCATCACCCACCACGGCCCGTTTGATCGCGACGCGATCCATGCGATCCAGCACACCACCATCACCGGAATAGGTCTTGACGGTTCAGGCAAGATCCGCACGCTTGTCTTTCCCAGCCAATCCAGGAGCGATGAAGTTATGCAGCTCGAGGGCAAGCGATTGCTCTGGGTAAGCACGGATGCGAGCGGGCAGATTTTGGATTGGCAACTGATCGCGGATGAAGAGGTGGTGCCATGTTATCTTAAGGTCACGTTCCCGCACGCTCCGAAGCCCGAGCCGCAGTTTGCTTGCGAGGCTCAGAACTGCGTCTTCAGTTGCCCGCTGACACCGATTGTTGACGATGAGATTTTGGTCTATAAGTGCCCGTGTGTTGAGGTGCCACCGGTTGTTACCAAGTCGGTGCAGGCCGACAATCAACGTTGAGCTCACATCAGACACTCAGGGAGTAGTGTTAGAATTGTGTTTGGTATTCCCATGAAAGGCTCATTCCCCCGTTAATCCTACGAACTATCCGGCATGGACTGACATTGCGGTTGACCTCATAGGGTTGCTATGGTATATTTACCTAGAAGGAGTTCTGTACTATGGTTATGAAGCAGATAACGCCTGTATTTACACAGGCACCGACTCAGCTCGACAGCAACGATCTTGCCCGCATGTTCGTGAAATCAGATCTAACGATCTTAAACTGGCGAAAGTTTAACGGTTTGCCACACATCCGCATCCCAAACACTACCAAGTACAACATTCGATATGACATCAACGATGTGCTTGAATGGGCTGCAGACTACAAAAAGAAAGTCGATCCTGATATGATTCCCAAGGAACTTATCAGCCATGTCCGACAAGACCTCCTCAAGTCCAACACCTAGTCCATTCTGCTTGTCTCACAGGATTCTCAAAAATCTTGAATCCAAAGTTGTGTTTGATCGGTATTATTCCAAGTACCCAGTGGCATTGTCCTCCGCCCGAAGGTCGGGAGAGCGTGGAAGGCCAGTCCGTTCATGCAACGCCCTACCACTTTGAGCCGGATTGGGCGTGCCTCGAACAGTTCAAGCACTTGCTTGGATCACATAGGAGTTTGACCATGAAGAAGTTCTCAGTTTCCGCCCTCTGCTGCATCGCTGCCTGTGCCCTCACCCTCGGTGGCTGCAACAAGAACGCCGACACGGCCACCGCTGAGGGCGACAAGGCCACCTGCGCCGACAAGGCCAGCTGCGCCGAGAAGTCCTCCTGCTGCAAGGAAGGCGCCGCCAAGTCCGGTTGCTGCAAGGACAAGGCCGCTCAGCAGAACTGATCTCTGCCCGAACGGATCCCGCGCGAACTGACCTCTAGCAGAACTGATCTCGAAAGGCAGCGCTCCTCTGGGGTGTTTGTCACACAGAAAATCGCATCAAGCCCGACGCATCTTGCGTCGGGCTTGATCGTTTTTGCACGGCGCTGGCAACCCTCTACACTTGCCGCCCATGCTTGACGCTCTCGCACAGCTCGAATCGACCGGACTCACCGACCTCACCGCGGCCGCCGACGCCTCTGCGCTTGAGCAGTGGCGCATCGCCTATCTTGGCGCGAGCGGCAAGATGAAGGCCGCGCTCGGCGCGATGAAAGATGTTCCGAAAGAGCAGAAGCCCGCCGTCGGCGCCAAGGCCAACGAGGTTCGCTCCAGGCTTGAAGAGGCGTATCAATCGCGTGTTGCTTCACTCGGCGCGGCAAAGCCAGCAACTCCGACCGGACCGATGATCGACATCACCGAGCCGGGGACGATGTATTCAACCGGGCTCGGCCGCGAACACATCATCACCCGCGTGCGGAACGAACTGGTCGAGGTCTTCGCGCGGATGGGCTTCAGCGTGGCCCAAGGGCCTGAGCTTGAGGATGACGACCACAACTTCATCAAGCTGAACATCCCCGCTGAGCACCCGGCCCGCGAACCGATCGACAACTTCTACATTGATGACCCCGCATCGGGCAAGGCCCATGGCCCGCCCCGCATGTTGCGCTCACAGACCAGCACGGTGCAGATCCGAGTGATGGAGACCCGGAAGCCGCCGATCAAAGTCGTGGCGCCGGGTCGTGTCTATCGGCCTGATGAAGTGGATGCGACCCACAGCTTCATGTTCCACCAGATCGAAGGGCTCTACATCGATCGCGGTGTAAGCATGGCCGATCTGAAGACCACGCTTGCGCATTTCGCGCGCAGTTACTTCGGGCCGGATGCGGAGATCCGCCTGCGCCCAAGCTTCTTCCCCTTCACCGAGCCGAGCGCCGAGTTCGATATGAAGATCCGCCTCCGCCCCGACCAGCCCGTGCGATGGATGGAGCTCGGCGGCTGCGGCATGGTTGATCCGGCCGTACTCGAGATGTGCAAGCTCGATCCCGAAGAGTGGTCGGGTTTCGCCTTCGGTTTCGGCATTGAGCGTCTGGCCATGGGAAAGTACGGCATCCCCGACATTCGGATGTTGTACGCGAATGATCTGAGGTTCTTGAGGCAGTTGTGAGCGCTCAGGCCTTCCGCACTGTCCTCTGCTCAATCCTCTTCTCCGGCACGGTCTTCACGATCCGGTTGATGTAACTGCCGGGTGTGTGAACCGAATCGCCATTCATCTCACCGATCGGCACGAGGTGCTCAACTTCAGCGATCACGAAGGCCGCGGCGGTGGCCATCATGGGGTTGAAGTTGCGGGCGGTCTCGTGATACATGAGGTTGCCGAAATCGTCGGCCTTCCACGCCTTCACAAGCGAGAGATCCGCAAAGAGGCCGGTCTCCATCACGTAGTCGCGCGGTGCGCCACGCCGAGTGGTTGAAGCGAAAGCCGCGTCATTTTTCGTGCCAGCGCGATTGTGCAGCAGCGAGTCTTCACTAGGGCGACGGAACGCGCGGATCTCCTTCCCTTCAGCAACGGGTGTTCCGACGCCGGTGGCGGTAAAGAACGCCGGTATCCCCGCTCCTCCCGCGCGGATGCGCTCGGCGAGTGTCCCCTGCGGGTTGAACTCGACTTCCAGTTCTCCGGAAAGAAACTGCTTCTCGAAGGTTGCGTTCTCACCAACATAGCTCGAGATCATCTTGCGGATCTGGCGCGTCTTGAGCAGCAGGCCAAGCCCGAAGTCATCAACCCCGGCGTTGTTGCTGATGCACGTCAGCCCCTTCACCCCGCAGTCACGCAGCGCGGCGATCAGGTGCTCGGGAATGCCGCAAAGCCCGAACCCGCCGACCATGACGGTCATGCCATCGCGCAGTATGCCCATGTGCTTGAGGTCAGCGAGCGCATCGGCAGGTGTCGGGTAGACCTTCGTACTCATGAGGATTCGTTTCCTTGACCACCGCGCGGTGGGGCCGCCGATGGTGTTTGGCCATGGAAAAGTTGCTGCTGATCTTTCACATCGCGGATGCGCCCGTCGAGCCTCTTCAACTGCTCAACGAACTGGCCGACGTTCTGGAACTGGTAATACTCGCTGGCGAAACGGATGTACGCGACCTCATCAAGGTCGCGCAGGCGAGACATGATCTTCTCGCCGATAATGCGGCTGGGGACCTCGCGCTCGAACTCGCGGTGCAGCTCATCCTCAACCTCATCCACGATCCGCTGCTTGGCATCCTCGGGGACGGGCCGCTTGCCGCAGGCCGCGGCGATGCCCCGAAGCACGTTCTCGCGATTGAAGGGAACGTGGGTGCTGTCACGCTTGATGACGATGAGCCGGGCGGAATGTTCGACGCGCTCATAGGTCGTAAACCGCTTGTGACACTTGATGCACTGCCGCCGACGGCGCACGACCTTGCCGCCCTCGCTGGCGCGGCTATCGATCACCTTGTCGTCGTTGTGCTCGCAGAAGGGGCAGATCACGGGGCACAGTGTATATGATCCGAAGCACCAAGGTTCCGGCTCTTCTTCCGCGAGCGTGGGGCTGGGGGAAGGGGGGGAAGTTTCGGGCGGTGCGGACGCTCACCGCGTGCCGGGCTCCTGCGAAGCGGACTTTCAGGCTGGTTCATCCCAAGCCGCACGCTGTTGACTCGCGCTCGCCACCTGCCCTTCACCCGTCTAAACTCACCCCGATGAAAGCCCGTGTGCAACCGCCGACGCGTACAAACCCTGACAACCTGACCCAACGCGGGTAGGCCGGTCCCGCGTGATGGTGATCAGTTGCCAGCAAGTGAGTGAAGCCCGGCCGCGTCAGCCGGGCTTGTTTGTTTTCCGAGGTGAACAGGTTTCTGAACTGGTTTGATTTCTGGGCGGGTCTCTCCCCGCGTATCCGAGCCGCTTCCCCCGGCTTTCCCGTCTCTGCTCTGGAAGAGACAAATTGCCCCTTTCTTACCGAGATTGCGATGCCCATCATCACCCTCCCCGACGGATCGAAGAAGACCTTTGACAAGCCCGTGACCGCGCGAGAAGTGGCCGAGTCGATCGGGCCACGGCTTGCGCTGGCGGCGCTTGGCTGCAAGCTCAATGGTGAACTCCGCGATCTTTCGACCATGATCGAGAATGACTGCTCCGTGGCGATCGTGACTCCGCAGAGACCCCGCTCGGAGAGCGGGGCCACCAAAGAACCGGACCCGGATGGGCTGTTCTTGATACGGCACTCGGCCGCGCACGTGATGGCGGAGGCGATTCAGGATGTCGTGGGCAAGGATGTGCTTTTGGCGTACGGTCCGCCGATCGAGACCGGCTTCTTCTACGATATGTTTGTGCCGGAGGGGAAGAAAATTTCGAGCGACCAGTTCGACAAGATCAACGCTCGAATTGCGGAGATCATCAAGGAGGATCGGACCTTCACACGCTACGAGATTGGCACGGGCGACGGGCTGAACAAGCTGCGCGCCGAGGCCAACAAGTACAAGATTGATAATGCTGAACGTGCGCTCGGCATGGTCTCATCGGTCTACACGAGCGCGAAGCCAGCTTCCGCAGCTCAAGTGGGAAAGGCGACCGACTCATCAAGCACCAAGCTCACCTTCTACGCAACCGGCACCCCTGACAAGAACTGGGAAGACCTCTGCCGCGGCCCGCACGTCCCCAGCACGGGCCGCATCGGCGCGGCCAAGGTCATGTCGCTTGCCTCCAGCTATTGGCACGGTGATGAGAACTCAGATCGGCTCACCCGCGTCTATGGCACAGCCTTCGCCTCGCAAGCGGAACTTGATGAGTTTCTGAAGCAGAAGGAGGAATCCAGCAAGCGCGACCACCGCGTGATCGGCAAAACTCTTCGCCTCTTTCACATCGACGAGGATGTGGGGCAAGGGCTGATTTTGTGGACCCCAAACGGCTCGATCATTCGCAAGGAACTTCAGAGCTTCATCGGGGCGGAACTCAGGAAACAAGGCTATACCGAGGTCTTTACGCCGCACATCGGCAGGCTCGAACTCTACAAGACCTCCGGGCACTTTCCCTATTACAAGGATTCGCAGTTCGCTCCCATCATCGAGCGCAACGCACTCGATCAACTGACATCTGAGGGGTGTACATGCGCTGAACTGATGCACCGCGTCGAAGGTGTCTCGGCGCACCTCGCGGCCGG
Organism: Phycisphaerales bacterium; assembly: GCA_038251595.1. GTDB lineage: Bacteria > Planctomycetota > Phycisphaerae > Phycisphaerales > UBA1924 > JADLCX01. The sequence continues at coordinate 8,138 of JBBSBC010000032.1, read as the reverse complement.
AATCAACCAGCGCACGCAGGCCCAGACCATCACCCCCGACCGCGTGCTGCCCGATGAGCAGCTTGTCGAGGGGTTCATGCTCAAGCCCATGAACTGCCCGCACCACGCCAAGATCTTCGCAAGCAGCCCGCACAGCTACCGCGACATGCCCGTGCGTCTTGCTGAGTTTGGCACCGTGTATCGCTGGGAGCAATCCGGCGAGCTGAACGGCATGACCCGCGTCCGCGGCTTCACGCAGGATGATGCGCACCTGTTCTGCGCTGAAGATCAGATTCCGGCTGAGATCCAGGGCTGCCTCGCGCTCGTCAAGACCATCTTCAACATCCTTGGCATGAAGGACTACCGCGTGCGCGTCGGTCTGCGCGACCCCGATAGCAACAAGTACACCGGCAACAAGGAGAGCTGGGACAAGGCCGAGGCCGCGTGCCTGGCCGCGGCTGAATCGCTCGGTGTTCCGTTCAGCAAGGAGCCGGGAGAGGCCGCGTTTTACGGGCCGAAAATCGACTTTGTCGTCAAGGATGTCATCGGCCGCGAGTGGCAGCTTGGCACCGTGCAGGTCGATTACAACATGGCCCTGCGTTTCGATCTTTCTTACATCGGTCCCGACAACAAGCCGCACCGGCCCGTTGTCATTCACCGCGCCCCCTTCGGGAGCATGGAGCGTTTCTGCGGCGTGCTTATCGAGCACTTTGCGGGCGCGTTCCCGACGTGGCTCTCGCCCGAGCAGGTGCGAGTGCTGCCGATCAGCGAGAAGAGCGACGCGTACGCGAAGAAGGTTCTTGGCGCTTTGATGGCTGTCGGCATTCGTGCCACGGCCGATCTCGACAACGATCGCATTCAGGGGAAAATCAAGAATGCGACGGATTGGAAGATCCCTTACCTGCTGGTGGTTGGACCGAAGGATGAAGAGTCGGGCAAGGTTTCGATCCGGGCGCGCGGCACGCAGAAGGATCTGGGCGCGATGGATCTGGGCGAGTTTGTGGCGGGCATCAAGGCCGAAGTTGAGAGCCGCGGAGCAAGCTCGGTGGTGGCGAAGTTTGTGTAGGACATCGACGGTAGTGTGGGAAGAAAAGCGGGGCCGTCGCGGCCGAACAAATCGCCACGACGACCCCGGCACGCAGGCACACAAGCCTCCCCACACCACAAGACACCCGCTACCCACCACGAGGGGCTGCTGAGAACTACGAACGCGAAGAGCGGCAGGATTCATCGGCCCCGGGCATCGTGGCCGATGGTTGGGCCTATGGCAACGACTACGAGGGCCAGATCGTGGGTAAGACTACCCTGGTGCTGATCGCGCACGTGCGGGGTGAAATGGTGCTGGTGCTGATGGATCGTGCGGGCGAAGATCGCGTGCTGGAGAAGCCGACCGACGTGGGCCTCAACATCTTCCGTGCTGAGAACGGCGGGCTTGTGCGCTATGAAATCACACGCTTGGCGCAGCCGGAAGTCATCGGGCCGCTGGTTGATCCTGACCGGCCAAAGCAAGGCCTTGCGCTTCAGAGCAGCTCGGCGATGCGCTCGACATACTCATCGGCCTCGGTCAGATGCTCGCGCGCGAACGAGTGGCCGACCGCGATGACGTGCATGCCCGCGGCCTTGGCGGAGCGGATGCCCGTGGGGCTGTCTTCGATCACGATGCAGCGTGAGGGAAGAACTTGCAGACGTTTGGCGGCGAGCAGATAGGGCTCGGGGTCGGGCTTCGTGTGTGTGACATCCTCATGCCCGACGACTGTTTGCAGCAAGGCCAGCAGGCCCATGCGCGTGAGCATGCCCTCGACAAACGTGCGTCGCGAGCCGGAGCAGACACCTGTCGGCCCGCGTGCGGAAGTGGCACGCACAAGTTCAGCCGCGCCGGGCTGGATGGTGAAGTCTCCGGCGGCGATACCTTCCATGCACAGTTCGGTTTTACACTCGACCATGCTCGCAATCTCGGTGGCGATCACCGGTTTGCCGTTCGCGGTGGCCAGCAGCTCGAAGGCGTGTGGGTCGCCCTTGCCGATCATCCGCATGAACTGCTCGTGGCTCACGCTCCAGCCGCGAGTGGCCGCGACACTGGCGATGGCGCGCATGTGCAGGGGTTCGGAATCGGCCAAGACACCGTCGAAGTCAAAGATGACGGCGTCGGTGGTTTGAAGCGCGTGGTGCATGTGCGGATGAAGATAGCCCGCTTACCCATTGAGCAACCGGGCGGCCACGGCGAGGGCTTGCTGGTGCCCGCGCTGGGTGAGCGGTGAGGGACGGATCTGCACGATGGCCGCGGCGGCGGGGATGGCTTCGCGCTGCAGCACTTCGGTCGCGCGGGGAATGAAGAGCTCGGGGTACGCGGTGCCGATGGTGCCCAGGACAAAGACCTCGGGGTTCAGGATGTCGGTCATGATCGCGGTGAGCCTGCCAAGCTCGGTGGCGGATCGGTCGGTGACGCGCCGCGCGGCGGTGTCGCCGGCGCGGGCAGCCTCGCAGAGTTGCTCGGACGAGACGGCACCGTACGTGCGCATCAGTTCGACGAGCAGGCTTGGCTCATTGATCTGCGTGCAGATGGTGGCTTCTGACTGGGCCATCTGCGCGAGGCCCGGCCCGCTGCAATAGCCTTCGGCGCTGCCGCGACGACCGAAGCCGACGGGGCCTTCATCGCCCGCCGAAGCGCGGAGGCGACCGATCTCACCCGCGAGCCCGATCGGGCCTTCGTACAAACGGCCATCGATGATGAGCCCCGCGCCCATTCCGGTGGACATGGTAAGAAAGATGGAGGTGGTCGTTCCCCTGGCTCCGCCCCACATCCACTCGGCGAGCGCGGCGGCGTTGGCATCGTTCATCATCGCGTTCGGTACGCCGCGTGGAAGGTGCGTGGCCATCCAGTCGCGCAGGCCGAAGCCGTGCCACAGTGGGTTGTTGGGCGGGTTGATGAACCGGCCCGCGCGGTAATCGAGCGGACCGGGGCAGGCGGCGCCGATCGCGAGGAGGGGGCGGCCATCACTGGCAGCGAGCGCGTGCAGACGCGCGGCGGCCTCGGTCATCAGGGCTTCGGGTCCGCATGACTGATCGACCGGGATGCGTGCGGAGGCGAGAACCGTGCCGTGTACATCGCCGATGCAGAGGCCGATCTTGGTCCCGCCGATATCGATGCCGCCGAGCAACCCTGCCGCGCCGTTTGTGGCGTTCGCGAGCGTGCTCAAAGCAGAGGCTCCTCATAACCTTCCGTGATTTCTTGTGTGTTGCGCTTTACGAAGCCGAACCAGATCAGGCAGAAGCCCGGGTAGACGAGCCCGAGGAGCGAAAGTACACCGACGATGAGGTAGGCAAAGTCTCCGGCCATATTCTGCTGCTTGGCCCACATGTTGTCAGGGTTCTGCTTCGCCCATTCAAGGATTGCCGCTTGCTTCTGCATTGCCACCACAGCGTAGGTGATTGTTAACACGATGCTCACGGCGGCGTAGAGAAGATGCAGCGGGCGTGCGATCGGCTTGCGGGCAACCAGCAGCGAGCCGCCGATGATGAGCACGACCGAAGTGACGAACCCGATACCCATGAGGCCCATCTCACCAATGGTCGACTTCATGACATCGGGCATGGGGGGCATCTGTTGCCCATTTGCTCCGGGCGGCACCATCCCGGCGGCCATGTTCTGAAAGACCTGGCCAAGGAGCCCGCACGAGTTGCACAGCAATCCGAGCGCGCCCCAGATGATCGAGATCACCCCGACGTTCCGTGGCCAGGTTCGCGGCATCATGGGCAGGTCGAAGGCGGAATCGCCCGCCCCTCCTGGCATGGTCGGTGCGGGTGGGAAGGTCGGGGGTGGAGGAATCTGTGACATGATGAAAGCTCTCGGTGCATCGCGGACACGGGACCAGAACACTGCGTGCGCAAGCGTACGGTCTCGGTCCTGTGCCTGACAAGGGTTGACGCGGCGGTTCAGTCTACACGAAGTTCATTCGACACACACCGCACACCACGCGCATCAAGCCCCGATCGAACGCGGAGATCTGCGAGAGATCAGAACTCATGGAAGAGAAATGGCCCCTGATCGTGAAGATGCGGGGGCGATTGCGCGTTCGGGCCGTCCGGTCCGTACAATCTGGCCATGCCACTTACACGCGATCAGATCACCGTTCGTGCCGCCCGTGAACTCCGCGAAGGGTACATTGTGAACCTTGGGATCGGGATGCCCACGCTGGTGGCCAACTGCATTCCGCAGGGTATGGATGTCTGGCTGCAATCGGAGAATGGTCTGCTGGGGATCGGGCCATTCCCGACCGAGGCGGAAGTTGATGCCGACCTCATCAACGCTGGCAAGCAGACCATCACGGCCCGCAAGGGGGCAAGCTATTTCTCGTCGAGTGACTCGTTCGCGATGATTCGCGGCGGTCACATCGATATGTGCATACTTGGCGCGATGCAGGTGAGCGAAGGGGGCGACATCGCCAACTGGATGATCCCCGGCAAGATGGTCAAGGGGATGGGCGGCGCGATGGACCTGGTTGCGGGTGTGAAGAAGGTCGTTGTGACGATGGAGCACAACGCGAAGGATGGCGGGGCGAAGTTTGTGAAGGCGTGTAATCTGCCGTTGACTGGACAGAAGTGTGTCAACATGCTCATCACCGATGTGGCGGTCTTTGAGTTTGACGAGGCCAAGCGAAAGTTTGTGCTGACGGAAGTTGCGCCGGGTGAGACGGTGGAGAGCGTGCGGGGGAAGACCGACGCCGGGTTTGAAGTGGCGGGGAACGTGAAGACGGTTGCGGTCTGATCTCAACGAGCCGTGCACGAAGTATGCGGATTGCGCGAACTGTTCGATCCGCCTCGATGCTCCCGCTTCCTTCGTGCTCGGCTCGTTTGTCATTCAGGATATGTGCAGTGTCGCCTTCAACCGCTCGGCAAAGGTGAACTCCTGCAGGTCGAGCAGTTCGCCCGCATCAAGCAGTTTCCCGCCGCAGTCGCTGCAGAGCATGATGAGAATGTGCTGCTGTTTACTGTCGGCGATTTCGGTCATGATGCTTGCATCGCGCGGGCAGGTGATCGCCCCGAGCGGCTTGATGTAGCGGTCGTTGGTGAATGGTCCGATGTCGGTACGCTTGGCCGCCTTCATCGCGACGAGTTTTTCCAACTCACCCTTATCGAGCCAGAGCGCGCCGCAGTGCGAGCAGCGATCAACCGTTACGCCAGATGCTCCGCCAACCTGTTCCTTCTGCATGAAGGTTCCATCCTTCGGGCAGCGCAGGCGGGTGTCGTTTTTCTCGGCTTCGTGAGCGAGTTCGCGGTTGGTGGTCATGCGTGAAGAATATCACACCCGCAGGCCGCGGAGCCACTCGCGGAGGGTGAGCTCGCTCAGATCACGCAGTTCGCCAGCATCAAGAAAGATGCCGCGGCAGTACGCGCAGTGCTCCACGCTCACGTGGGCCTGGCGAATGTCTGCCGCATGATCGAGCGGGCGATCATCGCGCGGGCAGCGAAGTGCGCCAATGACATGCCGCTGCCGTGCTGCGCGCGAAGGTCCGATGTCCAGAATCTGCGCGACAGATTCCCGTGCGCGAAGCCGTGTCAGCTCCCCCGCATCGAGCCAGATTCCGGCGCATATCGGGCACCGTTCAATCTCGATCAGCCCGCACGAGAGGCGTTCCATCACGCAGACATCTCGCGGACATCTCAGGGGTTTAGGCATGGGTAATCTCCGGGTAGGTAGCGATAGCGTACCGAACTGCGGGTGTCCGTGCGGTATCATAAAGGACATGATCTGGTTCGATGCTCATCTCGATCTTGCGTATCTCGCCGTCAACGGGCGCGACATGTTCGCACCACTTGACAGAGACGCGCAGCCTCATCCACCTGCCGCGGTCACGCTCGCTTCGCTTGAAGAGGGCAGCGTTGCGCTCGCGTTAGCGACGATCTTTACCGAGCCCGGGGGAACTGGACCAGAGGGGTATCCCGTTGGTGATGGTGAACGTGCGTACCGCGTCGGGCGAGCGCAGCTTGAGGTGTACCTCACCTGGCGCGATATGAAGCGAGTGAGCCTGGATTTGAGGCGCCACCTCTATCGCGAGCCGGACACGGGCGAGATTCGCGGCGGCATGGGTGTTGCCGAGCCCAAGCCGCACTCGGCACGCAGCATTGCCGATCGGCTTCCCCGTGAGCCAGCGTTGCACCTGGGTATTCTGATCGAGAATGCCGATCCAATCCGCGCGCCCGACGAGCTTGCCTGGTGGCAGGAGCGCGGCGTGTGTGCGATTGGCATGGCCTGGGCAAAGTCATCACGCTACGCCGGGGGCAACTCAACCCGCGATGGCCTGTCCGATCAGGGCCGTGCGTTGGTGAAGGAGATGGATCGCCTCAGGCTCGTGCATGATGGTTCGCACCTTTCAGATCGAGCGTTCGACGAACTGTGCGGACTTTCCGCCGCGCCGATTATCGCTTCGCACAGTAACGTCCGTGCTTTACTTGGCGACCCGGAGAATCAACGTCACCTCTCGGATCATCAGATCCGCGAGATCGCCCGTCGCGGCGGCGTGATCGGGCTGAACCTGTTTTCAAAGTTCCTCAGAAATGGGCAGGGACTTGCGCCCGGCTCGGAGAGCCGGGCCACCATTGAGCAGACGCTTGCACACGTCGAGCACATCTGCCAGCTCACCGGCGGACGCGAGCACGTCGGACTGGGCTCGGACATGGATGGCGGATTCTCGGCTGCGAAGTTGCCCGAAGGGATTGATAGACCAGCACAGACGGACCTTCTGCTCAAAGCTCTCGCCGCGGCAGGATGGACGAACAACGAGCTCTTCAGTTTTGCCTGCGGGAACTGGATCAGGTTCTGGTCGAGTGTTGCTGCTGGTGGCAAGCCGCCTCAGGCACGTTGACACCTTCGATTATGGATGTAACTCGTCGGCTGCCTTGGCCGCGCAGACTGAGCACCAGGTTGTTGGGTCATCGAGCACCACGCTCGCGAGCAATCGTGTGCGGCCCTGCGTGTCGAAGGTATCAGGAAGTATGATCGCGCTTCTCTTTGGGGTCTTCTGCTTCTTTGCGGGCGCATCAGACTTCACCGCGGCCAGGTAGCGCTGCTGATAACGATCGGGGAAGAGGCCAAACTTGTCGGGCTGGGTCTGCGTGTAGGCATATTCGCCAGCGAGTTTCTGCTCGATCTGCTGAATACGTGTTTCGGGAAGTGGGTGGGTTGCCAGAAACTCTGGTGGGCTTGCGCCGCCCGAGGCCGCCTTGAGCACCTCCATCACCTGCAACTGACCGCGCGGGTTATACCCGGCCTTGGCCATATAGCGCATGCCGAGCGAATCGGCTTCGCTCTCCTGCTCGCGGCTGAACTTCAGCACGAACAGTTGGCCGCCTTGCGTGGCGATGGCGGGAAGGGCCTGCCCGAGCGTTGGGTCCTTCACGGCGGCACCGACCGCCGCGCCAAGCACCTGCGAACCAATACCGATCCACGTTGCCTGGCTCATGCGCTCGGCGGTGTGACGCGCCATGACATGGCCAATCTCATGCCCGAGTACACCCGCAAGCTGGGCCTCGTTGGTCAGTTGATCGGCAAGGCCGCGCGAGATGAAGACCTTCTCGCCCGGCAGCGCGAATGCGTTGATGATGTCGGAGTCGAGCAGCGTGAAGTCCCATACACGCTGCGGACCATCGACCTCCGTCTGATCCTTGAGTTTGTTCCCGATCTCGGTGACATATCCCTGAAGGCGCGAGTCGGTCACTCGGCCGCCAAACTCCTCGGTGAGTTGTGGTGAGGCTTGCTCACCGAGTGTCCGCTCTTCCGCCGCGCTCATCTGGATGAACTGGCTCCGCCCAGTGGTCGGATTTGTCGTGCAGCCGGCGAAGATAGAAACGATCAAGGCGGTCGAAACGAGTTTGCAAATCATGATTGAAGCTCCTGCCGGATTTTCCGGGAACATCATTGTTGTAGACACGTGGACCTACCATTGTCTGATGCCTGAACCTGTCCCTGAATCTCCGGCATGGTCCACTTCCGAACTTGCCGCCAACCCGCACGCCAACGCCGACAAGCCGACCAAGGTCAGGTCGATGTTCGCGGCGATTGCCGGATCATATGACCTGAACAATCGCGTGCATTCTCTTGGTCGCGATCAGGCTTGGCGAAGGTTTGCTGTTCGCCATGCCGAGCCCAAGCCAACAGACCG
>JBBSBC010000031.1:0-25966 GCA_038251595.1 Phycisphaerales bacterium | reverse complement strand
TGTGTGTTTCTGTGTGGTTGTGGGGGGGGTGGGGGGGGGGGGGGGGGGGGGGGGGGGGGGCGGTGGGGCCTTGGGGGCGGGGGGGGGGGCGGGGGGGGGGGGGCGGGCGGGGGGGGGGCGCGCCGCCGCGCCGGGGGGCGGGCCCCCCCCCCCGGTCGCCGGTCGGAACGGGAGAACCCCGGTAAAAAAATAGACGGGGCGCCGATCGGTGTCGCTGCCCAGCCCGTCACCAGTCCTCCTCCGCCGCGGCGCAAGGAGGAAACGACGACCGCGGCAAAGCCACCCACGATTCAACACGCCGCGCCCCCACCCGTCGTTGCCCACCCGCAGGTTCAGGTTGAGAGAAACTCGGATGCGATCGAGCCACGCGCGGCGGGTACTCCTACCGAGACTGATCCGCGCGCGGGTGTCGAAACCGCCATATGGGCCAGGATCATTCGCTCACAGAGCGCCTCGCCCATGGTGCGGACGATCCTCACGAACTCAACCCTGGTCGAGCTGAAGCCGAGTGAGGCCACGATTTTGTGCGCCCCTCGTTACGCGGTCGGCGCGCGGAGCAACCTCGCGCAGATCGCGGCGGTCTTTGAGAAGGAACTGGGGCGGAGGATTCAAGTCGTCATCCGCGAAGCTGAGGGCGGATCGGCCGGTGGTGGTGGGGTGGTCGATGGAAAGAGCGACACGGGTGATGACGCGTCGGTGGACGATCCGCTGGTGAAGCTCGCGGCGGAGCTCTTCGGAGCGCGGATCGTGGCGGTGCAGGCACGTACGATTCAGCCGGGGTGAGGTGATGTATGTGCGGATGGTCAGGCGGGAATGTCGTGCGGCGTTGAGGTGCAGGGGAAAGATCATGGGCGGACCGCCCGTGCAAGTTTGAATGGAAACACCATGTTTGATTCGCTGAAAGCGGCCGGCGCACTTGCCGGGCTGATGAAGAATAAAGAAGGCCTCAAGCAGGCGGGCGAGCGCATCAAGATTCGGCTTGCGGATTTGCGCGCTGGTGGCGGCTCGGGCGGCGGCGCGGTTAGGGCAACGGTGACGGGTGATATGAAAGTGGTCTCGGTCACGCTTGAACCGGCCGCGCTGGTCGGGCTGACTGACCCGGCGAGCAAGGCGATGGTTGAATCGCTCATTGCCGAGGCGGTGAACAACGCGCTCGATATCGCCAAGGCGATGGCGCAGCGCGAGATCGCGAAAGAAGCCGAGGCGATGGGCTTGCCGAACATGCCGGGTATGGAAGGGTTGCTCGGGCGGTGAACAACGCGCACGAGATCATCGTCCGTGGACTGGCGAATGATGATGTGCACGTGGTCATCGAGCCAGGCCCGCAGGCGGCATCAGCGTCGGTTGACCGGGCTGTTGAGCATGCGTGGGAAGAACTGCGGCAAGCCAACACGCGTCTGCACGATGGTCCGATCATGCTTGCGGATGCCACGCGGCTGGCGCGGGGCGAGCTGGTCTGCCGGCACGGATCGTACAAAGAGCTTGCGACGGCGGTCGTCCTGCGCAGAAGTGTGCGTGCGCTCGGCGTTTGCGGCGTGGTGGTGGGGCGCGATGGGCGCGGCCATGAGCATGTGTTGTTCGGGCGGCGCAGCGGCGAGACACGCGTGTATGGGGGGATGTGGGAGAACGCACCCTCGGGAACAGTCGCGCCGCCGCGTGCGGGAATGCAAAGCCTGGGGCTCGAGCAGCTATCCCATGTCCTGCGCACTGAAGGAATCGAGGAGCTGGGCCTTGAACTCGTCAGCACAAACGTGCGGGCCATAGCCACGCTGGAAGATTCGCACGCGCGCAGCGTGGATGTGGTGCTGCGCGTCGAGGTTGGCGGGGTGATTGAAAGACGGGAAACTATGTGTGCATCGGGCGCGTGCGGGCGGTGGGAGTATGTCGATGCGGCGTGGGTGGAGGTGGGAGAGATCGCGCTGTGGATGAACGGTGGTGGCTTGTCATCACCAACCGTGGCGCTGATGCGGTGGTGTGGGTGGGGTTGATCGTGCAGCGTCGGCGTGGGTTGATGTGTTCGTCGAACTCCTGTGCGCGTATCGGCACTGGTGCCGAACAAGAGGCCGATGTTACGTTGCCACCGGGCGCTTCCACCCGCCCTCCGGGTCTTTCTCAAGAGCGGTTGCCGCCTGTTTGATGCAGCGCAGGCAGACACGTTTATCTTCGTTGATCGGGCTCTCCCACTCGGGCTGCTCGCGCTCTTCCAGGCACATCGTGCAGGTCTTGTTGAGGCTCTCCTGCCCACCTTGCTCAAGAACCACGTATGCGTACGCCGCGCTGAGGCACTTGAGGCAGAGCAGACTTCCCTGGTGCCCTTCAATCATCATCTCTTCGCCATCTGGGTCCCAGATCCGCGAGCAGAAGTCGCAGGAGGATTCGATCAGTTGGCCGCTGGTGTTGGTCTTATGCATGGTCTTCTGCAGAAAGGAGGCCGAGTTGCGAAAGTTGATATGAGCTTATGCAGCCGGTGCGGAGCTTGAACTCTGCGATGGCGAGTCATTCTCGGGCAGTTGCGGCGGGCGAAAGCGGATGAGTTGATGGCTGACGAGTGATTGATAAATCGCGCACCGACCGAGCAGTTCGGCGTGTGTGCCCTGATCAACAATGCGCCCCGCATCCATCACGATGATGCGGTCGGCACCGACAACCGTCGAGAGCCGGTGCGCAACGATCAGGCACGTCCGTTGGCGCGTCTCTGATCCGACAAAGTCGGCGATCGCCTCGGAGATCTTCGCTTCACTCTCTGCATCGATCATGCTCGTGGCTTCGTCGAGGATCAGCACGTCGGGATCGCGCAGGATAGCGCGTGCGATGGCGAGCCGCTGCCGCTGTCCGCCTGAAAGCCCGCTTCCGCCCTCACCAACCTCGAAGCCATATCCGCCCGGCTTGGCAAGGATGAAGTCTTCGGCCCGTGCCCGGCGCGCGGCACTGCGCACCTGCTCATCGGTCACGCTTCCCGCGCCATAGGCAATGTTGAACGCGATGCTGCCGCGGAAAAGAACAGTCTCCTGCGTGACGACACCGATGCGGCCGCGAAGCGAGCGGATGGAAACTTCGCGGATGTCACGCGAATCCCAGAGGACGCGACCCGAGAGCATTGCGAATGGCTCGGTCGGTGCAATCGGCGTCGGGTGCGACGCGAGTGCGGAATCGGGATCAAACAAGCGTGGCACGAGCGAAAGCAGCGTCGTCTTGCCGCAACCGTTGGTGCCGACAAAGGCGACGGTCTCACCGTGCCTGATCGTGAGCGAGATGTCGCGCAAGGCCGTATGCGAGGCCCCCGGGTAGGTGAAGGTCACGTGCTCAAACGCGAGTGTGGAGGAAGCCTTGAGTGCCGGGGCCATCGGCAGCGAACGGTCGTGACCGGCTTCGGGCTCGGCCGTCAGCAGTTGTCGCAGCCGGTTTGCCGCGGCCGACGATTGCTGAACATCGTTGAAAAGCCCGACAATGGGCTTGAGCGAGGCCGCGCCGGCACCGAGCGCGGCGAAGACCATGAAGAACTTGCTGGGGTCGAGCTTGCCTTCGATGATGGCCTTGAGCGCTACCAGCGCGAACGAGCCGAGAATGAACAAGGCGAGGACTTCGATCAACGGGCTGGCGATGGCACGCGCGGTGCGGACCTTGAACTCCTGCTTCACCACGCGCTTGTTGATGCGATGAAAGCGCCCGGACTCAAAGCGTTCCGCAGCGTGGACCTTGACCACGCGAAGCCCGCTCAACGATTCCGAGGCCGCAAGGTACAGACCGGATTGTGACTCCAACGCCTTGCGGCTGGCGCGCCGGATCTTCTTCCCGATCTTGCGCAGCAGGATGAACATCGGCACCGCAATGGCGAGCGCGATCAGGGCCACGCGCCAGTCGAGATAGAGCGCGACGGTCATCGCCGCGGCCCCCTTGCTCGCTTGTGCAAGGGCCTTCGAGAGCAGGGCGTTGAACCCCGCGCCGAGGTTGGCGGTGTCGTACACGATTCGGCTGACGACATCTGATGGACCGGCCGCCGAGTCGGCTTTCATCGCGCCGGCCTCACCGCCGATCGAGGCACTGCCCAGCCCGGTCAGCACGGTCCTGAGTGGAAGGTGTACGGCTGTGCGGAAAGCGTCGCGACGAATCGCGGCGATCGTGCGCGCCACGATCGTGAGTGAGAAGTACTGGTGAAGAAAGTTGGCGGAAGCGCCGAAGAGCGTGAGCAGACCCAACCCGGCGACCAGCCAAACCACCGCGGTGAATGGGTCGGTGGGCAGAGCATCGATCCACGTTTGCGGAATGCGCAACATGCCGCCTGTTATGGAGGAAAGTTTGCCGTTCAGTCCGCCGACCATCGTCACCAGGTTTTGGACAGGCGCGCCTTGCTTGGCCGGAAGGATGCTCCTCAGAACCGGCAGCAGCCCCAGCAGGCCCACTCCAAACCCGCCCGCTGAGAGCGTGGCGAACAACATCGCCAGCGCAAGCGAGACCCGCTGTCGAACCATCCGCCGTGCAAAGTGCCAGAAGTCGCCCATGAACTGTGGCGTAGTAAAGGTTCGCGGTCGGACAAAGGCCACGCCCGAGTCGAGATTCGTCTTCCGAGCGGAAGGTCTTTGTACGGAAAACATTCAGTTGCAGGTGGGCGCGGACCGCTCGCGGGGCAATACTACTGAATGGCGGTTGTCGATTCGGTCAAACCCAAGCGGATAGCCCACGCGGTGGTCGTTGTGCCATGCTTCAACCACGGCAGGTTTGTTGCCGATGCTGTGCGGTCGGCCCTCCGGCAGGCCGACGCCCACGTGCGCGTGGTGGTGGTCAACGATGGTTCGACCGACAGCACTACCGCGGCGGCCTGTGATTGTTGCCACGATCTTGATGAAAGGAAGGCGAGTTGCGGCCCTCGGGTTCGCGTTGTTCATCAGGACAACTTGGGGCTTTCCGCGGCCCGCAACGCCGGTGTTTTGGCGGCGACGGAGATGGGCTGGCTGGGTGGGCCAACCGGTGAAGAGTGCGCCGAGTACCTGGTCTTTCTCGATGCCGACGATTTCATCGACCCGACGTTCGTCTCAACGCTCGCGCGACGGATTGCGGAAGAATCGGATGGGCCGGAGTCCGAAGGTCGCGCGCCCGTGAGCCACGCCTATTGCCAGGAGCGCTTGGTCGATAAGGCCTTTGGCATCTGGAACGTTCCCGACTGGGACCCTGAACTGCTGCTCATCACCAACCTTCATCCCATCACCGTGCTCCTTCGGGCTGAGTGGTTCGAGCGTGTTGGTGGGTTTGATGAGTCCATGCGTGACGGGTACGAGGATTGGGAGTTCTGGATACGCATCGCCGCGATGGGTGGGCGGGGCGTGCGTGTGCGTGAGCCGCTCTTCAACTGGCGGAGGCACAGTGATGTGACCATGGTCATCGAGGCCGTGGCGCGGCATGAGCAGTTGGTCGGGCAGATCATGCACAAGCACGAGACGCTCTACACCGATCATGCCATGAGCTTGCTTCGTCGCTCCAACGTGCTCCTGCGGAAGGGCGATGCCAACTGGCTTGATGAGCATCACGATGCGATTGTGCCGCGCGACCTGCGCGCGGCCAATGCCGAGCTCTGGCGCGATTTCTGCCTTGTTCGCGAGGAGCGTGATCGACTCAGCGCCGAGCTTGCCGCGGCACGCGGCGTGGTTGATGGCGTGCGCGGCGAGTACGAACGCAAGCCAGTCGTCAAGGTCTCGCGCCGGTTGCACCAATGGCTTGATGCCATGGGCCCGGTCGGCCGGGTAATGAAAGGCGCGGCCAAGGCCGCGGCCCGTGTTCTCAGTTGAACGCGGGTCAAGTACGCTCTTGTCAGCTCAGGTCAGCATCGTCAGCGGAGTTATTCCACGGGGAATGCCCAGCGTGGCGAAGCCGCCGGAGGGCTGGTTGTTGCCGAGTGTAAGGTCGAAGTGACGCATCGAGGCGACGATGGGCACATCCGAGACGATCTCGATCGAGAAGAAGAAGCGGTTGTTGTCGGCGGCCTGCGCCAGCGTCGCCGCGTCAAGGTGAACATCGAGGTCGAACCGGTCGCCGGAGCTTACAACGAAGTCGCGTGCGAGCACGAAGCCGTCGGTGTAGAGGAAGCGGATGGTGATGCTCGCATCCTGCTCGGCCGCGCCGAGCGCGGTGATGTTGGGGTTGAAGACGCTCAACGTCTCGAAGAGGTCCACGTTGGCGCGGGCATCATCCATGAAGCCCTCGGCAAACTCGAAGCGCGTCGCCGCGTTGATGGCGTAGGGCGATGAGAGTTCATCTCCGAGTTCGAGGTGGGTTGAGTGGGCATAGACAGGGGCCGTGCCCGATGAATAGCGGACGCTGAACCGCTTGCCCTGCAGATCGCCGACGCTGCCGAGGTCGAAAGACGCTCGACGGCCGGGGCTGATGATGAGCGAGCCGGGCGTCACGGTGAGGTCGGGTGTGCCATCGCTGAAGGTGAAGATCAGAGTGATGATCGCCGCGGTCGAGCCGGGGTTGAGGAAGGAAATCTTCTCGGTGGTGTTCGCATCATTGCCGATGTTGGCGAGGGGCAGGATGCCGATGCTCTGGCCCGCACCGGTCAGCCCGAGCGCGGAGAACCCGAGCGTGCTGTTGGTCCCCGTGCCGTTGTCGTTGAAGTAGTGCGTGATGCTGGCGACGATGGGCTGGGTTGAGGTGATGATCGCCGAGAACTCACCCGTCGGGAGTTGGGGGATGTCCTTGATCGAGAGCCCGCCGCGGCGGAAGGCCTGGGTGTTGGCGGTGAACACAAATGGGGTCGCGCTCTGGAAGTGGAAGGTGACGGTGATCGTGGCGTCGGTATCCGAAGCGTTCGTCCAGAGCAGGAAATCGCTGATGTTTGTCCCCTTCTGGATGTTGGCGATCGTCCACGTCGTCGCGGTCTCATCGCTGAAGGCCTCGCCGGTCGCCGAGCCAAAGTCGTAGTGCGACATGTTGACCGAGAGCCGCGCGGTGGACCAAAGCTCGACCGAATAAGGCACACCACGGGCCACCAGATCGGCCGACGAGTTCGAGAAGTTGCTGATCGTGATCCCGCCGCGACGATTTGGACCGATCGAGCCGGAGTTGATGACCTTGTCGCGGTACCAGAAGTCGGGGTCGGCCGCGCTGCCGGGTGTCGGCGGGGGCTGGGTCTGCGCGACTTCCGAGCGCACGATCACCTGGTAGCTGACGTTTACAGCGTTGGGGTTGCCGATGGGAACAAACTCATTGATCGTCGAGCCGGCGAAACCTTCGGGAAAGTAATACCTGAACTGGTAGACGGCGGCAATGCTGGCGGGCTTGATGATCTCGGCATCGACGATGAGCACCAGTTCGTTGTCGGTCACACCATCCGCGTTGTTGAACGTGCTGCTGATAGGCAGCTCGTCGTAGGGTGAGCCTTGGTCGCGTGTTGAGAGGTCGTTGATGGTTTGCAACACGGCCCATGAGCGGTCATTGACCACCCGCCCGAAGACCGTGAACCCCTGATCGACGGTGTTGAGGAACGTGTTGTCGATCAGATTGAAGAAGAACTGGCTGGTGGCCGAGTTCACCTGCCCGCCCACGCGGGCCATTGCGATGGTGCGTTCCAGGTTCGAGCGGTTGATCGCATCCGGCTCGTTGGTGATCGGCGCATCGATCGGGATATCCCGCACACCGAAGGCCCCGTTGGTCCCGGGGTTCAGCCGGGCCAAGCCCCCTTGCAGCACAAAATCATCATCGAGCCGGTGGAAGAAGGTCCGGTCATAGTCCCCATCGCGCACATACTTCAGGAAGTTGGCCACGGTGATCGGCGCGGCCTCATCAAACATCTCGATATCGATGTCGCCGAAGTTGGTCTCGAACCGCACGACCGTGTGGTTGGAGTTCATCAGTGATGAGACGAGCGGGAGCGGCGCGGAGTCGAGCATCGTGCGCGGGTCGAGGGCTTCAAACTGCGTGGCCGGGTGCGAGGTGGGGATCGAAAGCGGAGTGACCCTGCCAGCCGCGCGACGCGTGGCTGTAGCCCGGCCAAATCGAATGGAAGAGCGAGAATGCGGCGTGAGCATGACCGGTGGCCTCCTGAAACGTTGCCGAAGGGGCCGCGTGCCCCGTATGTGTCCGTGAATATTCCCCCAACCCCCCAACCCCCCAACCCCCCAACCCCCCCACCCCCAGCCAACCCCACGGGGCACTCTCCCGTCCCCGAGCCACCATCCGTATTAAGCATGTGCGGGGTTCCCCGGCCTGCTCTTTCCGCCCGCTCTCCGTCCCTTGTCCGAGCCGATCCTTCTCAGAGTGTAATCGAGGTTATCGGTAAACGCCACTCGCAACCGGACGTGCAAGGCAGGCGTCATGACCACCGAGTATAACACAAACAAAAGGATAAAGCTCTGATTCAAAAAATAAAAAAATGAGCGTATCACTCATTTAGGGGAAGAGGACGTTTGGAGCCGCCGGAGATCGGCGGAAGGGTCGCGTACAGTGGATGATCTGTGAACAGCGGTGAAGGCCAGATGATGCTGCGGGCGGCGATGATCGAATCGGCGGTGATCCCGCCGAGCGGGTGGCTGTCCAGATCGGGCGTTGAGGATCAGGATTCGCGATCGGTGAAAGTTCGACGGATCGCGGCGGTGGTCCCGTGCTTTAACCGGAAGCAGGATGCGGAGGCACTTCTGGGGGATTTTTCCAGAATCGAGTTGGGTTGGGGTGATGGTGGAAGTTTGGATGTCAGGGTGTTGCTGGTAGACAATGCCTCGACGGTTCCGCTGTCCACATTGGTTTCGCCAGTAGGTGGGGGGGTGAAGGTTCAACATCTGCGCCTCTCGACCAACACGGGAGGGAGCGGGGGGTACAACGCGGGGATGCGGCGCGTGCTTGCGCTCGATGAGGACAACGATGAGGCGCACGCGTGGCGCGACTGGGATGCGGACTACGTCTGGCTGGTGGATTCAGATGCGCGCTTCGCGCCCGAGACGCTTGCGCGTCTGGTCGAGGTGATGGAGCGCGATGAAACGATCGTGGCGGCCGGGAGTGCGATCTGCGACCCGATCACGGGTCAGGCCTTTGAGTTGGGCGGGCACATCAACCGGCGCATCGGGCATTATGAACCGATGACGATCGGGAACGTCGGGGTGCATGAACTTGTTGAATCGGATTATCTCGCGGCCTGCTGTGCGCTGGTGCGTGCCGATGCGATCCGCGACACCGGCGTCTTTCCCGATCGGTTTCTGAATGGTGATGATGTCGAGTGGTTCGTGAGAATGCGTGCGATGACCGGGGGGCGTGTGGTCGGGGTGCCGTGGTCGGTCGCGATGCACCCGAGGTTTGACCGCTTCCCGACGTGGCCACGATATTACATGACGCGGAACGCCTTTGGTCCGCTGGATGCGGTGGGCGGGGGCGCTGGGTTGCGGTTGATACGCGCGTTGCGCGAAGTGCCGCGAGCGGTGCAGCAGGACATGATGGGCCGGCGCGACCTTGCGAAGCTGCACATGGCGGGCCTGCGTCATGCGGCGCGGCACAAGACCACTGGCCCCGCTCCCGAGGGATTGATCAGCGTGGATGCGCCGCAGCCGTTTGAACGGTTGTCCGCAGTGCTTCAGGAGTTGCTGGGCATGGGCCGGCCGCGACCGACGATCGGGCGCGTGCTCACGCGGCTGATGATCAGCGATGATCAGCGGCGGCAGATCGATCTGCACATGATGAAGGCGGGTGTGGTGGTTCGTCGCTCGGGAGAGGGGGCACGGACGGCGGGGTTGGCGCGGGCCTCGTGGGGAGCGATGCGCCGGTTGGTGCGCGGTCCGGATGTCGATGTTGCGGTGGTGCCCGCGCGCGGCCGCCCGGATGCATGGTTTCTTGGTCGGCACATGATCGAGGTCACCTCGCAGGGGTTTGTGCTGAAGAGCACGCCGCGGGTGCGGACCGCGCTGCGTGCCGGCGGCACGCTGTTGGCGGGCGTGTGGCATGCGGTGCGCGTCGCGCGGCGGGGTGAGGAACCGATCGAGCCGCCGCGACTCGGGGTGATCGGGCCGACGCGATCGCTTGATGGACAGATGATGCAGGCAGATGGGGGCGAGGAAGTAGAGGGAGGGAGGCGTAGATCGGCGCGGAGCCTGAGCCTTTGCGCGGTTGTGCTCAGCCACAACCGTTCAAGAGCGCTGGAGCGCACGCTGCTTGCACTCGGTCGGAGTGGGCTGTTTGCGGTTGACCAACCCTCGGGTGATGCGGTGCTGGTGGTGGATAACGCCTCGACCGATGGCACCCGCGAGATGCTCGGGCGCAACTTCCCCACGGTACCGGTGCTTGAGCTTGAGGAGAACGTGGGGGTGGAGGCGTTTGATCGCGCGGTGGCGACGGTCGATGCGGAGGTGGTGCTGATTCTCGATGATGATGCCGCGCCCGACCCGCGGGCTTTGCGCCGGGCGATGGAGCTTCTTGCGCGCCGACCTGATCTGGCGGCGGTGACGCTGCACCCGCGGCATCCATCGACCGGCGCGAGCGAGTGGCCCGCGGCCCGGTTCATCGAGGGTTCCTCGGGGCGGACCACGGATCGATGGCCCATCATGGGGTGTGGCAACCTGGTGCGGCGTAAAGATTGGTTGCGCGCGGGCGGATATGAGAAATCGTACTTTCTCTATCGCAACGATACCGACCTTGCGTTGAAGCTGCTCGGGCAGGGACGCGGCGTGCACTTCAACCCCGCCTGGGTCGTATGGCACGATACACCCACGGGTGCCCATGCGAAGAAGAGCGTGCTGTGGCACAAACTGGCAACACGCAACTGGGTCTGGACGGCCCGCCGCCACGGTCGCGGCATGGCCCGCCCGATCGGCGCAGCCCTCGGGTGGTTCTGGGCGCACAAGGTTGGGGGGTTCAGCCTGATGCGTCAGTTGGCGACGCTTCGCGGCGGGTGGGTGGGAGCGACACGCGCGAAGCCGCTGCTTGAGGCGGGTCCGAACGCGGGTCGGGCGTGGGAGGATTTGTTGAAGTTGATGATGCGACGGTGAGGCCTGCCGGGCCTGTCGTCGCAAAGCCGATTGCAGAACCGGCTACGAACTTCCACCGCTTCGTGGTGAAGACGAGGCAATCACAGGATTGTCGTAGGTATTCCGAGCCAGCTCAATGGCTTGTCGGTTCTGCGGTTTGGGAGAGTTCAAATCGGATCATGCGATTGCGCAGGGTTTGACGCGATCATGCAGCCGCGGCGCGTTCTCTACCGTATCCTTTCGGCGTGCTCATCCTCTCGGTTATCCAAGGGCCTGACAAGGGCAAGAAGTACCAGCTTCCGACTAACCAGCCGCAACTGGTGGGTCGTTCGTCGGAGGCTCTGCCGATATCCGACACCACGGTCTCGCGCCGGCACGCGGAGCTGACGCCCGACGATGGCGAGTGGTACATCGGCGACCTCAACAGCCAGAACGGGACGTATGTCAATGGTGTGGCAATCACCGAGCGGACCAAGCTGCGGCTGGGCGATCAGATCCGCACGGGCGCGACACTGTTTGTTTTCGGTCGTGCCGAGCTTGAAGATGAGATCGACGTGATTCGTCTGCTCGACCCGGATCGGATCGACACGACGGTTGAGCGCACTCTGGCGAGCAACGACGATTCGGTGATTCTTGCGGAGCCTGAGCCGCGAACGGCGGCGATTCATCACTTGCAGGTGATCTATCGCCTGACCGCGCTGACCACGCACAACACGAACCGAGATGAGCTGTTGAAGGCGGTGATGGAGCTGGTCTTCTCGGAGTTCCGTCCCGAGCGCGGGTTCATCATGTTGGTGGTCTCACCGGATTCGCAGACAGGGGCAGCGGGTGGTGGAGGGGGTGGTGGGACGTATGCGAAGCCGGTGGGCGAGGGGATGCCCGATCTCATTCCTGTGGTTGTGAAGTATCAGACGCCGCCCAAAGACAAGAACGATGCCCGCATCCATGTCTCGAAGACGATCCTTCAGCACGCGATGAAGGCGGGAACGGCGGGGAGTGGGGGAGGCGATGGGGTGCTGAGCTCGAATGCGATGTCTGACCCGCGGTTTGCCAAGGGCGACAGCGTGCAGCAGTTTCATATTCGATCGGCATTGTGCTCGCCGATCGAGTTTGGCGATCGTAAGTTCGGTGCGATCTATGTTGATTCATCGATTGCGAACTACACATTTACGCCCGAGCAGCTTGCGCTGCTGAACGCGATTGGCCGGCACACGGGCCTCGCGCTCGCGAACGCCGAGGCGTACGCGAAGCGGCTCGCGAACGAACGGCTCGCGGCGATCGGCGAGACGGTCGCCATTCTTTCGCACTCGATCAAGAACATTCTGCAAGGACTTCGCGGCGGGGCCGATGTTGTTGAGATGGGGTTGAAGAAGGATGACCTGAAGGTCTCGCGCGGCGGGTGGGGAATATTGAAGCGCAACATCGACCGCATCAGCGCGTTGACGCTCAACATGCTTGCGTATGCGCGCCACCGCACGCTTGAGTTTGAGCTGACGAAGATCGGTCCGCTGCTCGAAGACTGCGCCAGCCTTCTGCAGGATCAGTGCAACGCGCGCCAGGTTGCGCTGCTGATTGATGTTGATGCGGATCTTCCGCCGGTGATGCTCGACCCCAGCCTGCTGCACCAGGCGCTGGTGAACCTGATGGCGAACGCTGTTGAAGCGGTGGAGGCCAAGACGGGCGTGGTCACGGTTCGTGCGACGTTCATCCCAGCGGTGGCCGCGCAGCGTGCGCAGCTCGCGCAGCGGCCCGCCATTCGCATTGATGTGATTGACAATGGACCGGGCATTGCGCCCGAGCGGCACAAGCAGATCTTCGAGCCGTTTCAGACCACCAAGGGCATTCGGGGCACGGGTCTTGGCCTTGCGGTGACCAAGAGCATTGTGGACCAGCACCAGGGGCGCATCTTTGTCGTCTCAAACCCGGCGATGGGCCAGAACTCCGGATCGATCTTCTCGATGATTCTGCCTGCGGACAATAAGGGACCGAGCGACCCGAGCGCGACGACGGGTGCGAAGCCGATTGCGGAGTCGCTGCGGATTTCATGAAGCGTGTCGGCGGGGGCAACACGCAGATCAGACCGGCGTACCCACATCGCCCGAGTCGTCATCGAAGGGTGCTTCTTCACGGTCAGGCCCGCCGCCATCGCGGTGGCTGGCGATGGGGCCGGTCTTCTTGCCGGGGTTGAAGGCGACGACCTCGACTTTGAATGGATCGTGAATGGGCGCGGGCGTGTAAGCACCTTTGCTGCCACTTGCTCCACGTCCGCCACCACCGCGTGAAGGTGCGGGCGCGGCGTATCCGCTGCTGAGGCCTGTTCCGCCCGAGTGGCCCGCGAAGTTGCGGAAGCGTGTGAGACGCTGGTCCCAGGTGAAGCGCACGACATCGGTAGGGCCGTTACGCTGCTTGGCGATGATCAGCTCGGCGACGTTGAGCTTGTCTTCGTTCTCGATCTCCCAGTCTTTATCGCCGACGTGGTAATAGGCCTCGCGGTGAAGGAGTGCGACGACGTCGGCATCCTGCTCGATGGAGCCTGACTCGCGCAGATCGCTCATGCGTGGGCGGTTATCGCCGCGGGCTTCTGGGCCGCGATTGAGCTGGGCCAGGCAGACGATGGGGATGTTGAGTTCACGCGCAAGGGCCTTGGTGCCGCGGCTGATGGCACCGACTTCAACCTGGCGACTTTCGCGAGCGGAGCCGGGCGCGGTCATGAGCTGGAGGTAGTCGATGAAGAGGATCTGCACACCGTGCTGTGCGACAAGCCGACGGGCGCGTGTGCGGAGTTGCAAGACGGACATGGCGGGCGTGTCATCGACGTAGATCTTGGCCTCGCTCAGTTCGTACATGGCTTCGCAGACGCGGTCGTAGTCTTCTTCGCGCAGGCGGCCGGAGCGCATGTCGTGTGAAGAGAAACCCGAGCGTGCGCTGAGCAGGCGTTGGGCGATCGCGCTCTTGGACATTTCTAGGCTGAAGAAGCCGACAGGCACACCGGTGGTGCCGGGTTTGCGTTCATTGGGCGCGCCACCAAGGGCGACCTGCTCGGCGAGGTTGAGCGCGATGGCGGTCTTGCCCATCGAGGGTCGGGCGGCGAGGATGATCATCTCACCCTTCTGCAGCCCGCTGGTCAGTTCGTCAAGATCGTGGTAGCCGGTGGCCACGCCGCTGATGCCCTTGCCCTGAAGGGCGAGGAGTCGCTGATATTCCTCTTCGACGAGCACGCTCAAAATCTGCGGATCGCTGGTCTCTTCCTGCTGGGCAATCTCGAAGATCATGCTCTCGGCCTTGTCAACGATCTCCCTGGCACCATCAGGCCCGAGGTCGCCGGCGGTGTAGGCGTCATAGACAATGCGCCCACCCGCGTCGATGAGTTTGCGCAAGCGGGCTTTGTCGGAGACAATCTTGGCGAAGTGAACGGCGCTGGCCGGACCGGGGGTCTCGGTCATCAGCCGTTGCAGGTAGGCTGGCCCGCCGACTTCTTTGAGTTGCTCGCGTTCGCGCAGCAGTTCGGCGAGCAAGACCAAATCACCCGTCTGCTTCTGGTCATAGGTCTTGACGAGGGCTTCAAAGATGACCGCGTGCGCTTCGAGAAAGAAGGCGTTCGGGCTTTTGATGATCCCGATCACTTCGTGGATGACCTGCGGTTCGAGGAGCATCGCCCCGAGGAGGGCCATCTCGGCCATCGGTGCGTGCGGCGGGGGTTTGTCGAACAGCCGATCGAGTTGCACCGGGCGCGGGCCGGAACGACCACCATCGCCGTTTCCCTGGGCGCGCGGACCGCGACTGCCTTCGTTTCCGCCGGTGCCGCCGCCAAAGAGATTGCTTCCACCGATCATCGACATAACCCCACCGTAAGCGCCTCGGGAGGGGGAAAGAGTTTCCGACAGCTTCTGCACCGCAAGTCACAAAGGGCAATATGCCCGACCCGCCGCGGATCGACGGCAGGGAGGCGGCGCGGTTTCTACGATCGGACATGACCCCCTCACCGCTTGACCAGTCGGACTCGGTTTCACTTGGTGCCGATCCGCACTTGCCTGACCCGCTGCCGGCTGATCCATTTCCACTCTTTCATCAGTGGTTTCAGGATGCCCGTGAGGGGAAGGTGCAGCCCAATCCCAATGCGTTCACGCTCGCGACGATTGACCCGGATGGCCGTCCTTCAGCGCGGGTTGTGTTGTGCAAGGGGCTCAGCCTTCCGTCGGGATACGTTGTATTTTACACCAATCGGCTCGGGCGCAAGGGGCGAGCGCTCGAGGCCAATCCTCGTGCCGCGGCGGTCTTTCACTGGGATGACCTTGATCGACAGGCCCGCATGGAGGGTCTGGTGACGCGTTCGCCGGAGGAGGAGAGCGATGCGTACTTCAACTCTCGCCCGTGGATCAGTCGGCTCGGTGCGTGGGCCAGCAACCAGAGCGAGCCTGTTGAAGGCCGCGCGGCGTTGAAGAC
Organism: Phycisphaerales bacterium; assembly: GCA_038251595.1. GTDB lineage: Bacteria > Planctomycetota > Phycisphaerae > Phycisphaerales > UBA1924 > JADLCX01. Next base: position 10,583 of record JBBSBC010000031.1, on the reverse strand, counting down.
ACAACTCGATGAAGTCTTTCGCAGGTTTGGGCTTAATCCGAACAACCCACCCGCGCGGGATGCGCAGATAACCATCCCGCGCCCGCCGCATTGGGGTGGGTATCGGTTATGGGCGGATCGTGTGGAGTTGTGGGTGGGAGGTACGGGTCGGCTGCATGATCGGGCACGATGGTCGCGTGAAGTTCGCATGGTCACGGGGCCTGCGGGGTCAACTTGTGAGGTTTCGCCCGGATGGGTGCGCTCGCGCCTTCAGCCGTAAGGAAAAGATTCTGGCTGGGCCGACCGAATCGGGGTGCCGGATTGGTCGATGAGCAGCGGTGATGTGTTTGCAGATACAGCTCCGCCTCAGCGGTCGCGCGGTTGTCGCCATTGATGGCGATGACATTGGCGATTGCACAGGGAGAACTGTGTGAGCAAGCCACGACGCGAGCTTTCGGCCGCGGAAGTCGTTGAACTGCATGGGCGATTGGAGCGGCAGCTCGACCGTATCGGTCTGGAGACTCAGCCGAAGGTGGCGGTGAGGCTGCTTGAACTGGTGCAGGACCCGAATGCGGATGTGAGGAAGTATGTCGATGTGATCAAGACCGACTGGACGCTGACGGGGCGACTGTTGCGGCTGGCGAACTCCGCATTTTATGCGCAGCGATCGCCGGTGACGACGCTCGATCGTGCGTTGGTCATCCTGGGGCTTGAGCGGACGAAGGCGGTGTCGCTGGGCTTTCATCTGAGCCGGGCGGCGAGTCTTCCCGGTGAAAGAACCATTTCGAGAACGGTGTGGGGAGAATCGGTTTTCCGTGCGGGGTTGTGCAGCGCGCTGGCACGCAAGATATGCCCTGCTCTGGCCGCGGAAGCGTTTGTCGTGGGGCTGATGCTGGATTGTGGACAGCCGCTCATGGCCCGCCTGATGGGGGAGAGCTATTGCAAACTGCGGAGTGAACAGGATTCGCCGACGAAGCTGTTTGCCTCTGAGTTTGGGATGCTCGAGTTCACGCATGTTGATCTAGCCGCGGTGCTGATGCGGCGGTGGAAGATGCCGGGCGTTCTGGCTCGTCCGATCGCCTGGCACCACGCGCTGCCGCAGTCGGGAAAGTCGGTTGATTCGAGCGCGCTGCTTCAGCGTGTGGCGTATTACGTTGGCGCGGTCCAGCTCTCGCCCTCGGGCGTTCCGGTGCAGAGCGCGCCGCTTGCTTCGATCGCCAATCGACTGTTTGAGATCGATACTTCTGATCTGGGATTGGTGATGTCGCGTGCTGTCGCGGAGTATCGCGCGACGATCGAAATGTTCACGGATCTTGCGGAATCTATCGGGAATGCCGAGGCTGTCGGCGAGGCCGTGCAGCGGCAGTTGATCGAGTTGATGGATGAGCAACTCAGTCGCGCCCTTCATGCCGAGACGAAGGGCGGAACACAGCACCTCACGGTCGCGGGCCAGAACATTGAGATTGAGCCGGGCAGGAATGGCGATGTCAACGCCGTGATCAATGGCTCAGATGGTGGACCGATCATCTCATGCACGGTCAATCCGACGCGTGACTCGGCCGATGTGCTCTGCTCACGGCTGGGTCTTGAGGAAGTCGATCCGACGGAACTTCACGCGCTGATGATCGCGGTACGGGCCATGGCGGCCTGAAACGAGATCGAGCGCGGGCCAATCCAAACAGGATATTGACAGGGCCGAGGGTTTGGACGATTTAATGTTCTGATCTCCACGATCTTGGCGCCCGATGGCCGCGTAGTGTCGCCCGTCACAGGATGGCGAATGAGGCGAGAGTCCTCGAACGTCCGAGAATTCGTTGCTGGAGGGCATCGCCGGGCACAATCCACGTTTAGACTTGCTCGGTCTTGCCGTCTTGTCGATGACCATTCCGCAGGTTCATGCCCCCGTCCATTTCTGCTCGCAAGCATTCTGTTCGTTCACCCACGCGCGACCGTCACGGTACTTGTTCTGGCCGCCGCGTCTAGCAATCAGGGTTACTCGCATGTGTGGAATCGTCGCTTATATCGGTAACAAGCCCGCGAAGAGTCTGCTGCTGGAGGGGCTCAAGAGGTTGGAGTATCGCGGGTATGACTCTGCGGGCATTGCGATCATGAACGGCAAGTTGAATGTTGCGCGTGCGGTTGGGCGTGTGAGCATGTTGGAAGAGAAGCTTGAAACGCTCGATGGGTTCGACGGGTCGCTGGGCCTATGCCATACGCGATGGGCGACGCACGGCGGCGTAACCGAGCTGAATGCCCACCCGCACAAGGATGACAAGCACGGCATCGCGCTGGTTCACAACGGAATCATCGAGAACTATTCCGCGCTGAAGACCTACCTGAAAGAGAAGGGTCACACCTTCACAAGCGAGACCGACACTGAAGTGCTGGCGATGCTCATCGGAGAGCTGTACGAAGGGTTGGGCAGTGATCTTGAAGCCGCGGTTCAGGCCGCGCTGCGCGAGGTTGATGGCGCGTACGCCATCGCGGTGATCTGCGAGAAGGAGCCGGACACGCTGGTGGTGGCGCGCAAGGGATCGCCGCTGTTTGTGGGGATCGGTGCGGAAGAATACATCGTGGCCTCCGATGCTGCGGCCATCGTTGCCCACACGACGCACGCCTTCGCCCTTGATGACTACAACGTTGTGAAGATTACGCGATCAGGTTTCCGCACGAGCACCATCCACAACGTGCCGGTCACACCGAAGATCGAGCAGCTTGAGCTTGATCTTCAACAGATCGAGCTCGGGGGTTACCCGCATTTCATGCTCAAAGAGATCTTTGAGCAGCCCCAGAGCATGCGCAACTGCATGTCGGGTCGTATTGATGCCAAGGATGGCCGCGTCACCCTGGGCGGGCTCTCAAACTTTGCCAAGGACCTCACACGCGCCAAGAAGGTGATCCTCACCGCGCAGGGCACAGCGCTGCACGCGGCCATGATTGGCCGCTACCTGATGGAAGACCTTGCCAAGGTGCAGGCCCAGACCGAGTATGCAAGCGAGTTTCGCTATCGCAACCCGATCATCGAAGATGGCACGGTGGTCGTGGCCGTGAGCCAATCGGGCGAGACTGCTGACACGATTGCCGCGTTGAACGAGGCGAAGGATCGTGGCGCGCTCGCGCTGGGTGTGGTGAATGTTGTCGGCTCATCCATCGCGCGGCAGACCGATGCGGGTGTCTACCTGCGTGTCGGCCCCGAGATCGGTGTCGCCAGCACCAAGGCGTTTCTTGGTCAGGTTGCCGTGCTCACGATGATCACGCTGTTCATGGCCCGCCGGCGCATGATGAGTGCGGATCATTGCACCGACCTGCTGCGAGAGATGGAGCAGATACCCGCGAAGATCGAGCGCATTCTCGAACAGGCCCCACGCATCAAACGTGTCACTGAGAAGTACATCGATCGCGAGAACTGGCTCTTCCTCGGTCGCGGTTACAACTATCCGACCGCGCTCGAAGGCGCGCTCAAGCTCAAGGAAATCTCGTATATCCACGCCGAGGGCATGCCCGCGGCGGAGATGAAGCACGGCCCCATCGCGCTTATCAACGAAGGCATGCCCGCGGTATTCATCGCCAACAAGGGTCGCCAATATGAGAAGGTGCTGAGCAACATCCACGAGGTTCGCGCCCGTGGCGGCCACGTCATCGCCGTGGCGACCGAGGGTGATGAACATATCGCCGATCACGTGCATGATGTGCTCTACATCCCCGAGGTTGCCGAGCCGCTCAGCCCGATGCTGGCGGTCATCCCGCTGCAACTCATGGCGTATTACGCGGCCTTGGCCCGCGGCCACGATGTGGACAAGCCGCGGAACCTGGCGAAGAGTGTGACGGTGGAGTAACATTTCAGCGTCATTGGGGATTGATTCGCAATAGGAGTCGGGCGACGTGCCCACGGTGCTTTATGAAGAAGGTTTCCGGTTCTGTTTCTACGCGGGTGAAAGTGGCGAACCCGCCCATGTTCATGTCGGCAAAGGCGGGCAAGAAGCCAAGTCGTGGTTCAGTCCGATCAGCGAAGCGAGGAATCACGGCTTCAACGCCGGAGATCGCAAGCGGATCGAACGCATCATCAAAGATCGTCAAAGCTACCTCCTCACTCAGCGGTCCGATTTCTTTTCAACGGACGCAGGATGAGGCACAGGCGGTTGCGGTTTCATTTTCATCAAACGCGATCGTCATTGATCTGGCTGACGGCCGCAAGGTCATGACGCCCCTTTTGTTTTACCCCACGCTTAAGAGTGCGTCGCGCAGCAGCAGATCTCGGTGGGAGTACCTTGGGTGGGGGTCCGGATTGGAATGGCCCGATCTCGAACTGCAACATTCGGTGGAAAGTATTGTGCTGGGTAAGCGTGAGCACATTCCACGCGGGGGCGTTCGTGCATTCGCCAATCGTGCAGCCTCTGCGGCTGCCAAACTTGGCCTGCGAGTTTCCGTACTTCCGTGAGTCTGCCGTACTCAGCAACATCAGATTATTCAGTTGACTCCGACACAGTTGCAAACTCAACAAGGGCTGGTGATGGCCTAGCCTTGCTTGAACGCACCTGCTTGTTTCATCGTCAATCTTTGGAGTGGGACCATGTTCATCCTCCACGGCCAAAAATCCCGTGTTCGCACGCTCGGCATCGTTGCCGACGGGTGCGTGCAGTGCATGGTCATTACACCGCATATGGTTGATCGACTGGGGCTCTATCGCACCATCTACTTCATCCCGATCGGTTGCGGCAGAAATCTCGGCATCACCGCCCGCTGCACCGAGTGCGGGTCTGAGACGCTGACCGACCCGCAGTCCTATTCACGTATCCTCAAGCCCGCATTGGCCGCGCAGCTTGCGGGTGATAAGTTGATAGAGCAGACCAACCCGAATGCCTCGGCAGAACTCTCGCGACGCTTGGGTATCCGTCATCGCCTGGCGAGCGGTGAGTCGCTCCCCGAAGACCGCATCGACCACGTCATCGCGAAGGTGTTCAACGTGAACGTCGCGATCTTTCCTCGGATCATCAAAACGCACATCGATGTTTACAGCGGACTTATGTTGATCGTTTTGCTGGCCGGGCTGGTGGGCGCGGCATCTTCAAGCAGCCTGCCGGCGAGCGTGGCAATGACGGCTATCCTGGCCTGTTATTGTGTCGCGGCCATCGGCCTGATCGGCTTTCCCTGGGCCTTGCTCACCGATGTTCCGCGCTTCATCCGGCGCAGTGGTCAGTGGGACGCATTGGTCGCAAGCCTTCAGGAGACCATGCCCGACCGCGTAGAGATCGGCATTGCCTTTGAAAAGATGAAACGCATGGGTGTTCCCTGTGCTGAGCACATCAAGTGGCGCAAGCTCGCCAACGCGGTCTGGACCGTTGACGGGCAAGTGATCAAATAGTGATGCGCAGACCATCACGCGCGGCGTGTACGGGCGACCACATCGCGGCTCACGAACATCACATCACCCCAGGCAAACTGCAGGTTCTTGGCATACCGTGGGTCGTACAGTCCAAAAAACTCATATCCGCGAGGGAGCAGGTAAGCACACAAATCCGGAAATGTTGTATTCGACCCGCCACTCCCTCCCGGCCCGGCGTCGAAGCGTGTCTCGCAATGCAGCAGGTCGATCCGCTGTTCATCGATCATCCGCCCGCACCCGCGGATCGCGGGCAGTTCAAAGCCCTCGATGTCGAGTTTCAGAATCTCAACCCGCGCGATCCCCCTCGATCGGCAGAACTCCTCAATCCGCACAACCCGCGCCGTGACCATGGTCTCCGCGCTCGGGTCTCCCGGGTGTCGCGGCAGGAGCGAGTTGGCCTGCTCGAACGGCGCGATGTAGAAATCGACCGTTCCTTCCGTTTCGCCCACGGCGGCATTAACCGGCTCGATCCGGACCTCATGCGCGACGCTGGCCTTCAAGGCCTCGAACGTTGCGGGCGTTGGTTCAAATGAGAAGATATTCGCCCCGCGAAAGGCCGTCGCGTATTCCTGCGCCACGCGCCCCCGGTGTGCCCCGCAGTCCATGATGGTGCGAACATCAGCCCCGTGCATCAGGCGTTTCTGAACCATTAGCGCGTTGGCCGCATCGCGCCGGTGTGGCGACTGAAGATCCACACCGCGCAGCCGCAACCAGTGGAAGAGCGGCCGGATCACATCAAATCGCGATGATGAAAGGCTCATGGCTTGGGTCGTGCTTCGGGGCGCGACTTCACATCCTTGATCCCTTCCCAGCGGTCGTAGCCCACAAACTCAGCAACGTCCTTGTCATTCACCGTGCTGGCCGCCCACGCGCTCGCGTACATCGCGGCGAGCATCGAGCCGCCATCCCTCAGCCGCTCGGTGATCATCGCCTTTCCGGGTTCCCCTTCAAGCTCACCCGACTTGAACATCGAATACACATCGCGCACGTGGTCGTGCGACCGCTGAACATGCGTCAGCACATCCTTCCACGCATCGCCCGCATCGACCGTGCGCTCCGCCTTGAAGCCAACCTTCAGCGTCTCGTAATCGAGCCGGTGAATGATGAGAATCTCGCCATCGATAAAGGCATGAATCTTACGGTCGGTCGTGTATCCGGCAGGGTTGTCGCCGATCCATCCGTGGTGGTGCTTGGTCGTGTGGAGCGGCTGCGCGACATCGCCCACAAAGTGCGAGAGCACACCCATCTGAAACATCGCCTGCGCGCGGGCCGCTTCGAGCTGGGGCGCACGCTTCGGGTCGTTCAGCTTTTCAAGGCTTCGCGCCGTCTTGAACGCGCTCGTCAGCTTGCCGTGCGCCTCCATGATTGCGTGCGGCGCATAGCCGGGAAACTCCGAGCTCCGGCTCGGGTCCATCATCGGGTTGTACGGCTCCACATCGTCCGGGTGCTCGTGCTTGGCCACCACCATCGCACGCACGTACTCATACCGCAGCGGCGGCAGCGTCTCCAGCGTCAGCCCGAACTGCTCGAGCTTGTCAACATCCAGATAGTGATCCGGATTGTTCTCGTGCGCCAGATAGACCGGTGCCCGCACCGACCGATACCGATCCGGCTCGCACGCGTTGCTCGCGACCATCAATCGTGATGAGTCCGACTTCAGCCACTCGGGCATATCCGCTGACCGCTGAGCAAACCCGTCCATTGCCAGCAGCGTGATGGCGCGGTGGCCCTGGCAATCCCACGCCAGTGCGCTCTGGCTTATCAGAGCACCCAGTACCATCGTAACAAGTCGTGCGTTCATGCTTTGGCCTGGCCTCCTCCGGCGATCAATCATCGCCGGATCTTCTGTTCCGACCCTTACCCCACTCGCTCCGCCTTCATTTCGCGGCTCATCAGGCGTCCGATACCCTCGATCGGGTCGAGCCCTTCGTACAACGCGGCGTGTACCGCCGCGGTAATGGGCATCTCGACCTTATATTTCTTCGAGAGCTCCATCACCGCCGGTGTGGTCCCGACACCTTCAACCACATAGGGGATCGATGCGAGATAGTCGGCCAGTTTCACGCCGCGTCCGAGCGCCTCGCCGCACGATCGGTTGCGACCCTCGGGGCTGAAGCACGTCGTCGCCAGGTCACCAACACCCGACAAGCCAAAGAACGTGTCCTGCGATGCGCCCATCGCCACACCCAGCCGCGTGATCTCCGCAAGCCCGCGCGCCAACAGCGCGCTCTTGGCGTTGTAGCCCGCCTGCAATCCGTCGAGAACACCCGCCGCGATTGCGATTACGTTCTTCATCGCCCCCGCAAGCTCCACCCCCAGCACATCATCGTGCGTGTAGATTCGCAGATAGTGGGTTGAGAACATCCGCTGAATCTGGGCGGCGAACGCGGGTGTATCGGCAGCGGCAATCATCGTGGCCGGCAGGCAGCGCACCAGCTCGGGGGCGATGGTCGGTCCGCTCAGCACGCCGACGGCTCGCGGCCGCGAATCCGGGTCATCCTTGATCGCATCGGCGATGATCTGCGTCGGGCGCAGCAGGGTGTTCGCCTCAATCCCCTTCGCCACCGAGATCACACCCGTCTGCTCGGGCGGGCGGAGCTTGGCGTGCGCGGATTTGCTCCCGTCGGGCGCAAGCCTTTTCCACACCTCGCGAATAAACTGCACAGGAATCGCTGAGACGATCAGGTCGGCCTCGCGCACCGACTTGATGATGTCGGCCGTCACCCGGACCGAGTCGGGAAGCGTGAACTCCGGCAGTCGGATACTGGTGCGCGTCTGCGTAAGATCGCCCGCCTCATCGGGGCTGTGAGCCCAGAGGGTCACTTCGGTGCGCGATGAGTCCGAGGGCGGTGTCTCGCCGACAGCCTTTGAACCGCGCCCGACCCCCGCCCCCCCCGCAAGCAAACCCGCGCACACCAGGCCCATCTGGCCGATGCCCAACACCGTGACCCTGGTCACCGGCCCCGCCGGTTGCTGGGCCGCCGCGGCGACGGGTCGTTTGGATGGATGGGGCGAAGTCATGTGCGGGCAGTGTACTCCCTGCTCTACGTTCAGGCGGACAACGCGGTGAGCGCGGAGGGTTCGAAGAGAAGGAGAAGAGAAGGCATTAAGCAGTGGACAATCGGCAATAATGCTGATTGCCGCACGTTCGCAAGGGCCGCTGACCCGTCACGGGCAGTTGCATCCGCCTCCTGATGCCCATGGCCTTCGGTCAACCATTGACTTTGACGAAGAGTCTTTGGCCCGTTCTCCGGCCAAAGGTTGCCTCCAAGCGCGATGGAAATGCCCGCGCGCGATCAAGCACCCGCTCATCGCACCCTCGATTTCGGCCTTGATGCAACAGCGGCTCATCTGAACCGAGGTCACCCTTGCCGCCCCACGATATCTGGTCTATGTTCGTGCATTGATCTGCGAACTTGGCCGCGCCATCGAGCGTACCGAGTGGTTGCCGACCGAATTTCCGTCTCCTCCTCCCCGCATGATCCCCGCCTACGGCCCCGGGCCACTTTCGGCTACCATCTCGTCCGCTGCCAGTTCCTCCCTCCGGCCCCAGCGCGTGTCCCCCTCTCTCGGAGCAACGACGCCAATGACCGCCCTCTCCTCCTCTTCGGTATCTCCCGCCGGTGACAAGCATGATCACGGGCACGACCATGACCACGATGCCGGGGGCATGGCCTGCTGCTCGCACCACAACATCAAGCTCGAGCGGTACATGCTGATCTACCTGATCGGCGGTGTGCTGCTGCTTACGAGCATGGTCGCCAAGACCCTGCTCAGCTCCGTCATTCCGCACAACGTTGCTGAACTGCCCGCGATCATCGGGGCCATTTTGCTCGGCATGCCCTTGTTCGTCTCCGCCGCGAAGGAGATCTGGAAGGGTCAACCTTCGACCTCGTCACTCTGTGCGCTCGCCATCATGGCCGCTCTCGGCATTGGTGAGTACAGCACCGCCGGGTTCCTCGCCTTTATTCTGCTTATAGCCGATTCGTTTGTCCGTCAACGCGCGTGGGGCGCGGAGCGGGCCATTCAGGATCTTGTCGAACGCACGCCCGATGCCGCCCGCGCCCTGCGCGACGGGCGCGAGGTCGAGGTCTCACTGAGCGAGGTCAAGATCGGTGATGTCATCCGCGTCCGTCCCGGCGAAAACCTGCCGGTCGATGGTGTGGTGGTGAGCGGTAAATCGGCCATTGATCAGGCCGCGCTCACGGGCGAGGCGATCCCGCACGAGGTGCAGCCGGGCGAGGCGGTCTACGCCGGCACGACCAACGTCTCGAGCCTCATCGATATTCGCGCCACGCAGGTCGGGCAGGATACGACAATCGGCAAGGTCGGGCAGCTAATCCGCGAGGCCGAGCAGAGCCGCACACCGCGCCAGCTCATGGTCGAGCAGGTTGCACGCTTCTTTGTACCGGTCACGCTCAGCGTGGCCTTCGCGGTCTGGATGATGACCGGCAGCATCGAGCGCGCCATCACGGTGCTGGTCGTCGCCTGCCCGAGCGCGCTCCTCTTGGCCTCACCCCTGGCGATGGTCGCGGCCTTCGCCGCCGCCGCGCGACTCGGCATCCTGATCAAGCGCACCAACTATCTTGAAGAGGCCGCGGTGATCGACACCGTGGTGATGGATAAGACCGGAACCATCACGACCGGCAAGTTCGCCGTCTCGCGCCTGGTTCCCGCCGTGGGTGTCGAAGGTGCCGAGCTGCTTCAGGCCGCTGTCAACGGTGAGCAGCACAGCAACCATCCGCTCGCCAAATCGATCCTCACCACCGCCGCCGCGGCCCGGATTCAGCCCGATGGCAGCGCGGACTACGAAGAACTGCACGGACGCGGCATCAAGGCCCGCACCAGCATGGGCGAAGTCTGTGTCGGCCGCGCTTCGTGGCTCATCGAGACTTTCCCCGCCATCAGGGATGCGATCTCCGCGACCGATGCCCGCATTGAAGGCATGAGCGGTGTTCACGTCGTGCGCGATGGGCGCTACCTCGGTGTCGTCGGACTCGAAGACCGCATCCGCCCCAACGCCAAGGGTGTGGTGACCCGTCTACGCGAGCTGGGTGTGCGGCAGATCGATATTCTTACGGGCGATCGCCTGAGCGTGGCTGAGCGCGTCGCGCGCGCGGTCGGGGTCGATCAGGTCGAGGCCGAGTGCCACCCCGAAGAGAAGCACAACCAGATCAAGGACCTTGTGCAGAGCGGCCGCCGCGTGCTCATGATAGGTGAT
>JBBSBC010000030.1:0-26201 GCA_038251595.1 Phycisphaerales bacterium | reverse complement strand
GTCGTCGCCTTCGAGGGCGGCGTTGCCGAGGATGGTGAGCTTCATGCCGTTGGCGAGTGCGCCGCCGGGAGTGCCGCCGTAGCGGCGTGTGAGCGTGAGCACGTTGCCCGCGATGGCGGTGACGAGCATGACCTCGCGGCCAGTGGTCAGTTCGGGGCGGACCTGATCGCCGATGCGGAAGCGCGGGCCGCTGGTGATGGTGATGCTGGTTGCGTTGGTGGCATCGGGCGAGAAGCTGAGCTGGTTGATGGTGTCGGTGTTGGGGAGGAGGGCATTTTCGAGCCACTCGTGGATGGTGCTGGTGGCGACGCGGCGTGGGTCGCCGAGGTGATCGAGCAGGGGTGTCTCGAACGGACTGATGAGGCCGATGAGGTCGCCGACATCATCGACGAGTTCGGGGAGGTCGGTTCCGGCGGAGAACGTGGATTTTCCGGTGAAGGGCATGGGTGGTCCTTTGAGGGTTGTGAGTGGCGAGTGGTGAGTGGCGAGTGGCGAGTGGTGGGTGGTGAGGAAAGAGAGAGGCACGGGATGGGCGGGGCGGTGGTTGCGACGTCGCGGTCTATGTGTGCGACCGTCTGGGCAGAGCCGCCGCCCCGTTGGTCATCTCGTGGGTCCCTCTCCCCCGGTCCCGAGGGATCAGTCGGCGGCGGATCGGCGCAGGCGCAGGTAGTCGATCAGTGAGCGCGGGCTGCCGGTGGTGCGTGCAATGTCGGCAGCGTGCTCCAGCTCGGCGCGGGTGTTGGGGGTTGTGGAGGGTGAGAGGGTGGTTGAGGGCGCGCGGGGCGGATCGGTGCGGGGCGGATCAGTGCGGACAGGATTGGAGGCGGCGCGGAAGAGGGCAGGGTGGCTGTCGCACAGTTCCGTGATGATGGCGCTGAGGTGTGGCGCGCTGGCCGCGGCGAGGCGTTGCTTGACGAGCGCGAGGCCGGCATCGAGGTCGATGATCCCCGCGTTGAAGAGGGTGCGCTGGGCTTCAAGTTCGGTGCGGACTTCGGCGGCGTGAGCTTGGGCCATGGCGAGTTCGGAGGGTGCGTCGGGTGATGTGATGGTGGTGGTTTCGGTGGACATGGAGACTCCTTGTAAGGTGGGTTGAAAATTCCAACACTGCTCGAACCCTCCCCGCGGCCCCCTCCCTCTGGGAGGGGGAGATGAGTTAGACGATTCCGGGGTCGGTGGGTGCGTAGCCGAGTTCGCTGAGGACGCGTTCGCGTGGAATGCCGAGCGCGAGCTTGATCTGCGCGGCGTTGAGGGCCTCGGTCTCATCGCGCGGGAGCGGGTCGGGCCACTCGATGCGCACCTGACGATCGGCGTGATCGGTGGTGAGCGCGCCCGCGCGGTGAAGGGCGAGCAGGATGAGTTCGCAGGCTTGTGCCAGGCCGCGTCCGTAGGTCACGCGCTTGCGTGCGGTCTTGGAGAGCAGGCCCATGAGGGTTATGCGGAGGGCGTTCTCGCTGGTGAGGTTGCCGACCTTGGCGCGAACGACACCGCTGGCGAGGGGCGGAACACCCGAGGCTTTGTCCATGGCTTCGCGGATCTGCTCGATGTGGGCATCCTCGCTCGGGCTTGCACCATCGCCGCCGAACGATTCGACCGAGGCTGCGGGGTTGTCGGTGGCCCAGACCTGGCCGGGACCGACGGGAATCTTGTCGAACCCTTCGAGCCCCTTGGCGAGATACATCTTGAAGGACTGCATGGTGACGCGGCTGGCGCGGTCGGAGAGTCGGGTGTTGAGCTCATCCTGCAGGGGGATCAGCGGTTCGACTTCGGAGAGGCCGGGGAAGCGGAAGGGCTGGCTGATGTTCTGGATGTGGATGACGGGAACGGGTCCGCGTTCGGAGTCGGTGGAGCTGACGAGCGCGGGGCCGGAATCGAGAAGGCGCGCCGGTTCGCGATCGGCGTTGATGTAGAGCGCGCGTGCGGAGGGGGAGATGATCTCGGTGAGCGTGCGGGTTTCGGAGTGTGAACCCGTGCGGGTGGTCTTGCGCGTGAGCCAGTGGGCGAGGCGCGTCGAAACACCCGGTGTGAGGTCTGGCCGGGCGGACTCGATGCCTGATGACTCGGCGCGGATGATGTACGCGGCGAGTCGGCGGTAGTCGGCTGGATCGAGCACGGGAATGCCGCGTGTGGGCTCGATGGGTTCGAGGCGGATGTGCTCGGCAGTTGCCAGGAGCATTTCGTCGGTGCGCGGCGCATCGGGCAGGGCATTGGGTGTGAGGTCGGCGCGGACGATGAGGTCAACGTGCCCATAGACGTGGCCGAGCAGGCCGATATCGCTGAGCAGCGCGATGCCGCCGCTGGCTTCGATGACGCGGTCGAGGATGCGCTCGATGGTGCGGCGGAGCTCGGGTGTTCGTGCGGTGGAGAGAATGGTGATGGGGCGTCCGAACATGAAATCGACCATGGTCTGAACGCGCCAGGCGATGTCGTTTTCGATGACGATCTCGCGGTTGGTGGACGCGCGGTCGTCGTGGTGAAGCGTGCGCGGGCCGGTGAGGCGCTGGGGGAGCCCGACTTCCTGTGCGAGTCGTGCGTGTCGGCGCGATGGTCCATCGCAGGGGTGCATGGGGTTGCGGTAGTAGTTCCAGAGCTGGTGCAGGCGCGGGCGTGTGTCGGACTCGTGCTGGGCGATGAGGGAGTCGATGGAGTCGGGGTTGATGTTCGGGGAGTTGAGCGGTTGGAGATCGAAGGGCATGGGGTGGTCCTCGGTGTGCGGGTGTGTTTGCAGGGCCGCACTACCCATGGACCGCGGAGCGCGCCTGTGCGCGCGCCAGCGCGCGCGGTGGGGGCGCAGCGCGTAGGTAAGTCGTGGCATGAACGCGGATAACAAAAATGTGAGAAAAATGGAAATGGGGTTTGGCGAGCTGCGCCGGCGCGCGCACAGACGCGCTCCTGGCCACCGGTTAAGGGTGGAAGTGGAGCGCAGGGCGCGCGTGCGATCAGAACTCAGGACGAAAGGGAGGTCAGACGCGAAGGGGCGCGGTTAGCGCAGCGGCTCGACGCGCGAGTATTGGTCGAGGTTGAGGACGACAAGCTCGCCATCATCTTTGCGGAGTTCGAGTCGATCAAGCCAGAGCTTGTCATCCTGTGCGTGGGCGTACCACGAACCGGTCTTCTGCTGTCCGTAGCGGATGACGATGCCCTCGGTCTGCGTGGACATCGTGCCGGTGGGCCGGAGAATCTGTTGCAGGACGCGGACGCGGGATCCGGGTGCATAGCGGGCGGCGGAGGAGAGCGAGTCGGTCATGGCCCAGTATAGGGGAAGCGCATTGCACACGAAATCAAGTGCTGCTTGCGGTGCTCATGGGACGCTCTTGTTGCCTTGAATCAAGAAAGGGCTATGAGCGGCCCTTCGGTGTTGTGGTTAGCGCAGGGTTTCTGGCGCGCGATCGCGGGCGCTGGGCCAGCCGGTCTCACGGATGAGCCGCTCGCGCAGATTGTTGGCGACGGCGGTTGCGGAGAGGTGGGCGAGGTCGGGTGATGTGTAGTCGCGGATGGGGAGGAAGCGCAGGGTGACGGGGTGCGTGGCGCGTTGAAAGAGGCTGCCCCATGCGGTCGGTGTCTGTGGTGCGCCATCGATGATGACTTGCAGCACGGGCGCGGCCGATCTGCGGATGAGCAGGCCGATGCCGGGTTGGAAGGGAAGGACCGTGCGGGCTGGACGCTCGATGCCACCCTCGGGGTAGATGCCGATGATTCCGCCGCGGGCCAGGTGGCGGAGCGCGGCCCGCGCGGCGGTCATATCGGCACCCGCGCGGCTGACGGGGATCACCCCGACAAACTCCCAGATGGGGTTGAGCGCGGCGGGCATCATGTCGCGGGCCATCATCCACGTGATCTCGAAGGGCGCGGCGGCCTGAACAAGCACGGGATCGACGCCCGCGGTGTGGTTGCACACCACGATGAGTGGGCCGGCGTGCATGGATGGCGGAATGTTCTCGGCACCCTGAATGCGGAGCCTGTGAAACCAGCGGGCGTAGCGACGGACGACGAAGAACACGAGCCCGGCCAGGGGCTCAGCGCGCGGGTTGCGGATGAGGAGGTGGGCGAGTATGGCCCAAAGGATCCAGAGGGAGGTGGCGAGGATGGAGATGGCGGGCGACAAGGGCGGATGTTATGTGGCATCGGCATTCGTGGAAGAGTTTGGGCGCGAGCAAATCGGATGGGTTGGTGGGTCGATCGGGCACGATCTGGCCGCGGGAGTCGTATGAACAACTGATTGGGAATGTCCAAGCCCTGCATCATCAGGTTCGATAGGCGCTTGAGGATCGACGGAAGGCTGGATTGATGCACTGGGCGCACGTGACGATCTGGGTTGGTGCAAGATCGTCGATGGGAACGGGTGAGGCTGGTGGGGAGTAGGGATGGTGATGCCGCGCTGGTGCGTACCGTTGGTTATGGCTGATCTCTGGGCCGCGAAGAGGTGGGAAGCGGTGAAGGCGGTTGAGCCGCTGGCGGTGCGGATGCGGCCGCGCACGCTGGATGAGGTGGTGGGGCAGCGGCACATACTGGGTCCGGGCAAGCTGCTGCGGCGGATGCTGATGGCGGATCGATTCGCGAGCATCATCTTTCACGGGCCTCCGGGAACGGGGAAGACGACGCTGGCGGAGGTGATCGCGCTGCACACGAACAGGCACTTTGAGCGGGAGAACGCGGCGGGCGTGGGAGTGGCGAAGATCCGCGAGATCATCGAAAGCGCGAAGGAGCGGCTTGGGGTGAGTGGGCGGCGCACGGTGCTGTTTCTGGACGAGATTCATCGGTTCACCAAAGCGCAGCAGGATGTGCTGCTGAGCGATGTTGAGCGCGGGGTGGTGACGCTGATCGGGGCGACGACGGAGAACCCGCTGTTTGCGGTGAACAGCGCGCTGGTTTCGCGATCGACGCTCTTCAGGCTTGAGCCGATCTCGGTTGAGGAGATCGTGGTGGTGCTGAGGCGGGCGGTGGGGGATGAAGAGCGCGGGTTTGGGAAGTTGAAGCTTGATGTTGATGAAGAGGCGCTGCGGCTGTGGGCGGTGAAGTGCGATGGGGATGCGCGGCGGGCACTGATGGCGCTGGAGGTGGCGGTGCTTTCGAGTGTGGGCAGCACGCGGGGTGGCGGGCCGGAGGTCAAGCCCACTGAGGCGACGATGGAGCCGCGCGTTCATCTCACGCTTGCGGATGCTGAAGATTCGATTCAGCAAAAGGCGGCGGTGTATGCGGGCACGGGCGATGATCACTACGACTCGATCAGCGCGATGATCAAGAGTGTGCGTGGGAGCGACCCCGACGCGGCGGTGTATTGGATGGCGCGGATGCTGGATGCGGGTGAAGACCCGCGGTTCATTGCGCGGCGGCTGGCGGTGCTCGCGAGTGAAGACATCGGGAATGCTGATCCGCGGGCGATCATGGTGGCCGCGGCGTGCTGGGAGTTGGTGGAGCGGCTGGGCATGCCCGAGTGTCGGATCGCGCTGAGTCAGTGTGCGTGTTATCTTGCGCTGGCCCCAAAGAGCAACGCAAGTTATATGGCGATTGACGCGGCGATGAAAGATGTGCAGGAAGGGCGAACGGTGCCGGTTCCGGTTTACATCAAAGATGGGAATGTGCGCAAGGCGAGCGCGATGAGCGCGGGCGAGACGCCGAGCGGGCAGGGCGAGGCATACGCGTATGCGCACAGTGAGGGCCTACGTACAGGCCCGAATGGTGTGGGGATCGTGGGGACGCAGCAATATCTTGGGGTTGAGAAGAGATATTATCATCCGACCGAGCACGGTGCTGAGCGGCTGTTGAAGGAACGACTTGAGGAAGTGCGACGGTTGCGGGGCGGTGGAGGTGGGGGAACTTGAGGGGTGCGTATCTCAGAGATTTGATCGGCCGTGAATATACACTTTCTGATCTTCTTAAATGATGCTCTCATCCGCCTCTCATGCACACCTGGATAGGTGTGTTGACACCGCATCAGCCGTGAAATATTCTGCCTTTCGAGGTGACATGTGTAGGCCGAGTCACTGTTGCGAAACTGCTCAATGTTTGCACAAGAGATTCTGTGTTGCGTGAAGCGGCGAACGAACAGGTTTGACTTTTGATTGGCCTGTTGGTTGGCCTGTTGGTTGGCCTGTTGATTGGCGTGTTGATTGGCGTGATGCTGGTTCAAGGCGATGGATGATCTGTGAGGTTGATGCGTGGCGCGGGATAGGGAAACCTATCGCAGCCTGTAGGTTTGGAAAGATCCAAAGGTCTTTATGTGTGGCCTGTGCGGGCAAAGTGGCTTGCCGTACGGGTGCGCGGTCGGTCTGGAAACAGGGCGGCGCGTCTTGTGTTTGAAGGTGGGTGGGTAGGTGTTGTTCCATCTCAAAGGAGGGTCTCATGCGTCGAAGAATGAGTCTTGCAGCGGCGGTGGCGGTTGTGGCTTGCGGATGGGCCGCGGGTTTGGCGGGCGCGCAGGGGAACCAGGCGCCGGGGGTGAAGACGCTCGATCAGCGATTGAGTGACTTTGGCATAGACGTCAGTGAGAGGGGCACGGTGACTTCGGGCACGGTGGATATCGGGGATGGGCAGGATCTGATTCTGCTCGACAACTCGGAGTTCAAGATTCGCGAGCGCCGCAGCCAGAACGTTGTGTTCGCGGGCGTGTACTTCATCGAGTCGTTTGATGCGGATACCGTCACCGTCTCGGTATCGACGGGTGTGGAGATCTTTTCGGTGAATCTCGCCGCGTCGTCATCGAGCGGTTCGGGCGTGCGGATTGATGGCACGTTCGCGCCGGTCGGGGCGGCTGATGCGGCGACGATGTTCGCACCGGTGCTGCTGGACTACCTCCGTCCGGTGCCCATTAAGTCGTCATCGTCGAGTGC
Organism: Phycisphaerales bacterium; assembly: GCA_038251595.1. Lineage (GTDB taxonomy): Bacteria > Planctomycetota > Phycisphaerae > Phycisphaerales > UBA1924 > JADLCX01. The sequence goes on along the minus strand of JBBSBC010000030.1, from coordinate 19,374 downwards.
GACTTCGTCGGCAACGTTTGTGGGGAGCGACGCGGAGCTTATTCAGATCGGCGACAATCCGATTCCGATTCCGATCCCCGTTCCGCCGGTGCGTGGCAAACATCGGTGCATGTGCGCCTACACCCAGGCCGATGGGACTACGGGGTACAGCGTGAGCTGTTCGGGCGAGGATTGCGATGTGGGCATCGGGTGCAGCTCGCCAGCGGCAGCTGCGAACGCCATGGCCACGGCCGTATCAGGGCGATGCCAATGGGTGCGTCGCAACAATCCCGATGAAGAGGGGAGTGCTGCGGTGGCGATCCTCTTCCTCATGGGCACGGTTGGCGGTGCATGGGTGATTCGTCGAAAGATGTCGAGAGCATAGATGCTGACGCGTGCGCTTCCATCACGTTGTTGGATGCTGGTGCTGGCGCACCTTGCGGTGCTGGCGCTGTGGCTTTCGGGCCTGAGCGTCGGCATCAGCACGTTGGCGTATACGACGGTGTTGCACTGGATGGGTCCGGGCACGCTCGAGCGGCTCGGACCTGTTCATTACGCCATGGATGGGCACGAGTACGTCGTTGTGTATTGGTGTACACCATCGAGCCTTTGCTTTGGGGGGTTCACGCTCATCTGGTTGGCGGGGCAGCGGGCGAGGGATTACTTTGTTACGTGTGTGGCCTTTGCGCTCGCTGTTTCGGTGGGGTTGCTGATCAACGCCATCATTTCGGCATGGGTCAGGAAGGTTGGGCTTACGTGGAATCAGGCCCATATTCCCGGCACGGTTGCGTTGTATCTTGGTGCGTTTGCCTGGTGTCTGATGTTTGCGTTCGGTCGTGTTGAAGGAGGCGGAACGATCGCGCAAGAACGTCGATGGGGGATGCGGGCTAGCATTTCCCGGGGAGTTTGCGCGGCTGGTGCAGAGCGCATGGACCAACAGCCGGGCCGATGAACGGGCTGATGAACGGGCCGATGAACGGGCTGATGAACGGAACAATCATGACGGCGATCCTCTTTGTTGCAGCGTGTATTCATGCGGCCGCCATGGCGGATGTGCCGCCGGGATTCACGAACGGATCACTTGAGCAGGCCATCAAGCGTGGCAAGGAGGAGGGCCGGCTGGTCGTTGCGGATTTCACGGCTTCGTGGTGTCTGCCCTGTCTGCGGATGGAGCGTGAAACCTGGCCGGATGCGCGGGTGAGCAAGTTCCTTGCCGATCGCGCGGTGGCGGTGCAGATCGATGTTGATGCTGATCCTGAGACCGCAGCCAAGTTCGGCATCACCGGACTGCCTGTGGTTGTGGTGATTAAGGATGGTGTGGAGTTCGACCGACTGCGCAGTCTGCGGCGACCGGATGAGATGATAAACTGGCTCGAAGGGGTCGCTGGTGGGTTGCGCACGGTTGAGCAGATGCGATTGGTGCGCGATCGGTATGCGGGGAGTGGAACTGCGGAAGAAGTGCGTGCGAGGAATGACCTTGCGCGCGAGCTTGTGCGGATTGAGAGACCCGACGAGGCGGAGGTTGAGTATTGCTGGCTCTGGACGCACCGCGACTTGGTTCGACGGGCTGATCCGTCGGGTGGTATCGAGGTCAATCTCGCGCCGGCGATGCGCCGACTGGCGGCGGCTTCGGCATCGGCGAACCGTAACTTTAGTTTGCTGCGCGATGAGGCCGCGAAGCTTGCTGAGGTTTCGGCTGAAGTTCCGGCTGAAGTTTCGGCTGAAGTTTCGGGCCCGCCCGATGCGCACCTCGCCGACTGGTTGATGCTCTCGCTGGTGATTGGTGATGATGCGAGTGTGGCGGATTGGTTCAAGAATCTGAGCGACCCGGTGCCGCGACTTGGGCTTATTCGGGAACTGCACCGTGAGTTGTGGGATGCGCTTGTGAGCGAGCGACGGTGGAGCGAGGCTCTGCGATTACGAGAACTGTTTGCGCCGGTGTTGAAGAGTGCGGCGAATAGACTCACCGTGCCCACGCTGGAGGGTGTGGCCTTATCGCCGAAGGCGGAGCCCTGGCGGTCGGAGGTGCGCTCTGAGGTGGCGCAGCTCTACGCGGTGTGTCTTGCGGCGGGGCGCGAGTCGGAGGGGGAGGAGATCGCACGGCTGATGCTCAAGCGGCTCGATGATCCGCAGAGCAAGAGAGCGTTGGTTGAGGCGGCGATTGAGGCGGGTGTGCCGCGGGCGGCTCATCGGCGTTGGCTTGAGGGTCAGGCGGGCGCGGGTGCGATTGGTGGTGCGCTGATGAAGCGACTGGATGAAGCTCTTGCCCGCACCGCGCCTGCTCCGTCACCAGCGGTGGGAAAGGGTGAGCCTTGAACACCATCGTTTGTTCTACTCGGTGTTGGTAGGGAGCCGGTACACTTGGTGGACTTGACCGTTCACGCTGCAACCCCTTGAGCCCGCACTTGCCCGACCACCACACGTACGCAGCGACCGATGCGAGGGCACCTGATCCGGAAATGGTCCTCGCCAAGCGCAAGGCGAACCTTCGTCGCGAGGTCAAGGCGAGGTTGGCTGCGACGACGGAGCTTGAGCGGACCCGATGGTCGGCGAACATCGCGGCCCGGATCGGGTTGATGCCCGAGTTTTCCGCCGCGTCGGCGATGCTTCTGTATGTGCCCATGCTTGGGCTGGGCGAGGTCGATGTTCTGCCGCTTGCCGAGCGTGCGATCGATCTGGGAAAGAGGGTCTGCTTTCCGAGGATAGACGAGACCGATGGAGCGCGGCCCATGAGGTGTGTGGCGGTCGGCGATCTTGAGCGCGACCTTGAGCCGGGCAACATGCACCATGAGTTGATGCAGCCGAGGGCGGGCTTGCCGGAGGTTTCGATTGATCAGCTCGATCTGATCCTGGTTCCGGGGCTGGCGTTTGATCGGATCGGGAGACGGTTGGGGCGTGGTGGGGGGTATTACGACCGACTTCTGGCGGATCCGGCCTGCCGCGCGGCGACGATGGCCCCGATCTTTGAGGTTCAGTTTGTGGATGAAGTGCCGGTCGGGCCGCACGACCGACGGGTGTGCGGCGTAGTGAGTGAGCGGGGGGCGGTTGGTTTTGCACCCGGAAGTGTGTGATGGCCGACATATCATGGCACGGATGCTGCGCGCGCTGAAAGCGCGCGGTCTCGGATCAATGTACACCTGTTTGCAGATCGGAATGCCCATGGCACTTGCTTCCCAATCGGTCCGACCCTCAGCGGTTCCACGTTCATCGCGGGCGATGCGTAACAGGTCGAGCGGTGGTGGGAGTTCGACCCGCAACAAGCGCATCATCGGTGTGGTGCTGCTCGCTGGTCTGTGCATCAGCATGACGCTGTGGGCCATGCGGGCCCGCGATGGTGGGCGTGCGAACTCGACGGCATCGGGGGTTAACACGCCAACGGTCGCGAATGACACCGGCATGATGGCGGCGAGTGGCGCGGGGGGTGGCGCGGGGGGAGGGTTTGAGCCGCACACTTCAGGATCGCCCGCCGACACGACACCGGCAACAACGACCATGCTCAACCCCGATCCGCGTGGCAGGAGTGCGACGGTTGGGGGAGACAAGCGATTGGCGGTTGTGGCGAAGGAAGATCCTCAACCGAAGCCGGATGCGGGCCTGCCAACCCGCCCGTTGAATGCGCTGCCAGCGTTGGAGGTTCGCGAGCCGATCACGAGCAAGAGCGGTGATATTCCGCTGTCAGACGCGCGCCCGGCTGGCCAAGCCGAGGGCGGGGGCTCTTCGGCCGCGGCCATCGCCACCGCCGAGCGGGCTGTGCAGCAGCAGAAGCTTGTTGAAGCGCGCAACATTCTCAATCGTGCGTTGTTCGATCCTTCCAGCACACCCGCCGATCGCGCCAACATCCGCAAGCGGATGGGCGAACTGAACCAGAACATATTGTTCGGACCAGCGCAGATCCCCGGCGATCCGCTCAGCGAGACGTACAAAGTGATCGCGGGCGATAAGCTGAACAAAATCAACCGGAAGCTCGGGCTGATCACCGAGCCGAGCCTGATTGCGCGTGTGAACAAGATGTCGAACCCCAACGCGCTGCAGGTCGGCCAGACGTTGAAGGTCATTCGCGGGCCGTTCCATGCCGTGGTTTCAAAGTCGGCGTATCGGATGGACGTGTATGCAGGCCCGACACCTGGACCGAGCAGTGTTGGCACGAGTGTGCTCGCCGATGGTGCGGAGCCGGGGTGGACGTACATCTGCTCGTTCCCGGTTGGTCTTGGCGCGCAGGGGCTGACGCCGATCGCCAACTTCACGATCAAGGAAGGCTCAAAGCTGATTGATCCGCACTGGACCAACCCGCGCACGGGTGAGAAGTTTGACGGGAAGGACCCCAAGAACCCGATCGGCGAACGCTGGATGGGGCTTGAAGGGCTTGATGCCAAGAGCAAGTCATTCACCGGATATGGTGTTCACGGTACCATCGACCCCGCGAGCGTTGGCCAGGAGATGTCGATGGGGTGTGTTCGCATGGCCTCGGGCGATATCGAGATTGTGTATGAGTTGCTGACCGGGCGCGTGAGTGTGGTCAAGATCGTGCCATGAGGCTGGTCACGTGAGGAACCGTTCTCGCATGGCTTGCGTCGGCACCATGCAGACTTCGCTCTTGCCAAACCATCGATAGCGGCGGCGGGCGATGCGCGTGTAAATCCAATCGCGGATCGGTCGCGGCACGACCACCAACACATAGGCAAGCGACCACGGAAACCGCAGATGCCGCGCGATTCGCAGCGCGGCGGTTGAACGCGTGAAAACACGGCCCTGTTCGATCAGCACCACGCTGTCGGGCAGACGCTCGGTCTGTGAAAGACGTGAGAGCGCGCGGGTTGCGGCATCCGACCCGATGGAGGCAAAGCGGAAGCGCCCTCCGCGATCACGCGTGATGATGAACTGAACCGAGCGGCTGCAGAGGTTGCACAGCCCATCAAAGAGGACGACCGATGGGTCGGGCCTGCGTACCGCCGGTGGGGGGCGTTGATCCGGCGGCACGCTTCCGGTGGTCTGAGCCATGTTCTGCGAGTCCTTGTTCACCCGCGCGGCCGGGCCATATCGATCGACTTTCTGGGGTTGATGATCACGCGGCCTTCATAGCTGGCGAGCGGATCGGCACCGTTGGTCATCAGGTCGATGACCTGTTGGGTCGTCAGCCTTGGGTTGATGGCGAGGAGTTTGCCCGCAAGGTTGGCGGCGTTGGGTGCGGCCATGCTTGTGCCGCTGTACTTTCGCTTTGCGCCGCCGGGCACCACGCTCTCGACCTCGAAGCCGTTGGCGTAGAGATTGACGTTTTTGCCGAAGGTCGTGAAGCCGGTGGGCTTGCCGGTCTGATCGATCGCGCCGATGGTGACCATGTTGGGCAGGTTGAGGCAGCTCGGAAGAACTTCGCTGAACTCGTTGTCGTTGTCGGAGTTTCCGGCCGCGGCGATGAAGAGGATGTCGGGTGCGCCCCGCATCGCCTCGTCGGCACCATCGCGCCCGATCTTGAAGATCTCGCGGGCAATGGCGGCGCGTTCTTCACTGGTCTTGCCGACACCCTTGGCCTCGAGGGCTTTTTCGATGCCCTGGCGCGAGCCGCCGAAGCTCATGTTGACAACGCGCACGCCAGCCTTCTTGAAGTAGTCGATCGTGTCTTTGGTGGCCTGTACATCTTTGCGGGCCTGCTCGACCGTGGGGGTCTCTGTGGGGATCGACTTGTGGTCGAACGTGATGCGGGCGTAGAGCAGCCTGGCGTAAGGGTTGCCCGCGGCCGCGATGCCGGCGACGTGCGTGCCATGGCAGTAGCCGCCGTACAGACCCATGTCTTCGATGAACGGTGTCACTTGATCGGCCTTGAGGCCTTTCATGTGCGTGCGGACCAGATCAGCCTCGGGGCTTTGGATGTTGTTGTTGAGATCGCTGAAGCCCTTGTCAAACTTTCCGATCTCCTGTTGCGGGGTCTTGAGATCGCTCAGATCCGCCAATGGGCCGGGAATGCGGTTGCTGTTGAGGTCGTAGGCGATGCCGTGGTCATCATCGACAAACCCATTGCCATCATCATCCTTGCTGTTGCCCGGCACTTCCGCGCTGTTGTTGAACAGCTGGGTCGGGAAGAGCCGGATGTCGATGCCCGAATCCCAGATGCCGATGACGACGGGTGTTCCCTTGTCGGCATCGGTGAGCGTGACCTGTGTCGGCGTCCAGATATCCTTGCCCCGGGCTTTGCTTTCCTTCTCGTCGATCACGCGGGTATAGACCTCGGCGACCATCGGTTGGAGCGGCAAAAGCATGTCGAGTGTCACGCGAGCCCCGACCATGCCGCGGGCCAGATCGCCCGAGATCTCGCCCTTCTGCTGCTCCACGATCTTGTCGAGCTGGCCCTGCATCTGGCCCAAGATGAGTTCGCGGCTGATGATCTGCGCCCGACCCTTGGCCGCCATCACGTCTTCACGCACGGTGGCCCATGGCAACGCGCGGATGCGGGCTTCAAGGTTCTTCTTGAACTCGTCGTCGAACTTCCCTTGACCGGCGTGCTCGCCCCCACTTGAGCTTCGGGCCGCGATCATCGCGCCGAGAAGCTGCCCGGTCATCAGCTTCTTGGATTCCTTGACCTCAAGCTCGCGGATGTCCTCGATGTGCTTGAGCGCATCGTCGGTGCGTCCCTCGAACATGGCGATCTGCTGGAGAAGTGTGTAGTAGCTTTGCAGCGTGGTCTTGTCTTCGATGCGAAACTTCTTGAGGTCACCTTCGGTATCGGCCTTGAGCTTGGCGACAAACGCCTTGAAGGGCGCATCGGTCAGTACAAACTCCGAGGCCTTTCCTTCGATGGTGTAAAGGTGCCGCGGCAGGTCGTCGGCGGTTTTCACTTCAATGCGCGTGTCGGGTTGCGCGGCGGTTTTGGTGGGCTGGGCATTGGCGGCACAAAGGCCAAGTCCGGCAGCAAGTCCGGCGGCAAGAACGAGTCGGATCGAACGGGTCATGGGAACTCCTTGAGGTTGCTCAAGGATATGGGCGCGACGGCTCGCAATCTGTCAAACAGATTTGATCGCGTTCTGGCTTACTCGTTCACCAATCTGCGAAGAAAGAAAAGCGCGATCAGCCCGATGATGCCCCCGCCGCCAAACACGCCCAACCTTCGAGTGCGAAATCCGTAGGTGCTCGATGAACGCTTGCCGACGGGTTTGGCTGGTTGGAAGGCCTCGCCCGGCTCAAACCCGAACGAGGCCAGCATGCGCTCGACTTCCGGGAGCAAGGCCTTTGACTGGTTGGCGGGCAGATATGCGTGGATGCGAACAAAGTCATCGGCACCCACAAAGGAGGCCGTAACCAAATAAAGCCCGGTCTTGGTGCTGGCGGGGTCTTTGGGCAGCTCGCCTTGCATGATGATGAGGTGGCGATCTTTGTCCAAGATAGATGGCGAGAGGTCCTTGCCGGTGTACTTGTCGTTCCCATCGAGCAGCCCTTGTTCGCGCGCCTTCTCGATCGTGGTGAGACCGAGTTGTTGTTCGACATTTTCCCAGGTCGAAGCTCTGAGGTTGAGGGCCGGGCCCCACGCATCGATCACCACGTATGGCGGCGTGAGGTTGGTTGAGCCCTTGGCAAAGCCACCCAGCACCGCGCCATCATCACCGAGATCCTTCTGGTGGGCTGAGGCTTGCAGCTTCTTTTCAGAAATGGGCTTCCAACCATCGGGGATGGTCATTGAAAACCCAAGATCCGGCCCACCGAAGTTGGTCTCGGCCGCGTCTGTCGGCGCGGCGATCAGCCCGAGGCCCAGCATGGCAATCACGAAGATCGACCTGCACGGCAAGGCGTTGGTGCTCATGCAAGTAGTCTACCGCAGCCCCCGGTGGTCGTGTCAAGCCTGAAATGCGCAAAAACTACACTTCGACAGGATCTTTACAAAACAAGTTGGCATGTGAGATGCAAAATTACCTTTGCCAGGCATCATTCTTGAGATTGATATCCGGATAGTTTTCCTCGGGATCGAGTTCTAACTTCTGGATGAAGCGGACTTTACCGGCTGCATCGCGGGTATCCCACTGCGTCTGCCAACTGTTGCTCGAGAACCACACCGCCACGGGCAAGTGGCGCACTTCGGTCGTCTCATCGTCATAGGTCACCTTGAACACCACGGGCATCACGAGTTCGCCGCGGTTCTCGATGGTCACCCGTGCGCTTCTTGATTCGCCAGCATCACCCCCCGCCGCGCCGCCCGGCTGCATGACTGTTGCGATTGATTGGTCAAGCACGCCTGTCTCATAAAACCAACCTCGCCAGAACCAACCGAGTTCCTCGCCGCTCACATCCTGCATGGTGCGGAAAAAATCCCACGGTCTGGGCGACTTGAACGCCCAACGTCCGAGGTACTCGCGGAAAGCACGATCGAAGCGATCGGGACCGAGCACGCCCTCGCGCAGCAGGACCAGACCTGTCGCGGTCTTTCCGTACTGCTGGTCGCCCAGTGTTCCGGGTTCGACCTGATCGGCGGGCAGATCGATCGGCTGCGAGGTGGGCTTGCGATGGTCGCGCGCCCAGCGTCGCGGGTTGCCCCGTCGCGGCAGATCATCGGGGTAGCGCTCCAGGGTCGCGTAATAGTTCATGAAGGTGTTGAAGCCTTCATCCATCCAGGCGTGCCGGCGCTCGTCGGTGTTGATCATCATCGGGAACCAGTTGTGCCCGAGTTCGTGCGTCGTCACCCCCCAGAGCCCGCGCTCACCATCGGGTGAGCGCCCGCCGCAGAAGAGGATCATCGGATACTCCATACCACCGACGATGCCATTGACGTTGCTCGCGGACGGGTATGGGTATGCGTACCACATCTTGCCGTAGTGTTCGAGCGACCGACGCAACATCTGTGTGCTGCCGCCGCCTTGACCTTCCGCGCCCCACAGGGCGGCGGCCTCCTTCGGATAGAACGATTGGCAGAGTGTTCCGCCGCCGCGACCCGGGTCACCACTCGAACCGATGCCGCCGCCCGGGACGAAGCAAGCATCCCAGACGAACGCGCTCGAACTCGCCCAGGCAAATGTGCGCACATCCTTGGCGGCGAAGTGCCAGGTCTTCACGTTGGCACTCTCGTCGCTCGCTTGTCCGCCGCTCATCGGTTCATCCGCCGCGCGGATCAGCACCGTCTCGCCCGTCGAGCGTGCTGTGCTCAACCGTTCGCGCTGCGCCGTCGGCAGAACTTCATCAGCATTCTGAAGTTCACCCGTGGCGGCAACTACGTGGCTTGCGGGCACGGTGAGGCGCACGTCGTACGACCCGAAGTTGGTGTAAAACTCGCCCTGCCCGAGGTAGGGCAGCGTGTTCCATCCGTGGACATCATCAAACACACATGCACAGGGAAACCACTGCGCAATCTGGAAGATCGCGCCATCCTCCACATCGTCAACGCCCATTCGGTCTGACCCATAGGCCGGGATGTTGAACGCCCATGAGATCTCAACCTGCACGTTGCCCCCCCGTGCCTGGATCGGCGTGGGCAGATCGATCCGCCCGACCGTGCCGTAGATGTTGAAGCTTGCCGGTGCGCCATCGACCCGCACATTCAGATTCTCAAAGCCCCCAGCAAAGCCATCGCGATTCCCGAATCGCCCGCTCGGGCGGGTCATGCGCGCGCCGTCGCTCTCTTTGCGGAAGAGGTTCTGCTCGAGGTTGATCCAGAGAACGCTCAAGTCCTGCGGCGAGTTGTTGGTATAGACCATCACCTGGCTGCCCGTGATGCGTCGCGCGCCCGCATCCAGCGTCGCTTCAATGGTGTAATCCACCCGTTGCTGCCAATACTCCGGCCCCGGCCCGCCATCGGCCGCGCGATACGCGGTGGGAGGAGGCATGGGCGGGCCAGCAAAGATCGCGGCGTTACGAGCGGCGGCCGATACGCCGACATCGCTGGCGCTGCTGGCTGATTGATCATCACGCTGCGGGCCAGATCGCGTCGGACTGCACGCCGTCGGTGTACAGGCGATGGCGAGAACGAGAAGAACGAATGGTTGCACAACGTATCGCATGTCGATCGCCCTTATGGAGAGGCCGAAAGCAAGATTCTGAGCATAGCCCATCGCGCTCCAGTGGCATCCTAGAACCGCCGAAATGCCCATAGGCAATCACGGCGCGGGTTCATCCTGATCGCGCTCGTCGCTGCGGTGATGCCTGGTGGCTACTTCGGCGATGATGCTCGCGAGCCTCCGCGCGCCCGGCACGCTGATGCGGGCGAACGCACACGGACCTTTGGCAATCACATCGGCATTCACGAACGTCGTGATCGACAGTGCGTTCTTCAGCACGCGTTCGGAAACCGTGGACTTGCCGGCACCGTTCGGTCCACCGAGCACGATCACTTGAAGCGGTCCATTCACCATGCTTCCGTGCTGCTCAGATCGCCCACCCGCACTCACAACTTCCGATCCAGCAACCGATACTGCACCGCCTCACCCACGTGCTCGGCACCGATCACCTCCGCGCCCACCAGATCCGCGATGGTGCGCGACACGCGCCGAATCTTGTCATACGCCCGCGCGCTCAGGCCCATCTCGGTGATGGCCTGTCCGAGAATCGTCCGTGCGTCCTCGGTCATCGGTGCGAAGGTATCGAGCTCGCGCCCGCTGAGGCGTGAGTTGGGTGTCGTCGGTCCCTGCCGTTTGATCTGTCGCTCGCGCGCCCCCAGCACCGCCGCACGCATCTGCGCGCTGCTGGTTCCCTCCTTCTCCGATGTCCCCGAGAGCTGCTTCCACGGCACCGCCGGTGCTTCAACATGAATATCGATCCGATCAATCAGCGGTCCGCTCAGCTTCGCCAGATACCGATCCATCTGCCTGCGCCCGAAGTCATCCGATGGCAAATCGCCCTTCGCCGTCGGGTTCATCGCCGCCACAAGCATGAAGCTCGCCGGAAAACGCACCGCGCTGTGCGAACGCGCGATCGTCACCACATGGTCTTCCAAGGGTTGCCGCAGCGTCTCCAGCACATCACGCGGAAACTCCGGCAACTCATCCATAAACAACACGCCCCGGTGCGCCAGCGAGATCTCACCCGGACGGGGTATCGCCCCGCCACCCACAATCGCCGCGCTGCTCGCCGTGTGGTGCGGCGTGCGCACCGGTCTCACCGTGATCAGCCCCGCACCCGTCGGCATCATGCCCGCCGCGGAATAGATCCGCGTGATGTCGATCGCCTCTTCCGGCGTCAGCGGCGGCAACACGCCCGGAAGCGCACGCGCCATCATCGTCTTGCCCGTGCCCGCCGGACCGAGCATGATCAGGTTGTGCGACCCCGCCGCCGCCACAACGATCGCCCGCTTCACCGCCTCCTGGCCGCGAACTTCAGCAAAGTCCACCGTCGCCGATCCTGCGGCAAGCAACGCCGTCACATCCGCGGGCGGGTGCGCCCTGGGCTCAAGCGTGCCGTTCAAATAGCCCACAACTTCCGCCAGTGTTGCCGCGCCGATGGATTCGACCCCCGGCACCACCGCCGCCTCCGCCGCGTTGTCGGCTGGCACCACCACACCTCGCAGCCCGCGCGATTTCGCCAACGCGGCCATCGCAATCACACCCCTGATCGGGCGCAATCGTCCGTCGAGCGCCAGCTCGCCCGCAAACAGATACTGACGATGATCCAAAGGCTCCGTGGCATCGCCATTCCTGGCGATGGCGTCATCGTTCATCGCCGCATCTTCAAACGGATCAAACGATTTCTGCCCTGCCTTGTCACCCGTCGCACCCTTGCCCTCCGCCCCCACGCTCAGCCCGCGCTTCGCCCGCGCATCACGCACGGCCGGCTTCAACCCCTGCCCACCGATCGCGCCTTGCGTGATCAGCAGCCCGATCGCGATGGGCAGGTCATACAGCGGACCTTCCTTTCGGATATCCGCCGGCGCAAGGTTGATCAGCACGTGCCCCGACTGCGGAAAGAACCCCGAGTTCCCCATCGCCGACCGCACCCGCTCGATCGACTCCTTCACCGCCGCGTCGGGCAGGCCCACGGTCATTGTCCGCTTCTTGTCAGTATCCCCCATCCCGCCGCCGCCCGACCCAATGTCAAAATCAACCTCCACTTCGCAGGGAAGAGCATCAATGCCTTGCAGCACATACGACTGGACTCGGGCAAGCATGGGGAAAGCGTATCAGCAAACTACCGTCTGGCACAACCCCTCGACTCACGTTTTCCTCTGTACAATGTGCCGACATGCTCGACCGAATCCGGGTCAACAACTACAAAGGCCTGGAGCGCTTCGATTTCAAGCCGCGGCCGTTGCAACTCGTGCTCGGAAACAACGGCTTGGGCAAATCTACGATTTTCGATGTGCTTTCACAAGTCCGCAGATTCATAACCGACATCTCCGCCGTTTATGAGGAGTCTTTCCGCCAATGTCTGACCCATGGCTCGCCTCCGCGAACCAGCAGTTTGGGTTGATGGCTTCTTAGAGTTGAACCTTCGGGCGGCCCAACGCGTCCGGGTCCTGACCTCGGTCTTTGGCGAGCCCTGTGCCTGCCGACAACACCGACGGCTCCCTTCCATCGGTCGCCGACGCCATCCGAGAACTCCGAACGCAATGTCCGTCGGCTGATATCTAGAGCTATGTGCTTCTTAAAAATGGCGATCCATGTAGCAACAACCGCCGCTTCCGCGTCACAGCCCATCTGCCCATCACACCAGATGCCAAGCCCACCTACCCAACTATCAGCACACGAAACCTGTCTTCGGGCATCTTCCGCGCACCTGAGTTGGCAACAGCACGGCACCGGTACCACTCGCGCTACCGTTCTGGAATCCATCGCTGCCGCCCTCGACACCGCGCGCCGCCAGATTGTCTCGACCGCCTCCGAAGAAACCGCGCTCACCATCGACGAGCTCGACCCCGAGTTCGACCGCATGACCGGCACCCTTCGCATGTTCGCCGCGATTGTCCGCGAAGGCTCCTGGGTTCGCGCGGCCATCTCCGGCTCCCCCTCCCAGAGGGAGGGGGACGGGGGAAGGGCTCGCGCGCCCCAGGTATCCCACGAAAACCGAGCATCTTCTCCAGCGGTCCCTTTCCTCATCGGCCCGAACCACGACGTACGCAGCATGCTCATCCCCCTCGGCCCCGTCGCCGTCTTCGGGTCCAGCAACTTCCCACTGGCCTACGGCGTCTGCGGCGGCGACACCGCCAGCGCAGTGGCCGCGGGTTGCCCCGTCATCATCAAAGAACACCCCGCCCACCCGCTCACCGGTCGCCTGCTCCACACCATCGCCAGCAGAGCCGCCACCGCCGCGGGTGCCCCCGACGGTCTGCTCGGCTACATCCGCAACACCGATGCATCCGACTTCTCCGCCGCCGAATCCCTCATCGCTCATCCCGCTGTTCGGGCTGTTGGTTTCACCGGCTCCACCCACGCAGGGCTCGCACTTGAGCGTCTCGCTCGCCAGCGATCAATCCCCATCCCCGTCTTCGCCGAGATGGGCAGCAACAACGTAGTGGTAGTCACAGCTGCCGCGGCCGCCGCACGAGCGGACCAGATCGCCGAAGAACTTGCCGCCTCCATCCTCCAACGCTTCGGACAGCAATGCACGCGCCCCGGAACGATCATCGTTGAACTCGGTGAGAGCGGCACGAACTTCGTCAACGCGCTCGCGGAACGCATAAATCGGAGCGCAGGGCGCGACATGCTCGCGCCATGGGTCCGCGACTCCTACATGCGGCGGCTTGCGGAAGTTCAAGCCTGTCGCGGTGTTCGCCTTGCCGCCCGTTGCGGCGACAAAGCCAGCCCGCGCGGCGCTCACGCGTGCTTGTTTTGCATCGATGAGCTTGAAATGGTAACTCAAAGCGTCTTCGAGACCCACCAGACGCTGCGGGATGAGATTTTCGGCCCAGCCGCCATTGTGGTTCGATTCCCGATCGACAAGGTGACCAACCTCGGCCTGCACGCCTCGCTCGCATACTCCGTCTACTTCGAGCCGGACGAGATCAGCAATGCCAATGAGCGGACCTTCGACGCGGCCAACTTCCACGGGCTGCATAGCACCGGCCGCATCATCTTCAACGGCCCGCCCACCGGCGTCCGCGTCGCGCCCGGCATGGTCCATGGCGGCCCATTCCCCGCCACCAACCACCCCGACACCACCGCCGTCGGTCCTCGCGCCATCGAGCGTTGGTGCCGCCCCATCTGCTGGCAGAACGCCCCGCAAAGTCTGCTTCCGCCCGAGTTGCAGGACCACAATCCCCTCAACATCCGCCGCGATGAAGCGCCCTGACCCCTCGTCATGCACAAGGCAAAGCGTCCTTCCGCTTACTTCTTCGCCCGTCCCTGCTTCGCCGCGCGCTTCTGATGCGATGGCTCGACGCGGCTGCCCCCTCGTGGGGCTCCGCCCTGGTTTGCGCCTGCGGGCGCACCCTTCGCGTTCTGCCGCTCGCCTTGCATCGATGCGCCGCGCGTCGGTGTGCCGGCCTCCAGAGGTTGTGCTTTGATCCCCACCTTGCCAGCTTTCGCCCCATTATCCTGCGGGCCACGATTCTCGGGTTTGATCTTGGGCATATGAAACTCCTTGACTGAGCATACGGAGTCTCTTGCCAACGAAGCAATATGAAATCGCTTTAATGGTTGCCCGGTGGTGTGAATCTGAACAGACCGCGTGCGAATCGCGCCCACTCAGCCGATGGATTTCGCCGTGCAGGCGAAGACCCCGCCCGCGATGCTCTCGTCGTTCTTGTCAGCCCCGAGGCGCAAACGCCCGACGATCTTCGCCGCGCCGATCAATGAGTGCGCGCGAACATCGAGGGCGACCAGCTCGCCGGTTTTGAGAATCATCTCGTGCGAGGCAAGCCCGCTCGCCATGACTTCGATCAGCTCACCGAGCTGCGGGTTGTGCCCGACCAGCATCACATTCTTCTTGCCGCCATGGTGCGCCTGCTCGATCAGGTCGATCGCCTCGCGTACCGAGTGATCGACCTCGAGCCCGATCTCGGTCTGAAGCGGACACCCGACCGATTTCTGAATCATCCTCGCGGTCTGAATCGCGCGCGGGTAACGGCTTGCGAAGATGACCTGCGGCAGAACATCCACAGTCATGACCCGTGCCCCGAGATAGGCCGCTTGCGCCTCGCCGCGAGGTGTCAAAATCCGGTCAAAGTCGGTCGGTTCAGTCTCCACACCCGGTCGGCCACTGGCATAGCCGGTGCCGAGGTCGGCATCAACGGCCTTGCCATGACGGACAATATAGATTCGCATAAACCCGATCTCCCGGCCCGATTGAATGGCCCTGCACAGACGTTCGTTCCAAACACACGTTCAGGTGCTTACTTTCCTCAACGCTGTATCGACTATTCGGATACAAGCGATGATTGATCCGCCGAATCCGACAAGACCCCACGATCAAGTTTGCGTGAACAGGTTATCGGTGATGTGACAAGCGAACGCTGGCGCAGCGGGCATTGAACTCTTGCCGAAAGAAAAGCTTCTCCCAAGCGGGTTCATGGCTCCAGGGCCACGCAAAAACAACGCATCCATGCTGTCATGCGGATCGACATCTGTCTTAGGTGTCGATCCGTTCGATCGTCGCGTCGCCGACGATCGGAGTGCTCGTGGAGGACCCTCCTGCCTTCGGAGCAGTGGCATCCACCTATGTCCCAAGTTTTCCGTGAAGCATCCTTTGATTCAGGGTCAACGTGGATGATTCTGTGTCGGCTGTTTGGGCTATCTAAGATTCGAGAATAGTACGAGAATCGTTTAAAACAGCCTTTAAAGTTCCAAACTCCGTGGTTTGGAAGGGACTTGTTCCCTCAAACCAACTGTTCGAGCACGTTTCGCCACTGGTTTTTAGGTTCCACGTTTATTGCCAAACAACTCGATGTGCAATCGGTGGGCGTATCGCCAACCACGATCCAGACAAAAACCTATCACGCCCGTTCGATGTTCATCGGTCGGCGATGTCAGCCCCTCGGGCATCAGCAGCACATCGTCCGGCTTCCAGCCCGTCAGTTGGTTCAACAGCCCATCAATCTCCACCACATCTTCGCTCAGCGTTTCGTGCCTAACCACAAACTTGAGCTGCCGGTCTCCCTCACGGTCGAGCAACTGTTGCAGCACCGCCGTGTCCAGTCGCCGATCCTCGTGCCGCGTCGTCCACACACCCAGCGGGTCGCGTGCATCATTCCGCGGCGTCGAGTTCGCCAGTTTCGGGCTGATCGACATGAGGTCGCACATCACGCCCCGCGAAGGGATCAGTGTCCCGGCCGTCTCGATCGTGATGTGCATCTTGGCCGCGCTCGCGAGTTGGGCCGAGAGCTCGGTGAGCTGCTCGAACATCATCGGCTCGCCCCCGGTCAGCACGGCGTGCCGAACCTTGCTCGCGCGGGCAAGCTCGACCAGTGCATCGATCGGTGTGCCCGTCCCCTCGGCGTTCCACGAGGCGTAGGGCGTGTCGCACCACACGCACCGAAGGTTGCACCCAGAGACGCGTACGAAGAACGATGGCACACCCGTCAACTTGCCCTCGCCCTGTATGCTGGTGAAGGTCTCGGAAATGGGAATGGCCGATGTCATGGCAAATGGTAGAGAGCCTGGCCCCACGGCTTGGGGTACCACCGCAGCCGGAGTGGCGAAGTGGTGATTGGGGCAAATCTGTATAGTGTCGCCATGCCAGCCGAAGCTCCGGGTGCAGCCCGCCTCACGCCACCCAACTCACTCCGCACCGTGATCGCCGCGAGCAGTGCCGGCACGCTCATCGAGTGGTACGACTTCTACCTCTTCGGCGCGCTCTCGACCATCATTGCCACACAGTTCTTTCCCAAGGGCAATCCCACCGCCGCGTTCCTCTCAACGCTCGCCACGTTCGCGGCGGGGTTCGTCGTCCGTCCGTTCGGCGCGGTCTTCTTCGGGCGCATCGGCGACCTGATCGGCCGCAAATACACGTTCCTGATGACGCTCGTGCTGATGGGTGGCGCGACGTTTGCCATCGGGCTTGTGCCAAGTTATGAGCGCATCGGTGTGGCCGCGCCGCTGATCGTGCTCGTGCTGCGGTTGCTGCAAGGGCTCGCGCTCGGCGGCGAATATGGCGGCGCGGCCACCTATGTCGCCGAACACGCGCCCGACGGACGACGCGGCTACTACACAAGCTGGATACAGACCACCGCCACGCTCGGGCTCTTCGTCTCCCTCGGGGTCATCCTCACCTGCCGCTTGCAGATGGGTGAAGTGGCGTTCGCCGCGTGGGGCTGGCGGCTTCCGTTCCTCATCTCGATCGTGCTCGTCATGCTCTCGTACCTCCTGCGCATGCGCCTGCAAGAGTCGCCCGTCTTTCAGAAAATGAAAGCCAGCGGCCGCGCATCGACACGACCCCTGCGCGATTCATTCACCAACTGGCCCAACCTGCGCCTCGTGCTCATCGCGCTCTTTGGTGCAACCGCCGGTCAGGGTGTGGTCTGGTACACCGGACAGTTCTACGCCCTCACCTTCATCCAGAAGACGCTCAACATCGAGTTCGTCGCGGCCAACATCATCGTCGCCGCCGCCCTGCTCGCGGCCACACCCTTCTTTGTCCTCTTCGGCGCGCTCTCGGATCGCATCGGCCGCAAGCCCATCATCATGCTCGGCTGCCTGCTCGCGATCGTCTCCTATCTCCCCATCTACCACGCCATGGCCCGCGCGGCCAATCTCTCGCACGCGGGCGCACAACTCTCGAATGAACTGCTCGGCCAGACGCGAACACTCGTGCAGGGTTCGACCGTGGTCATCACCGAGCATCGTGCATCCTTCGCCGATGGAACCGTGGCAACGACAAAGACCACCGAGAGCTTGAACGGAGAAGCCCGCATTGGACATGCAGCCAGTTCACTTTCGATCAAACCCTCCAACCGCATGTCGATCATGCTCGGCCTGTTGATCTTCGCCCAAGTAATGTTCGTCACGATGGTCTATGGCCCCATCGCCGCATTCCTGGTCGAGCTCTTCCCCACACGCATCCGCTACACATCGATGTCACTCCCCTACCACATCGGCAACGGTGTCTTCGGCGGCCTCACCCCATTCATCGCCACCGCACTCGCCGCCGCCGCGGCCAAATCGCCCGATGCCTGGTTCTCCCGCCTCGCAGGCGGCCCAATGTTCGTCGGCCTCCTCTATCCAATCGCGATCGCATCAATGACGCTGATAGTCGGAGTGCTGCTCGTGCGCGAGCGGCGCGGGGTGCGGATTGATGATGGCGTGTAGTGTGAGAGCATGACCACATCAGGCGCCGCGCAACCCGCGCGTTGGGGGAGTTGCGCGGGATGGGGATTTGGTGGACTCTACGGGATCACGGTCCGCGATCGCGCCCGCACGCCGTCACCGACGATGCGCCCCCTGGTGAGCGTGGACCCGGGCACGCGGCTGACGCACCAACTGCGGCTCGTCGATAGCGGCGAAGGCAGTGGCTCGCCGACGGGGTGGCGGCGCGGTCGGGGGGCAAGCCGGAGGGAGTCGCGGGCGCGGAGGTGTGGGTGAAACTCGTGGATGCCGACCAGCCCCCGCCCACGAACCCCGCCGCGCTCTCGTTCCTGACCCTGACCAGCCGCCCGCCCCCCCACATGAACCGTCCGCACCGAGTTCAAGGCCCATGACGGCGGGAAGATGGGGGGCGGCGGTCTACATGCTTCGCTGGGCCAACACGCGCGGCGAGAAGGGGCCGTGGTCGGAGATTTGTAGCGCGACGGTGGCGGCGTAAAACTCCGCTGCGCGGGAAAGGCCAACGGCGTTTCACCGCTACTCACAGCGCCGCAGCGGCGGGGGCACAGCGAACACAGAGAAACGCCCGTGCGCGACGCGCTTGAGGGCGTTACCCTTTGCCCCTATGGCGAGTCTCACATGGATTGGCAAGGAGGCCGTGGTCAACCATCACCGGGAGGTGCCTTATCGCCTGCTCAAGGGTGATCCCAAGTTGAGCGTGGGCGATGGAGGCGGCGCCGGCGAAGCCTATCGCGGGGTTGGCTCGGGCAACCTTTTGGTGCAGGGGGACAACCTCGAAGCGTTGAAGGCGTTGCTCCCGTACTACGGCGGCAAGGTCAAGTGCATCTACATCGACCCGCCGTACAACACGGGCAACGAGGGGTGGGTCTACAACGACAATGTGAACAGCCCGGAGATGAAGGCGTGGCTGGGCAAGGCCGTGGGCAAGGAGGCCGAAGACCTTTTGCGGCACGACAAATGGCTCTGCATGATGTACCCGCGCATGGCGCTGCTGCGCGAGTTCCTGACGGAGGATGGGGCGATCTTTGTGTCGATCGACGACAACGAGGTGCAGAACCTGCGATGCGTGATGGATGAGGTGTTCGGGAACAGGAACTTTATCGCGACGGTGATTTGGCAGAAGGTCTACTCCCCGAAGAACTCGGCCAAACACTTCTCCGAAGACCATGACTATGTGGTGGTGTACGCCAAGAACGCGGAGGATTGGCGGCCTCACTTGGTCTCGCGGAGCGAAGCC
>JBBSBC010000029.1:0-26286 GCA_038251595.1 Phycisphaerales bacterium | reverse complement strand
CCACTCAAGTTCCCGGAGTTTGGCCTTACCATCGGCGTTGTCGCCGGTGATATCAACTTTGATCGGAATGACCTTTGGCCCGTTGTTGAGCAGCTTCACGATTTCGGGCTGGTGAAGCACGCCTGATTCGAGGGCTTTGCAGATGAGGCACCACTCGGCGGTGAAATCGACGACGACGACGTTTCCGTCATTGACGGCATCCTGAAAGCGTTGCGGGGTGTAGTAGACCCACTTGATGGGGCCGTGGCTGCTGAGCAGGATGCCGACGGATGCGCTGATGGCCACGATGGCCAGGCCGATGCCGCCGAAGGCGATGCGGTTTCCGGGCTTGGCGGTGATTTTGATCGTTTTGTAGACCAGCCAGACTCCGGCCAGCACACCGAAGAACCCGACGATCCACCAATAGACTCGGCTGGGCGGATTGGGCGGCGATTGCAGCCAGCCCGCGATGGGTGGGCCCATGAAGAAGATGGCGACTGCGATCATCAGAAGGCCCATGACGTGCTTGATCAACTCGCTGGCGGGCCCGGTGCGCGGCAGGCGCTTCAGCAGTTTGGGGTTGGCGGAGAGGATGAGGTAGGGCAGGCACATACCAACACCGATCGCGGCGAAAGTGGCCATCGAAATGATGGGCTTTTGCGTGACGGCCCACGCCGCGGCCGCGCCCATGAAGGGGGCGGTGCAGGGGGTGCTGAGGACGGCGGTGAAGATGCCGAAGAGGAACGAGCCGTGGGCGGAATCGTGCTTGGGATTGACGGAGTAGACCCAGTTGGGGAGGTTGACGGTGAAGAACCCGAGGCTGCTGATCGCCATGCCGAGCATGAAGAGCCCGACGATGATGCCGAAGGCGGGGTATTGGAAGAGCGCGCTGATGGACTTGAAGCTGGTGAGCGAGGCCATCAGGCCGCCGATGATGAGCCAGAAGGCCACGACACCCAGGGCCATGATGAACCCGAGGATCAGGCAGCGACGCGGGTTGCCCGCCGATGCGCTCAGGCCCATGATTTTGATGGGAATCACCGGCAGAACGCAGGGTGTGAAGTTGAGCAGGAAGCCGCCGAGCGCGGCGAGCAGCAGGAGGAGGATGAACCCCGCCCCCTCGGGATCGATGGTGATGGTGTAGCCGAAGATCTGGAAGACGATCGGCTTGGCCACCTTGGTGCCGGGCTGTGCAGCGGTTGTGCCCTTGCCCCACAGGGCGAGGTCGTAGGTCTGGAAGAGGGCTGGCTCGATCAGCTTGGCCTGATCGGTCGAACCCGCGGCGAGAACTCGCACGGTGGCCTCGATTTCAAGGTCTTCGGGGGCCGCGCAAGTCTGATCGTTGCAGGATTGGTACGCAACTTTGACGGTGACCTTCTGCTCGCCGGCGGGGGCGTTCTGCGCGACTTGCACGCGGATGAACGTGACGGCGGTGTCGGAATACAGCGGCGAATCGATGGTGGGCTTGTCGCCGGTGGGGTCGGGCACCTTGCCGGGATGGGCAACCGGGAACTGATAGCCGTCGATCTTTTCCACCCATGCGGGCTTGTCGGCGACCTTGATCTCAGTCCGGATGGCGAAGTCGGCGATCGCCGGGGGAAGCTCGACCTCGGCGGCGGGCCAAGTGTGGAAGCCCACAGCGTGTTGGAGCACCACGGCGATGGCGAACTGCTCGCCGGGGCGGACGGCCTCCTTCTGCGGCACGATGCGGACGGTCACGGGCTGGGCGGCGGCCAGACCAGTGAACGTGAGGCAGGTGAGGAGCGCCAGGAAGAGGTGAACCAACCGTCGTGGCCAGCGCAGGGCGGGGGAGGTGCACGGAGATGATGAGAAGGAGACGGGATGGGTGGAGATCGACGAGTTCATGCTGGTTGTATCCGGAAGGGTCGTGCGCGGTTGCCGCGAGAGGGGAGTGGGATGTTAGGTGATCGGATGGAAGATTGGATGCTTCAAGGGGTTGTGAGGATGCATCCGATAGCTGGTGAGAGGCCGCGATGCGGCGTTGAAGACCACTTCGGCCCGATGCGGGTCGGAAGTGGAAATGAAGCTGAACCTCACCCACAAAGCCCCTCCCACCGGGAGGGGGAGCGGAAAGATCATGCCCGATATTCTGGACCAAGGCGAGATTGATGCCCTGCTGGCGGCAGTGGATGCGGGCGATGTGCAGGAGGAAAACGACACGATCCAGATTTTCAGCCGCCACCGGCGTGATCTGGAGAATGTCGAGGTTCGGGTCTACGACTTCAAGCGACCCGAGCGCGTGAGCAAGGACCAGATGCGGGCGATGCAGACGCTGCACGAGGCCTTTGCACGAAACTTCGGCGCAGCCCTCTCGGGGTTCCTGCGCACGATTGTCGAGGTCAAGGTCGCCAACTGCGAACAGATGACGTACGCGGAGTTTATCTCGGGCCTGCCCAACCCGACCTCGTTCAACCTTGTCGAGGCCAAGCCGCTCGAAGGGCAGATGTGCCTGGAGGTCAGCCCGCTGATCATCTATCCGATCATTGATCGGTTGCTGGGCGGGACCAACAGCGAGCTGTTCATTCCGCAGCGACCCATGACGCTGATCGAGACGCGCCTGATCAGCAAGATCCTCAGCCGCGGGCTGGCCGCGCTGAACGAGGCGTGGATGAGCATCCGCGAGCTGAGCTTTGAGATCGTCGCGACCGAATCGAACCCGCAGCTCGTGCAGATTGTGCCGCCCAACGAGGTGGTGGTGGTGATCGGCTTTGAGCTGAAGCTCGCCAACCGTGCGGGCACGATGAACCTCTGCTTCCCGTTCAACGTGATCGAGCCGATGATGGATGACCTCTCGAGCCAGAACTGGTTCAACGCGCCCAAGGCGGCCAAGGTCAACGACTTTCAGAGCCGCATCACCGGGCACCTGGGGCGAGCGACGCTGACGGTGACGGGCCTGCTGGCCGAGACGACGATCACGATCAAGGACCTCATGAACCTCAGCATCGGCGACCTGATCGTGACCGAACGGCCCGCGAGCAGCAACGTGGTGCTCTGCGTTGAGAATGAGAAATCGTTCCTCGCCAACATCGGGCAATACAAGGGAAACCGCGCCCTGCGGGTCTCAAGGCCGGTGCAGGGTGGTGATCGGGTCTGAGCGTGGGGCGGGGCCGAGCGGGTCTCGTGCTAAGCCGCGCGGTGCTGACGGTGGGCTCGGCGTGGGGGTTTGTGTTCTACAAATTCGGGCGGATGCCAAAGTCCTCCGCGATGCCGAATGGGCACCTCGAATGGGAATGGCCCGAGACGCCACCGACGGGATGGTGCGAGCGGCCGATGCTCAGGGTGCTCCACGACTCCATCGGGGGCGGCTTGATCTATGCCCGATGTGAACCGCTGGAAGACTTCATCGAGTACCGGGCGATGGAGCGGTCGCGGACCGGGTGGCCGATGCGGTCACTGGCGTGGTATTCGCTTAAGACGACCCCAAAAGAAACCGGTACCTCACCCATCATCGTCGAGGACCGCTGGATGGTCAGCGCGCCCGACTCTTGGGGTCTGAGAGATCTCGATGCAATCCCGACGCGCGTCCCCGCGCGGCCGGTCTTCCCCGGCTTTCTCGTGAACACCGCCTGCTTCATCGCGCTGGTGTAGGGTGTGATTGAGCTGGTGTGGTGTGTGATTCAGATGCCGGAATTTGTGCGGCAGAGGAACCGCCGCCGGCGCGGGGCGTGCTTGGGATGCGGGTACGACCTGCGCGGGAGCGCGGGGGCGAATGTCTGCCCGGAGTGCGGGCTGGGATTCTGATGGCCCGCTGCGGCTTGAGGCACCGCTTTGGAAAGCGGTGCCACCCGGAGGAGTTGGGATTTTGGGAGGATTTTTGACGATGTTGACCATTGGGCTTACCTCCCTTACCATTCACCGGACAGGGTGCGGTCATCCTCCTGTTGCGTCTGTGTCGGTTCCAACAACCTGGCCATCGAATGGTCAGGCTGGCCATCGAATGTTCAGGGCTGTGTGTCTGGTTCATCAAGGAACAGTGGTATGCCCATGGTTTTGCGCCATGCACGGTGATTTTCTGGCAGACTCCGCCGCACGGGAACGTTGTTCCGCGTGCCGAGTTGCTGGAACGGTGCGGTTTTCTTCGGACCGTGGGAACATTCTCACGGGTTCGGGGGACGCAGCGGGCCGTGATGCCATTGGTCCTTCACTCGGTCGGAAGGAGGTTGCGCTCCGGTAGCCTCCGACACCGACGGTGCACCCTCGGGTTCTGCTTTGGCCGGTTCTGCGTGCTCTGAATGCGGATCCGGCCCTTCAGTCTCCGGTGGGTTGATGAGCGACCACGAGCGGGATTGCCGCAGGCGTGGTTTGTTTGTTTTTGGGCTTTCGGTTCTTTGATTCGTGTGCGGAGTTTGCGGCCGGTTCCTGAATGGCTTGTTCGGACAAGCCTGTTTCCACAACCCAGGGTTTAGTTTCGACAACCCAGGGTTTAGTTTCGACAACCCAGGGTTTAGTTTCGACAACCCAAGTATTTGTTTCGACAACCCAAGCAGAGATGGAGCAGCGTTTCACCCATGAACAGCCAAGAGATGATGAGGATTCTGGATGCGATCGCGCGAGACCGCAAGATCGACAAGACCATGCTGGTGAAGGATCTTGAGCGCGCGATGGTCTCGGCTGCCCGCAAGTTCTACAGCACCCTCGACACCGAGGAGTTTACCTGCACGCTCGACCCGATGACCGGGGTTCTCCAGCTCTTCCGCCACGGCGAACTGATGGACCTGGCCCCGCAGGAGCTCGGGCGCATCGCCGCGCAGACCTTTAAGCAGGTCATGATCCAGGGGTTCCGCGATGATGAGCGGCAGAGCCTCTTCGACGAGTTCAGCAAGCGGGTCGGCGACATCACCACCGGCACCGTGCAGCGCTATGAGGGCGGATCGCTGGTCGTGACCATCGACCGGGCCGAGGCGTTCATGCCCCGCTCCGAGCAGATCCCCGGCGAGCAGTTTCAGGCGGGCGACCGCGTGCGCTGCCTGATCCTCGATGTGCGCGATGTGGTGAACCAGATCAAGATCGTTCTGAGCCGCTCGCACCCGGACTTCATCAAGAAGCTCTTTGAGGTGGAAGTGCCCGAGGTGGCCGAGCGCATCATCGAGATCAAGGCCATGGCTCGCGAGGCGGGCTATCGCACCAAGATCGCGGTGAGCAGCATGGACAGCAAGGTCGATGCCGTGGGCGCGTGCGTGGGTGTGCGCGGCAGCCGGATCAAGAACATCGTCGATGAACTCAACGGTGAGAAGATCGACATCGTGCGCTGGAACGAGTCGTCGCAGATCCTGATTCAGAACGCGCTCAAGCCCGCCGAGGTGGCCGAGATCTCGCTCTGCTTTGAGCTGGGCCGCGCCACCGTGGTGGTGAAGGATGACCAGCTGAGCCTCGCGATCGGGAAGCGCGGGCAGAACGTCCGCCTCGCGGCCCGGCTCACCGGGTGGGATGTGGACATCCTGACCCCCGATGAGTTCAACAAGGGTCTGGAGATCATGAGCCAGACGCTGCTGACGGTCGAGGGCATGACCGAGGAGATGGGCGACCGACTGGCCGCGCTCGGTATGATCAGCGTGTTTGATATCGAAGAGGTCGGGGCCGAGGTGCTGGTGAACGAGCTGGGCATTCCCGAGGCGACGGCCCAGGAAGTGGTGAAGGTTGTGAACGTTCGGGCCAAGGAAGTTGCCGAGCAGCAGGCCAAGGACAAGGATGAGAACGAGAAGCGCCGCAGGCTCGAAGAGGACACGGCACGCCGAATGCTTTCGGGCGACCTGCCCGAGGGTGGGGCCGACCCCGAACTCGCGGCGGCGGCGATCCTCGGTGCCTCGTCGATGCCCATGCCGGTGGTTGCGGCCGAAGGCCCCAAGGTGAGCGCGGCCGATGAGGCCCGCGCGGCCAACATTCTGGGTGGTGGCTGACAGTTCAAACTGGATGGTGAGGCCGCGGCGGGCAGGTGCCGCCGCGGCACTGGTCGGGCGATGATGGCCCGGGCGGATCAGAACAGAAGAGTACAGAACGATTCGGTCGGATGTGGTTCAGATTGATTCGGTGTGAAGTTGTGCAACGAAGGTTCGGTGCGGCCGTCACGGATGGGCGTGACAGGTCGCCGGGAGTGCAGATTGGCTACTAAAGTGGCAACGCGGATTCATAACATTGCCAAGGAACTCGGCATCGCGTCGAAGGCGATCATCGACAAGTGTGTGGCCGAAGGGATTCCTGAGGACAAGGTGAAGAACCACATGGCTGTGGTCTCGCCCGGTCTTGAGGCGACGATCCGTGAGTGGTTCTCGACCGCGCCCGCCTCGGGCACGGCGGTCGAGATGACGGCGCACGTGGATATCAATGAGATCCGCGCGGCACCCCGCAAGTCATCGAAGAGCAAGGGCCGCATGGGTGGCAGCGACGATGACCACTCCGATGGCGCCGATGCTCTGAGTGTTGCGATCGCCGAACCGCCTATGCACACCGGCGATGATGCGACCGGGACAACGGGTGATCACAACCACGCGCCGCACCACGACCGTGCGGCGGAGGATGAAACGCGTCAGGCCGGGTCTGGCAAGCGACCCGGAGCGCACACCCCCCCACCATCCCCAGCACCCACACCTCAGCACCCGCCGCTCGCGCCGAACTACTCGGGTGGTTTCGCGCCGACGCACGAGCCAGCAGTTGAGGGTGTGGATGAAGGTATCGAGGAAGCCCCAACACGGGCCGTGGCCAAGCACACCGAACCCAAGGCTGCGCACCCACCTGGCGGCGCACCGCCGCACGGCGCGCTCGGCACCGAACGCCGCGATGGCCACGCATCGGGGCACACCGGGCACCGGACGACCGCGCCGATCCGTCCGGCACCGATGAACGTGCCGAACCGACCGACGGTCATCTCGCCGGCTGGACCCAAGCTCGAGATTCGTCAGGCCGTGAAGCTCTCAGGCCCGAAGGTTGTTCGCATCGAGACACCGGATGTTGTAGACCGCCCGCGCCCGAGGCGCGATTCTTCCGAAGGTGGGGCGCGAACGCCCGGGAATCGGCCCCCGATGGCCGCTGGTGAAGATGATCGCCGTACGAGCAGTGGTGGTGGCAGCAGTGGTGGCGCACCGGGCGCGGCCAAGCGTCGGCCCGGTCCGGCCGATGCACGCACGGGTGTGCCCCCGCGCCGCCGCGGCGTCGCCGCCGATGACAAGGGCATGCACGCCGGGCTGTGGCGTCCGCAGGATCTGGCCGAGCGCGAGGCCCGGCTCAGCCGCGCCACGGGTTTCCTCAAGCAGCGTCGCCAACAGCTTCGCAAGCAGCAGACCGGTCATCAGGGCGAGCGCGCCACCAGCGCGGCCGAGAGCGGTGGGCTGGTTCACATCTCCGAGCCATTCACGATCAAGGACCTTTCCGCCGCGACGGGTGTGAAGGTCTCTGAGATCGTGAAGAAGCTGTTCATGCAGAACGTGATGGCGACGGCCAACTCGGGCATTGACTCCGCAAAGGCGCAGGAGATCATGGCCGACTACGACATCGAACTGGTGGTTGAGGAGGCGAAGTCGGCCGAGCAGGCGGTGAGCGAGAAGTTCACGATGCGTGAGAGCGTGGACTCAAGATCACGCGGCCCGATCGTGACCATTCTGGGTCACGTCGATCACGGCAAGACGAGCCTGCTGGACAAGATCCGCAACACCAACGTGGCGGCGGGCGAGGCCGGCGGCATCACGCAGGCAACCAGCGCGTTCAGGGTGCCGGTGACGGTGGGTGGCGAGACCAAGAACGTCATTTTCCTCGATACGCCGGGCCACGAGGCCTTCACGGCCATGCGCGCACGCGGCGCGGCCATCACCGATGTTGTGGTGCTGGTCGTTTCGGCACCCGAAGGGGTCATGCCGCAGACGATCGAGAGCATCAACCACGCCAAGGCGGCCAAGGTGCCGATCGTGGTGGCGCTGAACAAGATCGACCGTCCCGATGCCACCGAAGCGAAGATCAACCAGACGCTGGGCGAACTGGCCAAGGAGGGTCTGAACCCTGTTGAATGGGGTGGCGAGACCGAGGTCATTCGCACGAGCGCGACCAAGGGCACGGGTATCGAGCAGTTGCTCGAGATCCTTGACCTTCAGGGTCAGATGCTTGACCTCAAGGCCGACTATGGCGGGGCGGCACGCGGCACGGTTGTCGAGGCCCGCATGGTCGAGGGTCGCGGCCCGACCGCGACGATCATCGTGCAGGATGGCGAGCTTGCCATCGGCGATTTCATCGTGCTCGGCCGGGCCTCGGGCAAGGTCCGCGATATTGTCGATGACCGGGGCATTCGTCATAAGACGATCGGCCCGGCGAGTGTTGTGCAGATCTCGGGCTTTGACGGCCTGCCCAATGCGGGCGACAAGTTCTACATTGTAGATTCGCTGAAGGAAGCCCAGGATGCGGCCGAGCAACGCCGCCAGCGCGAGCGCGAGATCCAGCTTGCCCAGCCGAAGGTCACGCTCGACACGCTGCTCAGCCAGATGAAGGATGCGGATGTCAAGGAGATCCTCATCGTCCTCAAGGCCGATGTGCAGGGTTCGGTCGACGTGCTCAAGCACGAGATCGAGCGTGTCAAGACCGAAGAGGTCAAGGCCCGCGTGCTGCACGCGGCCGTGGGTGGCATCACCGAGAGCGATGTGCTTCTGGCCGATGCCAGCCGCGCGGTCATCATCGGGTTCAACGTCATTCCGTCGGGCAAGGCCCGCTCGCTGGCCGAGCAGAAGTCGGTCGAAATCCGCACCTATCAGGTGATCTACGAGATTACCGACGATATCAAGAAGGCCGCCGAGGGCCTGCTGGCACCCGAGCGCAAGACGCAGATCCTGGGTCACGCCGACGTGCGGCGTGTCTTCAAGATCAGCAAGGTCGGCGCGGTGGCCGGTTGCTTTGTCACCGATGGTGTCATCGAGCGCGATGCGCTTATCCGTGTCACACGCAATGGTGTGGTGGTTGAGAACGACCGCAAGCTCGAGCAACTCAAGCGTGTCAAGGACGATGCGAAGGAAGTCCGTTCGGGGCTCGAGTGCGGCATGAAGATTGTCGGCTACGACGATATCAAGGAAGGCGACGTGCTCGAGTGCTACAAGAACGTGGAGGTGAAGCGGACGCTGTGAGTGGCGGGCATTGGCCTTTGTCCTTTGACTCTTCCAACGTATGAAGATCGGTCTACTCCAGTTCAGTCTGCATATCGATGGGGCCGAATCGCTCAAGGACAAGCGGCGGGTCGTGAAGTCGCTGAAAGACAAGCTGCACCGGGAACACCTGGTGAGCGTGGCGGAAGTTGGTGATCTGCAGATCTGGAACCGTGCGAGCATGGGGCTTGCGGCGGTCTCGGCCGATGGAGGCTACCTCCACGGAGTGATGGAGGCGATCATCCGGAAGCTGCGCTCACTTCCGGAGGCAAGGCTCGGCGATTGCGAGATGGATGTCGTGGATGTTTCGGACGTGGTTTCGTTTACGAGTGAAGATGGAACGCCCCTCTGGACAGAAGCGGAGCGTCGCGATTCGGAAGAGACCGGGCTGCAAGGCCCCACCACCGGCGAGCCGGATCAGCAGTAAGGAACTTCGTTGAGCCACAGGCACGAGCAGATTGAATCGACGATTAAGCGGGCCGTGCAGCAGGTGCTGGCGCGAGGCCTGCAGGATCCGCGGGCCGATGGCGGGATGATCACCGTCACAAGCCTCAGTGTTTCGCAGGACCTCAAGGTGGCGACGGTGCGTGTATCGGTCTATCCCGAGGCCAAGCAGAAGCTGGTGATGCACGCCGTGAAGCACGCCGCGGCGCACCTGCGGCATCAGGTGGCCGAGGTCATTGCGATGAAGCAGGTTCCGCAGTTTATTTTCGAGTACGATGGATCGCTCAAGAAGCACGTGGAAGTGCTCGATGCGCTGCGAAAGGTGACCGAGGAGCTGAGGGATCGGCCACAGACCGCAGAGGCTGATGATGCGGATGCGGAAGACTCGACCGAAGATCCTCGTGCGGGAAACAATGCTCCGGAGGCCAGGACCCCGTGAGCGCGACCGATCATTCAAGGGAAATCACAGCGCTGATCAGGAAGCTTCGCGCTGAGTTTGGCGCGTGCGGCGAGCACGTAGTTCCCGACGAGGTGATCGATCCGGCCGAGCCCGTTCTCTGCGAGTTTATTCGATCGATGATGATCTGGGAATCGACGTGTGTGAAGGCGACGGGTGTCATGAAACGCCTTGCCGAGGCCGTGGTCGATTTCAACGAACTTCGTGTCTGCCTGCCTGATGAGCTTGTGCGCATCATGGGTGAGCGTTACCCGCGTGTTGAAGAGCGCGCGTTGAGGCTCCGCGCCTCGCTGAGCGAGCTTTATTCGCGCCAGCACGCGGTGACTCTTGAGCACCTAGTCGGCATGAGCAAACGCGAATCGAAGGAGTTTCTCGATACGCTCGATGGGGTTCCGAGGTTTGTCACGGCGCGGGTCTCGCTGCTCAGGCTCGGCGTTCACGCTGCACCGGTTGATGGTCGAGTTCTCAAGCGATTGGCTGAGGCCAACATCGTTGAACCCACCGCCACTCCCGAAGCGGCGGCGGGAGTT
The DNA here is from genome assembly GCA_038251595.1 of Phycisphaerales bacterium. Classification (GTDB taxonomy): domain Bacteria; phylum Planctomycetota; class Phycisphaerae; order Phycisphaerales; family UBA1924; genus JADLCX01. The sequence goes on along the minus strand of JBBSBC010000029.1, from coordinate 15,742 downwards.
CTCGAACGCGGTGTTCGCGCGGGCGAACTCGAAGAGATCTATCGGCTGCTTCAGGCCTGGTCGGATCAGGCTCCGGGTGCGTACAGCGAAACTCCGCCCCCTGCGGCCGCGGATGCGGTGAGGTCGCGGCGCGAAGCGAAGAGTCCGTTGACGACTGTCGCGGTTGGGCAAGACCCCACGAAGAAGCGGGCCACACCCGGCAAGACGGTGCCGAAGCGCAAGTCCGCCACGGAATGAGCCGCGGCTTTATCCATTTCTGCTGAACATGCCGTTCAGGATTGTTGCGGAGACAGGACCTTGGCTGGGCACAACAAGTGGAGCAAAATCCGGCATCGCAAGGCTCAGGTCGAGAAGAAGAAGACCAAGGTCTGGACCAAGATCGTCAAGACGATCATGGTCGCCGCGAAGCATGGCGGGTCTGACCCGGAAAGCAACCTGGCGCTGCGATATGCGATGGATGAGGCTCGCTACGCCAACGTGCCGCGCGACACCATCGAGCGTGCCATCAAGAAGGGCGCGGGCGAGCTTGGCACGCAGAACTTCGAGAACCTGCGCTACGAGGGCTATGGCCCCGGCGGCGCGGCGATCGTCATTGAGGCGCTGACCGACAACCGCACACGCACCGCCGGCGATGTGCGCATGGCCTTTGCCAAGTATGGCGGAAACCTTGGTACTTCGGGGTGCGTGGGATTCATGTTCGAGAGTCGCGGCCAGATTGTCGTGAAACCCGAGCGGGTCGATCCCATCCGGCTGATGGAAGTTGCGGCCGAAGCGGGCGCGCTTGATGTGGTCGAGCCGACAGGCGAGGATGCCCCGTTCGTCGTGTTCACCCACCCGCCCGATTTTCTCCGAACGAAGGAACAGGTTGAACGGGCCGGCTTCATCATCGAGGAAGCCGCGCTCACGTTGATCCCATCCAACACAACCGTCGTGACGGGTGACAACGCGAAGAACCTGCTCAAGCTTATCGACATGCTCGAAGACAACGACGATGTGCAGAAGGTGTATTCCAACTACGATGTGCCTGAAGAGACACTGGCCGAGATGGACGGATGATTTTCGCGATCATCGAATGGTCCGGGCCTTCCCTGCGATGACTACGAAGTCATTACCGCGAGCGTAAGGTCAACGGCTTCGGCCTGTCGCGGCACGCCGCGAAGATCGAGCACGACGGCCTCTGAGTATCCGGCGGTCAACAGGGCCACGAAGTACGCGAGCACATCAAGCCGTCCACCTATCGAGCCGGGCGCCACGCGTCCGCCGGCTGCCATGCCGCCCGCGAGATCCGCCAATCGTGCAGAGGCGAGGCGCGAACCCGTGCGTGCGGCGACAAGCGAAGGATCATCACCCTTCGCGAGTATCGCGGCCGGATCGAGCCCGATTGCGATGGTCTCGCCCGCTTCGGCCGACAGTTCGATCGCGGGCCACGCGTTGTCGGCCACGCGAACCGAACGGGCGCGGGCCTTCTCCGCGATGGTCGAGAGAACCTCCGACGGAACTGAACCCGGAAAGACCACGCTCACCACACCCGTGCGGTTGGGTTGAGTTGAGACCACCGAGCCGGTCGCGAGCGATGAAAGATCCGCAACCAAGTCGATCGTTGAGAGAAGACCGGTGACGGCACGATCAACGGTGCGTGGATCGACAAAGTGTTCGGGTGGTATGAAGAAATCCAGGCCTGAGCATCGCAGGTCGGCACGGCGCAGTGTTGCGGCAAGATCTCGTCGGGCTGAACGATCGAGGTCGCGCGCGCGCACTCCCGGCGTAGTAGCGTTGAGCTGAACGGCGCGGAACCCGTGGCTTCGCGCCCAGTCGATCATTGATCGGACCTCAGGCCCGCGATCGGTGATCGCCTGGCGCGAAGGCGGGGGCACAAGCCCGAGTGCATCGGGATCAAGACCACCAAGAGCAAGACTGAGTGGGACCGAGGGCATCATCTGATGGTTGTAGCTGATGGAACGGGTGTATGCCAGTCCCTGCACGCAAATCGGGTGCGTATTGACCAGAAGAGCCATCGCGATTCAGCACGTATCATGGCGCATGAACAGTTGGCGAGCCGTTTGCGAAACCGTCCACAACCTTGCGCTCGCGCTCTGGCTGGGCGTGGTGGTCTCGGCGGGTGCCTTTGCGGCCATCGTCTTTCCGACCATGAAGGGGCTGAATCCGCGGTTGCCCGACTTTGAACGCTACGAGGGCGAGCATTGGCGAATCGCGGGCGGAAAGATCGCGCAGAAGGTCTTTCTGCTTGCCGATGTCGCACAGTTTGGGTGTGCCATCGTTGCGCTCTCAACGCTGCTGTGCATGCTTGTGCTCTTCGGGCTTCCGCGGACCAGACCGGCGATCTGGGTGCGATCACTGGCGCTCGGCATCGCGCTTGCTTGTGCCGCAGGCTTGATCATCATCGTTGCTCCGCAGTTGAACGCCGCGTTGAAGTTGCATTGGGCAGCCGCGGCCGCGGGAGACTCGGCGGATGCGGCGGCGCACAAACTGGTCGTCGATGGGCTGCACCCAGTCTCAAGCTGGCTTTTGAGCGGGACGGCGATCTCGGTTCTGATCGCGCTGACCACAAGCCTGTGGTCAAGCTCGCGTGCCTGGGCCGCGCCGGGCGCGGGAGTTGATGGTCCAGGTGTCCCCTCTCCATATCCGCAGCCCACGCTTGGACGGGGGCGCCGCGCGTGAGCAAAACCGGCAAGTCTTCCGAAGACCCGAATCCAGATCGACATCCCCCTCACCCACCACTTCCGTTTGCGCTACCGATCGTATCGGCGGCCGAGAAGCGGCGTACGGCCAATCTGCTGAAGATGCTCGGCGAAGCTTATCCCGATGCGCACTGTGAGCTGATCTACAGCAACGCCCACGAGTTGCTTGTGGCCACTATTCTTTCGGCGCAGGCAACCGATGTTGGCGTGAACAAAGCCACTCCCACGCTCTTTGCGCGCTTTCCCACACCCGCGCACTACGCGGCGAGCACACCCGAGGAGATCGAAAAATACATCAAGTCGATCGGGCTCTTCCGCAACAAGGCCAAGGCGATTCACTCGGCCATGACCGAGGTTGTCAACACCTTCGGCGGCCAGGTGCCCGGAGCCATGGATGAGCTGCTCACGCTGCGTGGTGTGGCCCGCAAGACCGCGAACGTTGTGCTCGGCAATGCCTACCGCATCAACGCGGGCTTTGTGGTAGATACGCACGTTGAGAGGCTTGCGAAGCGGCTGGGGTTGGCTGATGCCGATGATTCGGTCGCGATGGTTGAGCGACGATTGTGCGCGCTCGTTCCTCGCGAACGTTGGTGCGATGCTTCGCACATGCTCATCTTTCACGGAAGGCGCGCGTGCAAAGCTCGCGGTGTGACGTGCGGGCAACACCCCATCTGCGCCAAGTTCGGGCAGGCGTGTGAACTTCGCACCGAGTAGTGGTCAATCGGCTCGCAGCGCGTTGCGTGTTCTCAACACCCCGGCGGTGGATCAAAGAAGCACGCGATGAAGCTGAAGACATCCTGGATCGAGATGTTGCCCGAGCCGTCAAAGTCCGCGGCGGGCGTGTTGTTGAAAAACTCGCCGAGGTACGTGAAGATATCCTGGATGGTCAGCGCACCGGAGTGGTCCGCATCGCACGTACAAGTGGATGGCGGCGTCTGGCACGAGTCCAGAATCCCATCGGCATTCTGGTCGAGAATCGGGTTCGCGGCGATCTGCGAGGAATCAGTCTGGCCGTTGCCATCGCAGTCGGCATCGATCCTGAACAAGTATGGTTCAGGCCAGACCGCGCTCGGTGTTCCCGCCACGCCTGCGCTCTGAAGCGCGACCGCACGCACCCTGTACTGACCTGTCGGCGGATTGCCCGAGGCTCCGGCCGATCTTGACAGTGAGATGATTCGCGAAGACGATGCACCGACCGGCTGAAAGCCGGGTGTGAAGTACGACATCCGATCAACCCAGCTCCCGCCGACGAGTTGCTCGATGACCAAAGACTCCGCAACCGAGAACCCCGGCAATGGCTGCACGGGTCCGTACAAGCGAATGAGCACGGGTGTGGCCGCGAGAGCTTCGAATGCGGTTGCACCGACAAAGCCCGCGTTTCCGGGTGTGTTGTGCGCTGGGGTGCAGTCCGCAAGGTTGGCCCTGAAGGGGACCAAACCCACCGACCCGCCACCCAATGTCGATGATGGACTGGTGTAGTACGGGGCGTTGGCAAATGGATTTATGCCGCCCACAAGCACCGGGCCAGACCAGACACCACCGATGTTGCCCGCATTCACCACGACCTGCCCTTGCAGGCCGTTCGGAGGACAGTTGATCGTTCCGAGCAGGGAGGAGCCGATGCTGATCAGCCCTGTCGATGTCAACGGCCCGGCCGTAGTAATGGCACGACCGGAGCGCAGCGTGCCATTGACCATGATGCGGCCCGAGACTCCGCCGTTGATCGTGATGTTTGCGTCGATATCTAGCGCGGAAGTGATCGACCCGGTCAGTTCGCCGTTGATGATGATGTTGCGGTTGATTGACCCGAGCCCGCTTGTGAGCGGAGGTCCGAGCGACAATGCACCGTCGAGATTTCCCTCAACCGTAATGGTCGCGGATGGATCGGCATTCGGATAATCAAACGCGCCCGTGCCCGCGAAGATGGTATTCGCTACGGGCACATTGTTGATCAGTCTTGAACTAGTGAATGTTCCACCGACATGGATCGGCAAGCGTATGTCGCGGGTGATGGTCATTCCTGCGTCGAGATCTCCGGCGATCATGAACCTCGGATTACCCGCCGCACCGGGAACGGTGAACAGTCGGTGACACGTCAGCGATCCTTTGAACCCGCCGAGCGTCGTTTCAATCGCATGAACCGTGCCGGCCGCGCCGTTCTGCAGCGTGTTGATGTCGGCATTGATCGACCCGGCGGTGATTCCGCCGATGTTGCCGGAGATCATCAGTTGAACAGGCGGATCGATCGCGCGGCCAAGCGCCCCGCCCACCCAAATGGAGTCGATGCTGGAGTTTACGGCGAGGGAGATGCCGCCGATCAGGTCGCCCTGGATGAAAATACTGTGCATGCTGCGCGAGCTTCCGTTGCTCACCAGGCTACCGATGACACTCCCGCCGATACTGAGGTTCGAGATCATGTCCACGTTGATGGCCGCGTTGCCCGGACGGTCGTACCCGACATCGCCGGTGGTGTAGAGCTGCAACAGCAACACACGATTCGCGCCGCTGGTGCCGCGGTCAATGAACCCCACACCTCCGATCCGCTGATCGAACCCTGAACCCAGGATGTTCACGCGGCAATCGATCGAGGTGTTGTTCTGGATGGTAACTCGACCGAGCAGGAGCGATGAGCCTCCTCTGATCGTCACCGTGTTGTTTGATGTGACCGGCCCGTTGAGGGTCACGGTCACGTTCCATCGCCCGGTCACCGGATCGAGCAGACAGTTCTGTGTTGAGCTTCCCGTCGTCACCACGGCGATGGTGATTGGGGCCGCGCATTGACCACTGGCCAATAGCGGGAGGATGAGTATCGCAAGCAACGCAGACAAAGAACAGAGCGTGTGCGAAGAGAAGTTGAGCGTCATGACGAGCCTCCTGGACAGAGGCTCATCGGTCCGATGAGCAAAGAAGAACACCCGGCCTGCCACACATAGGGGCCTGAAGCAGAATCAGGAAGCCCGAGAACATCGGCGCACGAGCGATAATCTCGATCATCCCCGAAGAAATATGCCCGGCAGGAGTCGAACCTGCAACCTCTGCCTTCGGAGGGCAGCGCTCTATCCAGTTGAGCTACGGGCACGTCAAAGCAAGCCATGAGCCGGGAACCAAAGCGTGGAATCAAGCGATGCTACGATGGCCGCCTGCGTTAGGCAAACCGGGGCAGGCCGCGATCGGCCCGGCTCGAAACGCCTCGGGAGTATTGATGGCCTCAAGCAATCGCACAAACGCAGTGGTGACCTCGACCCCGCTTTGGTTGATCCTGACCTTTGTCTTCCTGAATAGCATGGGAAGCGGGGTCATCACCACCGGGTTTGTCTTTCTGGCCCAGACCTACAACTTCAGCCCGCGCATGGGCTACGTGATGGGGCTGGCGCAGGGCATCACCTACATCGTCGGTGCGCTCTTCGTCGGCCCTTGCCTCGCGAGATTGGGGCGAGAGTCCGGGCGCATAAAGTCTCGAACGGTGCTCGTTCTACTGATGCTGATGCTCACCGGTCTGTGCCTGCTCCCACTGCTCATCCGCGCGTTCAACCCTGCCAGCGCGGCATTGGTCACCTGGCCCTTCTGGATGCTCGTGCTTGGTTACAGCATGTTGACCGGTGTTCTCTGGCCGATTGCCGAGAGCTACATGTCCGGCGGCCGGAGCGGACAGTCGCTCAGATCGGCCATGGGCACTTTCAATGTTGTGTGGAGCAGCTCGCTCGTGGTCGCGTACTGGTCTATGGGGCCGCTGATCGGCTCCAACACGCTCGAGACCATCGCCGGTGTTGGTGCGGTGCATCTGGCCTGTCTTGGTCTGCTGATCTTTTTCACACCGGAGCCCGCGGTCCATCTCAGCGAAGCACACGCGGTTGCGCCCGAATCGTACAGGCGATTGCTTGGGGTCATCCGCATTCAACTTCCGACCAGCTACATGGTGTACAGCGCGCTCACGCCCTTTCTTCCGATCGCGTGCGCCAGCCTGAATATCCCAAAGCACTGGGCCACACCACTGGCGGCAACGTGGCTGACCACACGCGTGTTGACCTTCGCCGTGCTGCAACGCTGGCACGGGTGGCACGGGCGATGGGCAACCGCTTGGGTCGGATCGCTGGTGCTCATGGTCGGATTTGGTCTGGCTGTGCTCTCGACCAGCATCGCGCGTCTCCCGGGATCGGGCACAACCGTCGGGATCGCGGCACTCATCCTCGGCCTGGGCTTCTTTGGCATCGGCATGGGTGTCATCTACTGCGCGGCCCTCTATTACGCGATGGCTGTCGGCAACTCGCAGGTCGATGCGGGCGGCAAGCACGAGGCCCTCATCGGCCTCGGCTACGGTGCGGGTCCTGTCTGCGCCCTGATGGCCCTCAGCATGGCCGACGCCGGGTGGCTGGCGGAAGGACGCGCCTTGTGGCCGATCACGGGCGGCCACTTCGAGGTCGTCATGCTCATCCTCGTTGCTGTCGCGGCGGGCGGCCTGGTTGCATGGTCGCTTATCCGGGCATCGGGTCATTCAGACAAACGCACGCCCACCGGCCGCAACTCTGGGGAGAGTGGCGGGTAATTCTTATGGGGTTCGAGTCGATTGATTCGACTTTTGCAAGGGGGCAGAGGCACACCCGGCTGTTGGCGGCACGATCGTGTTCGGAACTTCCGTGCCCGACAGACCGGACCAACCTCCCGAACTTTGCGAACTCCGGCTTGTTCAACCGGGCAAACAGGCCGATGCGAGACTTTTGACGGATGCAAGCTGGTTCAGGAACGCCCGATGCTCGACGGACGTACTGTTTCCGGACGTGACTGTGTATGAACGGAATCGTCTTCAGGAGTTCGCATGAACCGGACTGTTGCCTCACGAGTTTTGAAAGTCCTTCTCGCGGTCGGGCTTGGGACTGGTCTCGGCCTCACCACGCTGACAAGCTCTGCATTCGCACAGCAGACCGCATCTCCCCCTTCTTCCACCACACAAACGACCGCGCCCAGCACTTCGCTCGCGTCAACAGTGTGGGCCGAGGCTCGCGCTAGTGGTGAAGCCAAGCTGATTGAAACGCTGCGCGCCGCCGAGATTTCGGGCAAGATCGGCTCGGGTCTCAAGGAATCGTTCGCCGCGCTCGACAAGGCCGTGACCAAGCGCGAATCCACTCGCGCCGAGAAGGTCGGCGAAGTTGACAAAAAGCTTGATGTCAAGCTCAACGAGCAAACACCTGAAGCACTCAGCGAGGCGATCAAGCTCTCGGTTGAGCGCTACCTGCTCTCATCCGACCGCGCGGCGTTCATGCACGAGCCGCGCATCACCGACCTGATCCGCCGCGGCGAAGAGGCCGCGCACGCGGCCGAGGCCAAGGGCGATTGGTTCACCGCCAACGAACTCTTTTACCGCCTCAACGTCCTGCTCGAAGAAGAGGGCACGTACAAGCAGGATGTCAAAAGACTCGGGCTTCGGCTGAGCATGATCCGTCTATACGCACCCGAGCAGTTCTGGAAGCTCCGCAACGATGAGCGCATCGCGGCCGGCAAATCCGCCCTCCCTGCGTACAACGGGCTGGGCGAAAACTTCAACGACAAGCTGAAGGATGTGGACAAGGGCATGGTCTTCCGCGCCATCGCCGCGGCCAGTCGTCAGCAGATCGACAAGGTCCCGATGCGAGAGATGATGTTGGGCGGGCTTGAGACGCTCCGCACCATGACCACCACGCACGATCTCGACAAGGTCTTTCCTTCGCTCAAGAACACGGTCGCGAAGGATGCGATGCTGACGTTCCTCAATGAGTGGTCCAACAAGCTCGCACGGCCCGAGTCCCTGATCACCAACCAGACCCTGCTCGATTGTCTTGATGAGCTCGTCGCCACCAACCGCACGACCGTCGCCTTCCCTGACAACGCCGTTCTTCACGAGTTCGGCAACGGTGCGATGGGCAAGCTCGACGATTTCTCAGCCATCATCTGGCCCGATGAGGTTTCGCGGTTCAACCGCATGACCGAGGGCAAGTTCAGAGGTGTTGGCATCCAGATTCAGATGGATGACGAGACGCAGATGATCAAGGTCGTCACGCCGCTTGAAGGCACACCCGCGCAGCGGGCCGGTGTCAAGACCGGCGACCTGATCAAGAAGATCGATGGCAACACCGCGGTCGGCATCTCGCTCAACCAGGCGGTTGACCTGATCACCGGGCCGGAGAATACCAAGGTCAACATTACCGTCGAGCGCATCACCGACGCGAAGACTGCCGACGGCAAAGATGTGAGCGAAGACAAGAATTTCGATCTTGTGCGCGCCGTCATCCAGACCTCTACGGTCAAGGGATGGCGACGCCTCGGTGCCAAGGAGGATCAGTGGGACTGGTTTGTAGACCGACCCAACAAGATCGGATACGTCCGGCTCCTCCAGTTTACCGAAGAGACCACCACCGAACTCCGCGCAGCGATCCGCCAGATGAAGCAGGAGGCTTCGGGACTGAACGGTCTCATCCTCGACCTTCGCTACAACCCGGGTGGCCTGCTGACCGAGGCGGTCACCGTCTCCAACACGTTCATCGATAAGGGGACGATCGTCTCGACCGAAGGCACCATGACCGGCGAGATCAAGTCCGCAGTGCAGGGTGAGAGCCTGCTGGGCGGCACGCCCTTGGTTGTTCTGATCAACGAAGGTTCCGCATCTGCAAGCGAGATTGTCTCGGGCGCGATCCGCCACTACGCCGACAAAGGTGAGATCAACGCACTTGTTATTGGCGAGCGTTCGTTCGGCAAGGGCAGCGTGCAGAACGTCTGGAACCTGGCACCGAACGCCAAGATGAAACTCACCACGCAGTACTACAAGCTGCCCGATGGACGGATTCTTCACCGCAAGCCCGGCGCGAGCACCTGGGGTGTTGAACCTCACCTCAAAATCGCCATGCTTCCCGAGCAGTTGTCCGAAGCATTGAAGGTCCGACAGGATGCCGATGTTCTTCCGATCGACAGCGAAGGGCGGATCGTCGAATCCAAAACACCGCGCCCCGACCCACAGAAGCTCATAGATGACGGCCTCGACATCCAGCTCAGCACGGCCCTCGTGATCCTTCAAACACAGGCCGCGGCCGCTCCAGATCAGGCTCGTCTGCCTCACTGACCCGCTCGAAGACTCTCCCGCATCGTCTCGATAACACGGCTCGTTTGCGACAGCACATCGCAAACGAGCCGTACGCGTTTCCAAGCTGCGATTAGCATCGTCACCAATCTGGTCGGATCGTGCCTGCGAACCTACACTTAGAGGTTCGCCAACTTCCATTTGATCGGGCTTTGTTCACGCCGCGAGAACAACCCGACGACCCCGCAAAGGACGCCGCCTGATGGCCGCCCAAACCGTCGCCAAATCCAACCCCCAGCCCTCCGGTGAAAGCGCTCCCATTTCAACCGGGCGCAGCATTCCCGGCCGCTTCACCAGCAAGCTGCCCGCCGAGACGCTCAACGGCTGGTTGCGTGACATGTTCCTCATCCGCGAGTTCGAAGTGCGCTGCGCTCAGGCATATCAGCAGGCCAAGATCGGCGGGTTCTGCCATCTTTACATCGGACAGGAAGCCTGCGCGGTCGGCACCATCAATGCGGTGAATCCGGATGACCCGGTCATCACGGCCTATCGGGATCACGGCCACGCGCTCGCACGCGGCATGGATCCCGGTGCGTGCATGGCCGAGATGTTTGGTCGATCCACCGGGTGCGCCAAGGGCAAGGGCGGCTCGATGCACATGTTCGACAAGCCGCACTGGCTCTTTGGAGGGCACGGCATCGTCGGCGCGCAAACCGCGCTCGGCACAGGTCTGGCCTTCGCCGCTCGTTACGAGTGGGAGGTGCTGGGCAAGCAACTTGACGAGCACGGTGGTGGTGAAGCCAAGAAGAAGGTGTGTCTCTGCTACCTCGGCGATGGTGCGCTCAACCAGGGTGTGCTGCACGAATCGATGAACCTCGCGGGGCTTTGGAGCATTCCCGTCATCTACATCGTCGAGAACAACCGCTACTCGATGGGCACCTCCATCGAGCGCGGCACGACCATGGCCCACAACCTTCTCGCCAAGGGCGCGGCCTACGGAATTGACAGCCTCAAGATCACGGAGGAAGAGGGTCTGGACCTGCTCCGCCTCTACGACAAGTTCAAGCCCTTCGCCGATGAGTGCCGCGAGAAGCAGCGGCCCGGCTTCGTGGACCTTCAGACCTACCGCTATCAGGGTCACTCGATGTCGGACCCGCAGAAGTATCGCACGAAGGATGAAGTCGAACTGGTCAAGGCCAAGGACTCGATCGATGCGCTCGCCGGCTACCTGCTGCACGACCGCAAAAGCCTCACCGAAGAGGCCTTCACATCGATGCAGAAGGACGTTAAAGAGACCGTCGCTGCGGCCATAAAGTTCGCCGAAGACTCACCGATCCCCGACATCAGCGAGTTGTACAGCGATGTGTACGCCAACATCCAGAAGAACCTGAGCCCGACACGCGACTATGTGACGGGTGCGAAGAACCCGTTGTTGTGAACTTCCAGATCCCACTTTCGTGGTTCGAACTTCCGGGATGGGCAACGTGCTCGTTCAGAACAACGATGAGATTGATCTTGAAACCCTGACTCGCGCCGTGGCACAGTCGCTCCCGGAACTGATCGCTGCCCTTGACACATACCTGTGCCGATACCGGCCTGAATAGTCATTAAACCAATCCTCTGAATCCCATGATCGCAACCACCGACCCCACCACCACCCACCTCCTCCCCGACTCCGGCACCAAGGAGATGCAGTTCCGCGAAGCTCTCCGCGATGCCATGACGCTCGAGATGCGCCGCGACAAGCGCATCTTCCTCATGGGTGAGGAAGTCGCTCAATACAACGGCGCGTACAAAATCTCGCAGGGCATGCTCGACGAGTTCGGCCCGCTGCGCATCATCGACTCGCCCATCAGCGAGAACGGTTTCGCAGGCCTTGCTGTCGGCGCGGCCATGTACGGCCTGCGCCCGATCATCGAGTTCATGTCCTGGTCATTCTCGCTCGTCGCGGCCGACCAGCTTCTGAACAACGTCCCCAAGATGCTCTACATGTCCGGCGGACAATGGGGCTGCCCCATCGTCTTTCGCGGCAACAACGGCGCGGGCGGCCAGCTTGGCTCCACACACTCGTGGACGGTCGAGTCGCTCTACGCCACCGTCCCCGGCCTCAAGATCGCCATCCCCAGTTGCCCCTCCGAAGCCAAGGGCCTGCTCACCACCGCGATCCGCGATGAAGACCCCGTCTTCCATCTCGAGTCCGAGCGCATGCTCTCCGACAAGGGCCTCGTGCCCGAGGGTGATTACGCCATCCCGTTCGGTGTCGCCGCGCTCCGTCGTGGGTCGTGGTCCGGCGAACGCAACTCCGACTGCACGCTCGTGAGCTTTGGTCGCCCCGTAAACTTCTGCATCGAGGCGGCCGATGAGCTTGCCAAGGAAGGTGTGGTGTGCGATGTGCTCGACATGCGCACCGTACGCCCGCTCGACATCGACTCGATCGTCCAGAGCGTGAAGCGCACCGGGCGGATCGTTGTGGTCGATCAGTGCTGGCCCTTCGCCAGTGTCGCTAGTGAAGTTGTGACCCAGGTCTGCGAGCACGCGTTCGACTATCTCGACCATCAGCCGCTGCGTGTCAACACCGACGATGTACCGACTCCGTACGCCAAGAATCTTGAAATGGAGTATCTGCCCCACAAGGGCAAGATCATCGCGGCCGTCAAGAAATCGCTCGGGCTTCACTGACGCCTGAACCTCTCCCAACCCCGCCGAGCAAGGAATAACCAGGCTTGTCCACGCTCACCCCGCGCATGCAGAATGAGAACCTCGTCTTTCCGTACGCGGAGTACTTTGTTGCGCCACGAGATCGCTTCATCTGCTGCGCGATCCCGAAGAACGGGTGCTCAGTGCTGAAGTCGTGGTTCCTCAGCGTGGTCGAGCCCGGGGCCACCAACGTTGCCGATGTTCACTGGCACTGCCGCGAGCACCACACGCTCTACACCCGCGGCGACGAGTGGTGGCAGACGCTCCAGGATTTTTACTGCTTCACGTTCCTGCGCGATCCCTACAAACGCATCGCCTCAGCCTTCACCAACAAGTTCATCGAAGGGATGATGTACGGCGTCTTTGAGGCCGCGGGCGAAGTGATGGAAGATGTTGCCCGGATGAAGAACCTGCCCGTGGTCATCGATACCAATCGTCATATCAACCTCATCTCCCGAGAGGAGGATGTGCCGGCCTCCTCCATCGTTGAATACTCCAGGGGCATCACCTTTCGCGAGTTTGTTCACTACCTCGCCGAGGCCTCCGACGATCATCTTGATATTCATTGGCGCCCACAGGCAACCTTCCTCGCGGGACATCGCTTCGACTTTATCGGCCGGCTGAACGCGCTCTCGGTGGCGCTCCCTCAACTCGCTCTGCACCTCGGGGTTCGCGGTCCCGAACTTCCCGAACATCAGACCATCGCCGATCAACCATATCAGAATGAGATGTTTACCGACGTTCACTCCGGCGAACTCGCTCAAGCCAACCTCATGCCCGGCGCTGATGCGTTGTACAACGATGAGCTTCGGGAACTGGTCCGGCACCGCTTCGCGGCCGATTTTGATCTTTACGAGAACGTGGCCACATCATCACTTCCCCAACACCCGACCCAGATTCCGGCACCCGTTTTCCCCTGACGATGTTCTATGATCCTCGGTTGTTCCCCGACAGTTCCGATCACTATTCACTTAACCCACACCTCCACCGTCGAAACGCCGATCGAACCGGAGTCTGAAATGGATATTCATGCGATACGCGATTTCGTGAATGAACACCCGGATGGTGTCGAAATTGCCATGATAGATGGAACACCCTACAAGCTCCCCCATCGCGACTACATCTGGTTCACTCCGAGCGCCCCGGCTCGTTCCGGACCACCTAAGCGGCTCGCCAGCTCTTTCTACGTGAATACCGATGGCACAACTCGCCTTGTCAACGCGCTCATTGTTGAGCATGTCCGCGCGTGGAAGCCGCAAGGGCAACGACGCCGCAAGTCCGCTTGAAGATCCTCGCCCAAGTCTCTTTACTTTCATGTCATCTCACATTAACGTTGAGTGAGCCGGAGTGATTCATGGCGATCGAAGTTAAAATGCCCCGCCTCTCCGACACCATGGAAGTGGGCACGGTTGTGAAGTGGAGCGTGAAGCCCGGCCAGAAGGTCAAGAGCGGCGATGTCATCGCCGACATCGAGACCGACAAGGCCACCATGGAACTCCAGACGTTTGACGATGGCACCGTCGCGGAGCTCTCGGTGGCCGAGGGAACATCGGTGAAAGTTGGAACAATCATCATGCGCCTCGCCGAAGCCGGCGAGAGCCTCGATGCCGCCACGAGCTCGGCATCGACAGCATCATCGTCTGTCGCCGCTGCGCCGATGGCCAAGGAGCGGATCGCGGTTGGCGCAGCGAGCGCATCTGTTGCTACATCCTCCACCGCCAACGGCCACGCCCACACCACCATCGCTACGCCCACGTCCACCGATCGCATCTTCGCGTCGCCGCTCGCCCGCAAGATTGCCGGTGAATCCGGCGTCGATCTCGGTGCGCTGCATGGCACCGGTCCTTCCGGGCGCATTATCCGCAAAGATGTCGAAGCCGCTCTCGGCGGGGCCGTAAGCGGTGGGTCGGCTCTTCGAGCCAATCCACCCGGTCAGACATCCAGATCCGGCTCGGAGAGCCGGCCCACCACGACCAAGATCTCCGATCTTTCCGCCGGGGCCGTGCCCGGTGTTGCGCTGCCGCCCGCGGGCTCGACCCTGCGTCGGCGCACCATCACGCTTTCCAACATGCGCGCGACGATCGCCAAGCGGCTGGTGCAGAGCAAGGCGACCATTCCCCACTATCAGGTCACCATCGCGGTACGCATGGATGCGCTGCTCAACCTGCGTCAGCAGCTCCACGAGCAGCTTGCTTCGCAGTGTGTCAAGCTCAGCGTCAACGACTTCCTCGTCCGGGCGTGCAGCCTGGCCATGCATCAGCACCCGCACGTCAACGCGCGTTGGAGCGAAGGCAGCTCGCCCGTGTCATCTTCCGGCCCTGCGATTTCCGGCCCTGCGATTTCCGGCCCTGCGATTTCCGGCCCTGCAATCGAACTCCTCTCCGATGTCAACATCGGCATCGCCATCGCCCTCCCGCTCGATGCCAACGGGAACGGCGGCGGTCTGGTCGTCGCCACGCTGCGCAACACCGATCGCGTCGGACTTCGCATGATCTCCGCCGAGTCCAAGCGACTCAGCGAAAAGGCCAGAGCCAAGGGTCTCGCGATTGACGAAATGTCCGACTCCACCTTCACCATCTCGAACCTTGGCATGTTCGGTGTCGAGCACTTCACCGCCATCATCAACCCGCCCAACGCGGCCATCCTCGCCGTCGGTGCCGCGATCGAGCAGCCCGTGATCATTGCCGACCCCAAGACCGGCGCAAAGACCATCGGCATCGGCTCGGTCATGCAGATGACCCTGACAAGCGACCACCGCATCATCGATGGCGCCATGGCGGCGCAGTACCTGGCGACGGTGAAGGACCTGCTGGAGAAGCCCGCAAGTCTGCTTGTGTAAATCATGAGAAGGCTTCCACCTGTCAGCCCAGTTATTGAAGTGTCGGCCCGCTTCAGCGGGCTGAAAGAGGTCGATCTTCAGTGAAGTCTTCCACACTGCGGCGATCTCGGCACAACTTCACTCCGGCAAGTCCAGATCCGGGATCGAACTGAACGCGATCCGCAACGGTGCTGACTCCTTTGCGATGTGCATCGATGCGGTGTAGACCGCCCGCTTTCCGAACGCGGTGTTGATGCGGTCCATCACCTCGCCGAGTCTATGGACAGGTCGCGGCGGTGCGAACAGCGAAAGTGTGGTGCCGTAGACCGGTTCGAGATCAACGAGCGTCACCCCGACCATGAGCAATGAACTGGCCGCGAGGTCGCGCTCCGCCTCTTGCCACGCGCTCGCAAACATGCGCACCAGCGTGAGCGTGTCGTCGGTCGGCACACCGAGCGGCATGCACTTCTCCCACCCCGCCTT